>NC_017094.1:1599711-1919653 GCF_000284315.1 Leptospirillum ferrooxidans C2-3 | reverse complement strand
GATAAGATCAAGCTGGTATGTTCCCGTATCTTCTCCCTCAGATGCGACAAGATTGGTGGAAAGCTGCTTCTGGGACTTGGCGGTCTTGTTGATTGTCAGATTGTCGATTTTGCTTTGGAGGTCGGCAATCCGCATGCTTTGGTAGGTCAGAATGGAAACAGATGTGAAAAAGAGAAGGACAATGGATCCTATCGCCACTTTTCTTTCAGAAATCAACGCCCGCCTCCATGATTATCAAAATACCATGTACATCCTATAAAATCAGAACGACCCGCCAGGATCTTTCCCGGCAGGCCGCCCATTGGGTTACTTCTTCTTGTGACGAGATGCCCTGCGGAGCTTCTTGTACTTGTGCTTCCGGATTTTCTTCCGGCGCTTTTTGATGACACTGGACATCGTTTGTCCTCTTTCCTGTAGACTGGTGAAACCCGCTGTCTTTGTTTGAAAATCAACGGGCGGCCATGAATCCATGGCCTGACGCTCCGGCAGTTCCCGGTTCTAAAACAGAAAGTTATATCCTAGCGGGTACCGAATAAAAATTCAACTTGTTTGCCTTCAGGCCTTCAGGGTTTGATCTCCTGTCCGGTCACCCCACTCATTTTGGAAAGAGGTCCTGCTATAACTGTGGTCAGGCTGGAAGTGTGAATAAGTGTTTGTGCGGCACTCTTGACGGAATCAGGCGTGACCTCGCTGATCTTTTGGGGGTAATCCGTAAAGTAATCGATCCCCAGAGAATAGTTTTCAATGAAGAGCAAGAGGGATGCGATACGATCATCCGAGTCCATTCTGAACGGAAAGGAGCCCAGAAGATTTTTCTTGACCGCGGTAACCTCCTTTGAATCGGGAGTGGATCGGGCGCTTTTTTGAAGCTGAATGCGTGTTTCCTTGATGACTTTTGCCGTATTTTCCGCATGGGTCTGGAAACTCACGAAAAATGGGCCACGATGGCGTTCCGCGTCAAGCCCGGAATAAATATAATAAACCAGTCCCATCTTTTGCCGGATCACATGGTTCAGTCTGGATGTGGTTGTTCCACCAACCAGCTGGTTCATGACGAGGGCATTGTAGAAGAGGGGATCTTTCCGGGAGATGCCTGGAAGGCCCATCAGGACTGTTGTCTGGGCAAGATCCTCACGGTCGATCAGATAAGTTTTTCCTCCATTGCCCCAATGCGTTTTATTCATTGATCTGGTTTGGTTTGAGCCTTCCCGGTTTTTCCAGGATCCAAACTCCCGTTTGACAAGAGCCAGAGCTTTTTCATTGGAGATATCTCCGGAAAAGGTAATGATCGTGCGATCCGGGGTATACCATTTCCGGTAGAAAGACAATATGTCTGAACGCTTCAGCTTGGATACGGTTCTTATTGTTCCTGACTCGGGATGGCCATAGGGTCCTTTGCCCATCATCTTTTTGTAAAGGAGTGTTCTGGCGACCGGTCCTGGGTGATCTTTTTCATCGGTCAGTTCTGCAAGAGCCATTTGCTGGTTTTTTTGGAAATCCTCTTCGGGGAAAGTTGGAGTCTGTACCATTTCGGCAGCAAGGGAGAATAATGGCTCCAGATCCTCAGTCAGAACCTTTCCGGAAACGGTGGTCAGATCTCTCCCCGACTGGGCATCGAGCCCTCCCCCCGAGCTATCGATGGCCCGGAAGATGGAAAGGGCATCATGCTTCTGTGTTCCCCTGTCAAGAAGGGATGCGGTGAGATCGGAAAGACCGTATTGGCCTTCCGGGTCCTGGGAGGAGCCTGCACGGATTCCGATCCGGAAAGAGACAACCGGAACCACCGGACGGGGAATCACGAGGACTGTGATTCCATTTGGAAGGACCGTTCTGGTGACGGAGGTGTGGAGAATGTCGACATTGCGTGTTTGGGACACATCCGCCTGTGTTGTCCGGGAAACGGCTCCGGTGGAGGTGTGTGCGCATGCCGCGAGGGAAATGGTGGTCGTGAAGATCAAGATCCTGGACAGTGCCGTCTTTGTCATGAATCGCTCCTTTTTCAACGTACGAGGCTTCCAGGTTTTCTGAAGACCGGTCTCTTCGGTTTGCCTGATGGATAAAGGTAGCCGATCGTTTCGGAATGGCTGTTAAGATATTTTTGGGCAACCCGGGTGATCTCCGAGGGGGTGACCGCCTGAATGTTTTTGACGTAGTCATCAAGATAGGTCATGGGAACACCAAGGGTCGCCATTTCTCCAAGGAGCATACCCATTCCGAAGGTGGACTCCTGACTCATCAGGAATTCGGAGACCAGTCCCTTTTTTGCACGGTCGAGAGCCGATTGGGAGACCGGGTGTGTTTTCAGGGAGTTAATGACAGAGGTCAATTCCTTTTTCAGAAATGGGGGCGTTGTTTTGGGCATTCCCTGTGCATAGAAGTAAAAGAGGGAAGGTCCCTGCGTAAGTGGGTCGTACGAGCCTTCGGCATCAACTGCTACTGGATGTTCGTAAACCATTTTTCTGTACAGAATGGAGGATCGGCCACCGGACAGGAGCGCCGAGAGCACAGTCAGTGGGTATTGATCCGGATTCTTGAAGTTCGGAGCGTGAAAAGCCAGCATTGTCACTGGAAGCATTGCCGGCTTGTGCAAAATCACAACCTGTAACTTTTTCTGTGGTCGGTCAAGATGAATATGCCGCCGGGGAAGGGTTCCACGGGGAATGGATCCAAAGGCATCCCCCACCTGACGGACCATGTCGGATGCTTTCACGGGTCCGACGATGACGATGGTGGAGTTGTTGGGCATATAGTTTTGATGATAGTAGTTTCGCAGGTCTTTCTGGGTGATTCGTTTGATGTCATCTTCCCAGCCGATGACAGGATTGTGATACGGGTGAACGACAAAGGCCCGCGCATAGACCCGCTCAACGAGAAGCTGGGTCGGGTCGTCGTAATCATTCCGTCTTTCTTCCAGAACGATTTTTCGTTCCCGTTCGATCTGGGATTTCTTGAGGGATAGGTTCTTCATCCTGTCCGACTCGATAGCGAAGGAGAGCGGCAAGTTCCCCGGGGGAAGATTTTCAAAGAAAGCGGTAAAGTCGTAGTTGGTAAAAGCGTTGGATTGCCCTCCAACGTCGTTGACTTTCTGGTCCAGAACCCCATGAGGAAATTTTGGTGTTCCTGTGAACATCATGTGTTCCAAAAAGTGGGAAATTCCGGTTTTGGGCTGATGCTCATCGATGGAGCCCACCTTGTACCAGATCTGGAACGTAACGATGGGGGAGTAAGGATTTTCGACGGTAATGAGCCTGAGACCATTCGGAAAAACATGTATCTTTGGTTTTGGCGTGTAAGGTTGATCAGCCTCTGCAGAAAATGGCGCAACAATAAGAACCCACAGGGCCAAAATCCCCAGAAACAAAGATCTGGTTCCCATGATTCCGGCATTTCTGACGGGCTTTCTTTTTATGAAAAGACAATCCTTGAGGATGGACTTCTTTGACATTCAGAACTCCCAGTTTTTTAGGTGATGGAAAAAACGGATATGAGGATAATAGGTCTCCCAAGACTCATACCGTGAGAATTCTTTTTTCTTCAAGGTCGATGAGTCGGGTCCATGTGCGGATATCTGTTCTTGAAGGATCAATCGCATCCCTTGTGGCGATGAAATATTGCCACTTTTCCGGGGTGTCAGGAGAAAGTGCTTCATAGGAAAGATTGAATGAACTGACCTTTTCAGGATTCCTGGCATTGGGACATTTATCGAGGACAGCGGCCAATACTTCGTCATCGGAGTGGGTGGATGCGACAATTCGGGCAAAGGACTCATGGTCCATTTCCAGAAATGTCAGACAGAAGGCGTCAAGCGGACAGTTATAGATATATTCTCCCAAAGTTCCGGCGTTTTTTGCCCTGGCCTTGTCTATCAGCCGCTTCAGATGATCGATTCCTCCAAGCCGGTCAAAAGGACTTCTTGGAAATTCCTTTGTCAGATCCATCAAAGCCTCCTTTTTTAGATTGCCTCCCCCCGCCGAAACATGAGGAGACTGTGAGGGTGTCTCCTGAAGCTTGTCCGGGAGGCCACCTTGTGCAAGCGGTTTGTTCTTTGGATGTGAACAGAATCGATATCAGGTCATTCATTCGATTCTATAGGCATAAGGATACTCAAGACAAGGTGCCGGTGGGCATTATGGGGAGAGCTCCTGGGTATGGCAGGGAACCAGAACCCCAGGACGATCCTGATCCTTTGCCCTGGCCAGTCCGGAGATCCCCGAGTCTCCGCCGATATTGATCCAGTCCAGCTTGGAAAACATCTGAAAAACAAGATGCGTCATCATGACGGAGAGGTATTTCATTTGAGGATCCCTGCACTCCAGAAAACAGATGGCTGAATGTTCTGACTCTGAAAAGGCAAGCCATTGCCAGGCGACTTCCTCTCCCTGTATCGAAAGAATGACTCCTGTCAAATTGAGAATGTTCCAGTTGGTTTCTGCGATTCTGTGGGCCCGTTCAAGGTCTTCCACCATCAGCCACTCCAGTTCATTGAGTGCCTTGTCGCGTCTCATCTTGAAAAATCGGTTTTTGATTTCCTCCATTCGGGTGGAAGGAGCCGGTTCCGACCATCGGCGAATTCCCGGAGAGGGATCGGTTCTTCGTAGGCGATTAAGTTCCCAACGGTGGGTTTTGTAATGATCCCCAGCAGCGCGAAGGGTGGATTCCCTCAGAAGAATCCGGTCGGTATCCTGCCGGATGGGGGGAGGGCAGGAAGAACGTTTTCCAGAAACACCGATTGGCAGGTTGTCGATGCGTCCGTCTCGTCCGCCGTTAAGGCAGAAGAGCCACTCCGGGAGCTCATCCAAAAAGGTGTCGGACAGAAACTGATTGTCAAGGATCCATTCAGGTGGCAGGGGAAGCCAGTGGTATCCTTCGGATTTTGCGAGAAGAAATGGTCGATTGTCCCAACAGGCCATTTCGAACTCGACTCCACGAGCATTCAGAAAATAAGAGACGGGATGGCAGCCTGAAAACAGCATTTTTCTGGTTTCCGAAGTGAACTGGGAAAGAATCCTGTATCGTTCCTTTTTGTTGGTTGTCAGGCTTGTAATCGGTCCGAAGCGGGACATGGCGGCGGGCTAGTCTTCAAGAGACAGGATGGGGACAACACCGTCGACGCCCTCTTTTTCCAGATGGACGATCAGGGCGGACTTGGCTGGTGCGGGGATCCTTGCCCAATCGGTGCTCTTGATGGCAGCGGCTTTCTGTTGGAGGATCTCTCTTGAAATATGAAGGGAAAATGGGCAGTTTGTGTCGATTCCCAGCCAAGGTGATCCCTCATGAAGGATCAGGACAAGAGGATAGATCTTGCAGTCAAGCGGGTGGTTTGGCCAACTGCTGCAGTTCCATGATGATGGATCAAGAAGCGAGCATTGCCAGAGATCGAACTCATCAATCCGGACAAGAGTCAAGTCGGGATCTGTTTTTCCCCGGAAGACGTCCGGAAGGATGGGCCGAAGTCCTGGACGGGAAGAAAATGGTGTCTGCCGGTCCGGCTCAATAAATCGGCAACATAGTCGACATTCCTGACAGAAGGCATGGGGGATGGCGAGAAGGTCTTCTGTCATGGAACCGGAGCCATTGCGACATGATCCGGAGGGTCGGAGAGCCGTTTGAAAAACAGTCTCTCTTCCATCTGTCCAAGCAATCCCCTCAGAGTATCCGGATGGGTTGCAGAGATGAGGATCGCTTCAGGGAAGAGGAGGGAAAGGGATTCTTTTTTTTCATCGTCGAGAAGGTCGGCCTTATTGATGACAAGAAGCTTTGGCTTTTCCCCTATCTCCATCTCCGTCAACAGGGAATCCACTTGTTTGATCTGGGCTTCGATGCTGGGATGGGAGCCATCCGCAACGTGGATCAGCAGATGGGCATCCTTTAATTCGTCAAAGGTGGAGAGAAAGGCTCTTTTCAGGTCCGCGGGAAGATTCCGGATAAAGCCCACCGTGTCGGTCAGGATGATTTCCCTTTCACGGGGGAACCTTAGCCGTCTGGATGTCGGGTCAAGGGTGGCAAAGAGCTTGTTTTCCGTGAGAACTTCCGACCCTGTCAGCTGATTTAAAAGTGTGGATTTCCCGACATTCGTGTACCCGACGAGCGAGACGATCGGAAGTCCGTTTTCCTGTCGGCGTTCTTTCCTTTGTCGTCTCTCGTCCCCAAGTTTCGAGAGCTTTTCCGTAAGTGAGGTAATCCTGTCCCGGACACGACGTCTGTCTTCTTCAAGTCTGGTCTCTCCCGGACCTCTTCCGCCAATACCCCCGGTCAGCCTTGACAACGCTGTCGATCGTTGCTCAAGCCGGGGAAGAAGATATTTGAGCTGGGCCACTTCCACCTGGAGCTTTCCGTCGCTTGAATGGGCCCTTCTCGCAAAAATATCCAGAATGAGCTGTGTCCGGTCGATGATCTTGAGGTCCGTCAGGGCGGCGATATTCTTGACCTGGGCAGGTGTCAGGTTCTGTTCGAAGATGATGATCGTCGCGCCCACCTGAAGGGCGTGAATAATCAGGACTTTCAGCCTGTCCGCGCTCAAAAGGGTGCTTGGATGGACGGTTCTGAGTTTCTGGATCTCTTCCCCGAGAACCTGAACGCCCGCACTTTCTGCCAGTTCCCTTAACTCCTCCATGCCATCTTTCTGGAAGAGGAGACTCTCTTTTGATGCGGAGACGAGGATCGCCCGTTCCTGCCCGGATGTCTGGTGGCGAGAGCTTCCCTTGGATTCGGAAAGGGCTTCTTCGATCTCAAGGACCGTATCCGCAACTTCGAGCCGTTCAGCGGAAAAAGGAACGGATTCGTTGACCAGCCATGGTGTCTCGCCCTTTTTGTCAGGGTTGATCAATGCCTGGGAGAATCGCCGGATCCTTGGAGCACTTTCATCGATATGGAGGACGATTTGCGCATCGAGCCTCAGGAGCGCCAGATCGTTCAGGTCATCCTGGTTGATGGGCTCCGTACGAAGGTGCGTATGGACAAGCCTTATTCCCCGGAGAAGATGGTCTCCTCCACGGGAGGGGGGCAGGGATTCAATATAGAGTTCCTTGGGACCGCCCACGATCACATCGAGGACGGCTCCTTCCCTGGAGATGAAAACCCCGACTTGCCTACCGATTTCAAAACTGATCTCTCCCATGACCCCGGCCAACTCCGTCGTCACCCACATAAGCGGCGGGACCTTTCTCCGGTAAAGGCGACCGAGAGCTTCAAGCTGATTTTTCTTCAGACCACGAATATTGCCTTTTATCTCTGGAATAAGATGCCTCCTGGTCCTTTGATGACTTTGACGAGCCCCATGTAATAGGCGCATCGATCATCGTTTAAATCATTATTGAATGTTCTCTCCTGGCCGTCCTCAAAAAGAATCCGGACATAGGCAGCCCCTCCCGGAAGAGTGGAGGTTGAGAGATGGACGACCTTGCCTTCACCCCATTCGGGGTGGTCCCTATGAGAGGCCCGGTCGGAGAAGCGGAGAAAAACTCTTGTTGTGATCTCTGGATCGTCTATCATCATTCACCCTGGTTTCAACCGCGGGGCTTTTCGGTAATGGCCCGTTGGCGATAAATGGGGTTGCCCGGACACATGGAGGCTGCGCGGTCAATCATGATTCTTCCCTGGCGGGGGTGATGGTTGGCCAAAAGGGCGAGACCAACCCATGAGATGTAACGGGGGTTTGTGGGAGATCCTGCCAGGGCCTTCTGGAAATGCTCCAGCGCTTTTTTTTTGGATCCTCCGACAAACCAGGGTTTAAAATAGTCTTCCATTCCGCGAGTGAAATGGGCGAGGGAGTTCGTCGGAGAGAGCGCCAGAGCTCTGGTGATTTCCTTTCGGGATCTTGAAGCATAGCGCATTCCCCCTGGAAATCCCTGATACTGGGTGTGAATGAGATCGATCTGTCCCAAAAGGTCCCATATCTCAGGGTCCTTCGAATGGTCTTTCTTGAGAGTATCGGCGATTACCCGGGCTTCTTTCAATGCGAGAAGCCCCTCCTTGTGGCTTTTTGGAGTTTTACGATCCCTGTCCAGACGGGCTTTCAGAATCAGGAGCCTTGCCTTGTGGATGGGAAAATCGGGAGAGAGCCGGGAAAGGGACAGGTCAACCTCCTTTAGGCTTCCTTTGCAGTCGTGGGTGTCTTTAAAGTCTTCAGTCACCGGAGAGGCAAGGAGCAAGTCAGGAAAACCCCACAAAAGAGCCAGGATGAACAGAAGAAGTCTGCAGGGGGGCAAGGCGTTGCGGACCATTTTTATTACCCTTTTTCCAAAATTCTGTTGAGACCGTCGACGAGATTGGAGCGGGTGATCAGAGTGTGCAGTCCAGCTTTTTTCCCTCTGTCGAGAGAGGCCTCATCGGTGTGGAAAGCCAGCCCGACAAGAGAGGTTGCCGGATAAGCGTTCTTGAGTGTTCCGATCATTTCCGGGAGATCATCGCCGGTTGCCGCGATATCAAAAAGGACAAGCCGGGGTCCCGGAGAAATCTCTTTGAGTGCCTCCTGTTTGTCGAATCTCAGGAAAGTGAGGGAATGGTTTCTCGCCACCCCTTCAACTCTCGACCCGATCATAAAATCTTTTCCGAAGAAGACAAGGCTTTTGAGGGATTCCTTTGGCGATGAGTCAGTCATTTTAGACCTTTCTTCCGGGAGGAGATCTCTGTGATCCCTCCCATATAGGGCACAAGGACTTCCGGAATCCGAACGGTTCCGTCGAGCTGCTGGCCATTTTCAAGAATTGCGGCAACCGCCCTTCCAATTGCCAGACCGGATCCATTGAGAGTATGAACGAAACGGGTTTTTTTTGTTTTGGGATCCCGGAACCGGATCTGGGCCCGGCGGGCTTGAAACTCCTCAAAGTTTGAGCAGGAGGAGATTTCCCGATAGGTTTTCTGTGAGGGCATCCAGACCTCAAGGTCGTAGGTCTTTGCGGAAGAAAATCCAAGGTCTCCCGTGCACAGGGCAATGACCCTGTAGGGGAGTCCGAGCCCTGAAAGAACCCTTTCGGCGTCGGCGGTCAATCTTTCGTGATCGGTTGCGGATGTTTCCGGGTTCGTAATCCAGACCAGTTCGACCTTTTGAAACTGGTGCTGGCGGATGAGCCCCCTTGAGTCTCTTCCTGCCGCTCCGGCTTCCCTTCTGAAACAGGCCGTCTGTGCGACCATCCGGATCGGAAGCTCGGATGAGTCCAGTATCGTCTCCCTGTACAGGTTGGTTAGGGGGACTTCAGCTGTAGGGATCAGGTAGAGCTCGTCTTCGGGGCAGCTAAAAAGTTCCTCTTGGAACTTTGGGAGCTGGCCTGTTCCCATGAGAGCCTCTTTCCGGACCAGAAAAGGAACGGAGTGTTCGATATAGACACCTCCCGGATTGTTCTCGGGAAGGGTATGCAGGTCCAGCATGTAGTTTGCCAGGGCACGCTCAAGTCGGGCGCCAGCTCCGGTGAGGGTCGAGAAACGGCTTCCGCTGACAAGAGATGTATGCTCAACATCCATAATCCCTAATTCGGCACCGAGCTCCCAGTGCGGTTTGGGTTCAAAGGAAAAGGATTTTGGTGTGCCAACGGTTCGGATGGTGACATTGTCCGCTTCGGATGCTCCCTTGGGGACATCCTCTCTGGGAATATTCGGAATCACCCAAAGCATTTCGTCGAGTCTGTTCTCAAGAGATGCAAGAAGCCCCTCGTCTTTGGAAATGAGCTCGTTAACGGTTCGGGATTCGTCCATGAGATCTTCCGTCGGCTGACCATTGCGTTTCCTGATTCCAATGTCCTGCGCGAGACGATTGCGTTTTTCCCGAAGGGCTTCCCATGTCTGTTTCAGCTGGCTGATTTCACGGTCGAGGTCCTTGATGGGGGAAAAGTCGAAATCCTGGCCTCTCGATGCAAGGGCTTTCCGAATGGTTTCCTCTTCGTGTAGGATGCGTTTTTTATCGAGCATGAATTCTCCTGGTTCCGGGTTTAGAAAGGTCCACCAATACCCCTATTGTAGACTTGTTGTCTTTGCAGGAACAATGGGGAACTCTACTGGATGGGGCCTCAGGGTCGGGTGTGTCGGGATTCTTTTGGGAGTGGGCCGGATTGTTTGAAGGGAGTGGCGATGGGGAATGAACCTTTGTTTCTTGGTAAACCCGTGAGGCCTTTGGTACTGGGCGGTGGTTCATGGGGGACGGCCCTTGCGTTCCACCTGGCATCAAAGGGGTTGCCGGTTACCTTGTGGGTCAGGGACGAGACGTTGTGTGCAATGATTTCTTCAGACAGGGAGAACCGGGTCTATCTTCCCGGGGCCATTTTCCCCAAGAGTCTGGACGTCACTTCAAACATCGAGAAATCACTCAGCGAGGCAAGTTTTATCGTGTTGGCCATCCCTTGCCAGGGTGTCCGGGAGACGATGAAAACCCTTTCGTCTCTGGGGGCTCCCCGGTTACCCATTGTCAGCGGCACAAAGGGAATTGAGCAGAAATCCCTTCGGATGGTCTCGGAAATTGTCTCGGAGTGCTATTTGTCCGATCCGGATCAATATGCGGTCCTCTCCGGCCCCTCCTTTGCGAAGGAAGTCGTCAGGAACTCTCCAACGGCTGTGGTTGTGGCAAGCCGTTCCCAAGTTATGGCGAAAGAGACACAATCCTTATTCAATACAAACTATTTCAAGGTTTATACCAGGGCGGACGTAAAGGGGCTGGAAATCTGCGGTGCCCTGAAAAACGTCATCGCTCTCGCCGCTGGCATTTCCGATGGAATGGGGCTTGGAGCGAACTCAAGGGCGGCCTTGCTGACGAGAGGTCTTGCTGAAATGACACGATTGGGGGTGGCTCTTGGAGCGAATGCCACCACTTTTTCCGGTTTGGGAGGTGTTGGGGATCTTTATTTGACCGCAACGGGTGAGCAAAGTCGAAACCGGACGGTCGGTGTCCGCTTGGGACGGGGAGAGAAACTTGAGGATATCCTTCGGGACCTGGGGCAGGTCGCGGAAGGCGTGACCACCGCCCAGTCTGCCCACATGCTTGCATTGGGACATGGAGTTGACCTTCCGGTGACGCGGGCTGTTTATCGCCTTTTGTATGAAGAGGCCAGCCTCGTGGAAGTTTTGCGGGATGTGATGGATCGCCCGATGAAAGACGAGGAGGAGTTCTGATGGCAAAAATTCTGGTTTTATTCTATAGCACATGGGGCCATGTCCAGACATTGGCGGAAGAGGTGGCTTTTGGCGCAGGGGAGAGGGGAGAAAGCGAGGTCTTTGTCAAAAGGGTTCCCGAAACAATGGCGGAGGAAACGCTTGTCAGAATCGGCGGTCTTGTAAACTCTCCTTATGATGTGGCATCCCCGGGAGAGCTTTCAGAATATGACGCCATTATTTTTGGAACTCCCACCCGATTCGGAAATATGTCATCCCAGATGAGGACGTTCCTGGACCAGACAGGTGAGATCTGGTCAAATGGGGGACTGATCGGAAAAATCGGAAGTGTTTTTGTCAGCACGGCAAGCCAGCATGGAGGCCATGAAACGACAATCATATCCTTTCACACAACACTATTGCATCATGGAATGCTGATTGCCGGCGTTCCGTACAGCTGTCCGGAACTTTCCGGCGCATCTGAAGTGACGGGAGGGTCTCCCTATGGTGCCGGAACAATCGCCGGTGGTGACGGGGCAAGGCTTCCAAGTGCGAGGGAAAGGGCTATCGCAAGATTCCAGGGCCAGCATGTCGCTTCTTTAGCGGTTCGACTTTTTGGATAGTTCCTTGAGGATCGTCGATGTTTGGCCGTACAATGGATAAACAGAAGGAGAATTCAAAATGAAACCTGTTCCCAAAGAGGTCATGCCCCATGGGGGAAATTCCGTAAGGATCCTGTGGCAAGATGAACATGAAAGTATCTACACGAATGTATATTTGAGGGAAAGTTGCCAGTGTGCGGAATGCATCCATGAATGGACGGGGGAGAAGCTGATTCCTCCGGGGAAGATTTCCCCTGACGTCAGGCCTATATCGGTGACCTCAGTTGGCAATTATGCTGTTTCCATCCATTTCAGCGATGGCCACCAGACCGGGGTCTATTCCTTTGACCTTCTCAGGAAAATCTGTCCATGCTCTCTTTGCCAGGCCGCCTGATCCCGATCAGGCGCTCCCGGAGAGTTTTTTGATCACGGTCTTAAATGATGTGAAGATGGATTCCTGTCGTTTGACTGCAATGTCGATCAGTCGCTTCAGGATGGATCCTCCCATCGACTCCTTCATTTTATGAATCTGCTTCTCGATCATCTCTCCAAACTCCTGGATGTCTCCCATTCTCCCATTTAAGGCGGTCATGTTTTCTGTTACGGTCTGAAGTTCGAGACGAATGGAGCCTATGGTCCGGTCGATTTCCTCAACAGATTTTCGTGTCCTGTCGGAAAGCTTCTTGATTTCTTCAGCGACGACCGCAAAACCCCGCCCGGCTTCCTTTGCATGGGCAGCCTCAATGGCAGCATTGATCGACAAGAGATTCACCTGTGTGGAGATTTCCTTGATCTCCCGACCGATTCCTGAAATGTTCCCCAGCACGTTCCGGAATTTGTGAAGGTTTTCCAGAACCGCTTTCCCTTCAGAGACGATCTCTTCCGTATCGACCTTTTCCTGATACTCTTCAAGAACGGAGGCAAGAGCCGAAATGTTGGCGTCGTTGAGACTCTTGACCTCTTCGAACTGTGTAATATAGTTCCTCAAAAAAGCCATGTTTGTCATGGATTCACCCAAGGAGTTCACTACGGAATCGGCATTTTCCTGGGTAAGGCTGAGTGATTTGTCAGTATTTCGTGGAGCCATCTTATCCCCCTCAGAGGTCCATTACGTCAAAACCGCATCGGATTCCAGAGATCCAGTCAAAAAATTTTCCGACCATTTCTTCCTTGAAAATGGAACCGTGTTGGGGCGCAACCATCTTGATCGGGAGCTTCCGGACTTTTTGAAGCCAGATGGCGATGGCCTTGTTTGTCCCGATATATCGGGCGTGAAAGCCTTCCATATAGGTGACATGCTCTGCGAAATTTTCCACAAATAATGGCGTTTTCCCTTTTGGATAGACAGCGGCTCCAATATCTCCCGTGAAGAGAATTCCTGATTCATGGTCAAAAAGGTGAAAATTTCCGGGGGAGTGAAGAAAGTGAGCGGGGATGAATTCCACCGTTCGTCCGGAGGAGAGGGTGAGTGATCCTCCTCTATCGGCAATTCCCTTGAAGCGGGTGATGTCGTTGACTCCAAAATGAATCAGGAATCGAATCCACAGCTCAGAGACATGAACGACGGCCGGGGTCATCTCAAACCATGATGCCAGACCCCCTCCCACATCGGGATCCTGATGGCAAAGAAAAATATCCTTGATGTCTGCCGGATCCAGAATCTGTGAGATATTCACCAGAACCCGGGCAAAAACGCCAAACCCGCCCGGATCGATTAAAAGACCTTTCCCGCCATCAATAATCAGGTACTGATTGGATTGCACTCCTTCTTCCAGACCCGATTCATCCTTTCCAAGCCACAGAAACTTGTGATTTGCCGATTGGTAAAGAGTTTCAAAGGCCATTGGGCTTTCTCCGATCCAGTTATGTCATGTGACGCGGGCAATGTGAAAATCATTCTCTTTTCGACCGGATAATGGCTGAGATAGAGAATGATGTCAATGGATTGAATGTTTTTATAACAGAAGGAGCCCTGAGCCGGCTCCTTCTTCCATGATGTTCTATCGGTTGAATGGAGGGGAGAGTTTAAGAAGGGAGGGGTGCTTCGTTGAGCGCAATTCCATATTCGGCTGCAACGCCTTCGAAGATTCTTCTGGCAACCTTGATCGCTTCCGGGTTTTCAAGACGATAAGCACAGTGCTCGATTTCCGGTTCAGAAAGCACCATATCCGAGAACCCCCTGTCCATTTCCAGAAAAACCGCTTTTCATCAATCTTGCCGAACAGGAAAACGCTCAAAAAAATGTGCGGCTACACTTTGATAGGTCGTCTGGTTGTTGAGAACCCACTGATCGATGTAATTGGGAGAGCACTGGGAGTTTGCAGGGGAGTACCTTCCCGCCTTCCAGGCTTCCTTAAGGATCTTCTCGTCGGAGAATGGTTCGGATTGGGTGATGATGGTTTTTGGAGCCTCTTTTTTCAGAAAGGAAAAGAACCCCATCTGTCCCTCCTTTTTGAATGGTTTTGTCTGAAATGCGCTGACTAAATTAAGATGTATTTTATATGAATTTTTTATGAAGTCAAATCGTCATCGGGGAGATCGAAGTGCTCTTTTCATCGGTAGATCGGACATGGGAAAGGAGGTGTCAGGCGAATGGATCGTTCTTTCCATAAAGCACCCGGATGAGGGAAAGCCCTTCCGGCGGGGCGGGACGAAGGCATTTGACCGGGACCGGCGAGTCAGACTGAAGAAGTTTTTCGAGTTCTTCTAGTGTTCTTTTCCCGTTGGCTACTTCAACGATCGTTCCGATGATAAAACGGATCATCATGTGCAGGAACCCTTTCCCCGTAATCCAGACCTGATAGTCAGCACCATCCCGTTCCCAGAAGATATGATCTATGGTTCTTTGCGTTTTTGGAGGGAGAGATTTTTTGACGGTGAAATGGGTGAAGTCATGGTTTCCCAGAAAGAGCAAGGAGGAGCTTTTGAGAAGTGATAAATCCACAGGAGCAAAAAAAACTCCGGTAAAAGGATTGTCCAGAGGAGAGCGGACTTGTTTCTGGGGAACAATCCTGAGCCTGTAGCGGTAGATTTTGCGCTCGACATCGTGTCTTGCATGGAAGGTTTGGGCTGTGTGTGTGGCGGACAGGATTCGGATCCGCTGAGGAAGAAAGTGATTCACTCCTTTCAAGAGTGATTCAGGCGTCCATGGCCTGTTTCCCCTGATTGGAATATCAAGATGAAACACCTGCCCATGAGCGCTGACACCGGCATCTGTTCTTCCGGAACCTGTGATGTTGAGCGGCATTCCGGTCAGTTTGTGCAGAGCTTCTTCAATGGTCCCCTGAATGGATTGATCTGAGCCTTGCCGTTGCCATCCATGAAATTCCCGACCGTCATAGGAAGTGATGAAAGCCATGCGTTGGCTCTTGGGAGTTTCCTGGCCAGGATCTGATGGTTGGTCTCGTAAAATGGAACTTCCCTCCGGCAATAATGGAGCTTCGTTGTTGAATCAGGACATCTCCTCTTAAGACTATAGGAAGTGTAGCGAAAAATAAGGGGATCAACAATTTAACCGTTTAAAAGGTCGGGTTTATCTTCAAGGAGTTTTTTGAGGTCAGAGAGAATGGACCAGTTTGGTGCAAGCCAGGGAAGATCCTGGATTTCGTCCGGGTTAAGCCAGCGGATTTCTTCGTGAACGGCAATTTGTGGGGTGTTTTCAACAATACGGCAGATAAACGGGAAGAGCTGCAGGTAAAGATGGGGGTACCGATAGAGGACTGTTGGCATGGGGAGGAGGATCTCCACACGAATATTCAGTTCCTCATACAGTTCCCTGATAACGGCTTGAGAGGGGGATTCTCCTGTTTCAACCTTCCCACCGGGAAATTCCCAGAGATCATCCCATGATCCTGGAAGTCTTTTCGCACAGAGGATTTTTCCGTTCTTGAGTATGATCCCGCAGGAAACCTTCAGAGGGTGTTCATCTCCTGAGGTTTCCTGAGAGGAGGGATCTGGTGGTTCCAAATCAGAAATTCATTTTTCTGGGGTCTTCCGAGTGCAAGGATTCCCATGCTTCCCTCAGATCGACCCAAAGATCCATTTCCGTGTTGATCGCAGCTTGCCAACGGTCCCAGTCTTCCCTGGAACCCATCGTGTCCACTCCGCCTGAGCCGATTGCGGAGCGCGAAGCCATATCAGAGAGCATCCTGGCTTTTTTCCACTCCAGAATGGCCAGATCATATGCTGCCACACGGGCAACTTTAGCAGGGTTCATTGGGGAGTCTCCTGCCGTTTCTGTCCATGACCGGTTTTCATCCGCCAAAGTTTCCGATCTGGATGGGGATGGCTCCTGCATTCGATATGGAAATCGCAGAGGCCAGTTTTCCTGCGATGTCCCGGTAAGACTGTGTCAATGGACTTTCGGGATAGGCAACTGCGATGGGATGGCCCGAGTCTCCGCCTTCCCGTATGGATAAATCGATCGGGATCCGTCCCAAAAATGGAACATGAAGTTCGTGAGCGGCCTTTTCCCCGCCGCCCTTTGAGAAGATGTCGGTTTCTTCATGGCAGTGTGGGCAGACAAAAGAACTCATATTTTCAACGATTCCCAGAATAGGAACATTGACTTTCTGGAACATTGCCAATCCTCTCCTTGAATCAGAAAGGGCGACCTCCTGGGGAGTTGTGACAATGATAGCTCCTGACAAGGGAACCAACTGAGCCAGGGAGAGCTGGGCATCTCCTGTTCCCGGAGGCATGTCGACCACCAGATAGTCAAGGTCTCCCCATGCAATATCCTGGCAGAACTGCTGGATAATCCCGTGGAGCATCGGCCCTCTCCAGATCAGCGGGGTTCCGGGCGGGACCATGAATGCCATTGACATGACTGTAATTCCATGTCCAGACGGGGGAAAAAGTTTTTTGTCGACCTGTCGCGGGGTGTCCGTTATCCCCAGCATCATGGGAATGTTGGGACCGTAAACATCAGCATCCATGATCCCAACCTTGGCACCCATCTGTGAAAGGGCAATGGCCAGATTAACCGAAGTCGTTGATTTTCCAACTCCGCCTTTGCCACTGGAAACGGCAATGACATTCTTGACTCCCGGGATCGGTGTCTTTCCGGTGAAACTTCCACCCGTTGTTCTGGCGGTAAAGGAGATTTCGGTATTTGTGATTCCGGGAACCGAAGCCAGCGAGGCAAGGCAGGCATTTTTCATTTCGTCCTTGAGGGGACAGGCAGGAGTTGTCAAAACGATTGTAAAAGAAAGATTCCCACCATCAATTTTTAAATTTTCGATCATCTTAAGGGTCACGAGATCTTTTTTGAAATCAGGCTCGATGACTCGGCCCAATGCGCTCCATACCAGTTCTTCTGAAACGGTTGACATATGCTGAAACCTTTCTTTTGCCCGAAGAAGTTATTCTTCCGGGTCATTATTCCTGAAACAAAATCAACATTTGCTGAAGGAGGGTTTTAGACTCCCTCAATATTTTTTATTGTTCCTTGGTCTGTTCTGAAAGTGCCGTAAAAAAATCCGGGAATTCCTTTTGAGAGCATGTTCCCATTGTACCATCTTCCCTGATCAGGCGAGAGCCTTTTTCGGTTTCTTCAATCATCATGTAGAGACGGCCTGAGTGATCCCTGTGTGTGGGATCGAAGATGACCCACTTTTCCATGACCCCCGGATCCGGGGTGACTTCCTCCAAGTACTGGAGGAAGGTTTCCTTATCGAGGGAGCTTTCTCCTTGTCTAGCCACAAGAAAGTCCTCATAAGTCGTGCGTAATCCCTTTGCATTTTTGAGCCTTGCGACAAGGGCCCGATCATCGAGATCCCTGGTCGGGATACGAGTGCGGACGGAGAGGAGCCTGCCTTGGGGAGTCAGTCCCTGTCCTGCCATTCCTCAAGCCAAGCCATCTGAATAGATTCAAGGATTTTTTCATTGGAAGTCTTGGGATCCCCTTCGAATCCAGGAAGCTCAGTCACCCATTTGTGAAGATCTGTGAACCTGACTGTCAGAGGATCAACGTCCGGATGTTGGTTCAACAGTTCAAATCCGATTTCGTACGGGTCACTCCAATTCATTCCGATGCTCTCCTTTAATGCTCATGGCCGCCTTTTGAGCAGAACGGGATGGTAACGACAAGATCACCAAGAACCTTTGCCTGGCAGGCCAGTCTGGATTTAAGTGTAAGTCCTTCTGCTTCCTCGATCTGGTCTTCCTCATCTTCCTCCATGGGAGAAAGATTTCCGAATCCTTCTGTAACGATCACATGACAGGTGGCGCAGGCACAGACACCACCGCAGTTATGTTCCAGATGGATCCCATTTTTGGTGGCAGCATCGAGAATGGAAACGCCTTCCTTGACTGTAACTTTTTTGTTTTCAGGAAGAAAAAGTATCTCGGGCAATCAAGCCTCCCTTTCTGTCACCGGGAGGGCTTTCCCTCCGAGTGCATCCTGAACGGATGTGTTCATCAGCCGTTCGGCAAGTGGACGAGTCACCTGATCAAGGGCAGAAGTTTCATCCCGTATCAGCTTGGCATCATCTCCTTTGACCGCTTTTTCAAGAGTATCGAGCTGCTTATTGATAACCAGTCTTTCCTCATCTGGAAGGATATCCGATCCGAGTTTTTCGAGGGCCCTTCTTGTGGCATTGATTACAGTAGTCGCTTCTGTCCTGGAGTCTATCAGCATTCGTGTCTGGAAATCTTCCTGCGCATGCTGGAAGGACTCCTTGATCATCTCCCGGACAGTGTCTTTCGAAATGCCATAGGATGGATGAACAACCACGCCCTGTGAATGTCCTGTTCTCTGGTCTAGAGCCCGAACATCAAGGATCCCGTTCGCATCGATCGTAAAGGTGACCTCAATCCTTGCTGCTCCGGCGGTCATGGGGGTAATGTCGGTGAGGGAAAATCGTGCGAGGCTCCGATTGTCCTTGGCCATCTCCCTCTCACCTTGCAGGACATGGATGTCCACTTTGACCTGGCCATCCAGAAAAGTGGTAAAGAGCTCTTTGGCCTGGGTGGGGATTGTTGTGTTGCGGGGAATCAGGGAGCTCATGACTCCGCCCATTGTTTCGATTCCCAGTGAAAGGGGTGTGACATCCAAAAGGAGCATGTCCTTTCGTGCGCCGGACAGGATATCACCCTGAACGGCTGCTCCTTCACCGACAACGAGATCGGGGTCATGCTCATCGTAAATGGGGCGATTGAAAAGGGCTCCTACCGCTTCCTTGACCCTCAGAAGTCTTGTCGCTCCTCCGACCAGGATCACACCGTCCACCTCTCCAGGCATGACTCCGGCATCGGAAAGGGCCTTATGGACGGGAATCAGGGTTCTCTGGACAAGCGGTTCGACCCATTTGTTCATTGACTCCCTTGTGAGGGTTGTCTCAAAACCCAAGGCCGGAATGGATACGGTGGTCTCCGTTTTTTGAGAAAGGACAATTTTGGCTTTTTCTGCTTCCTTTCGCAGAAGGTCCCTGACCTCAGGCCTGTCTTGATCAATTCCCTTTGGAAGGATCTTGAGCCATTGATCGATAATGGCCTGATCAAAATCATCGCCGCCCAGATGGGTGTCTCCACTAGTCGCCTTGACCTCGAAGACGCCCCTGCGGATGGAGAGAAGGGAAAAGTCAAAGGTTCCTCCGCCCAGATCATAGACTGCGTAAAGACCATCTTTTCCGGCTCCGAACCCGTAGGCCAAGGCGGCCGATGTCGGTTCATTGAGAATCCTGAGGACATTCAGTCCTGCCATCTCTCCGGCATCTTTTGTCGCCTGTCTTTGTGCATCATTGAAATAGGCCGGAACGGTAATGACAGCATCGGTCACTGTTTGGCCAAGGGCGACCTCTGCCCTCTTTCTAAGCTCGGAAAGAATCATCGCGCCGATCTGGGGGGCGGAAAGGTGTCGATTCCTGAAACGATCGGGAATCAGGGGAAGACCATCAATGTTTTCCACGGGGTATGCCAATTGCCGGATTTCACCTTCGACATCGGCAAAGGAGCGTCCCATAAGTCTCTTGGCAGAATAGATGACCACCGTTTCGGGGTCGTTGAGGCGGGCTTTTGCAGCAAATCCGACCTGAACACCTGAAGAGGAAAGGGCTACGACCGAAGGAAGAAGCTTCCTGCCTTCCGCGTCGGAAATAACACGAAGCTTGCCGTTTTCCATTATGGCGACAAGGGAGTTTGTTGTTCCCAGGTCGATTCCGATGACGGTTCTTGTCACGATGTCTCCTTAACTGTTGCTGGAGTTAAAATCTCTCGTCTGATGGACTGGATATATTTTCTATACTCAAGGTCTCTTGAAAGCCGGGCCTTTTTTTTCTGAAGAATCTCGATCATCCCATCCGGATCGGCCGGTCCTGTGGATGCGTTTTCCATGTCGGACTCGAGATGGTCGATCTCCATCATGCTTTCCAAAATGGCCTTTTCAAGGATACGTGTCTCTTTTTCAAGGCGCGCAAAAGCCTCTTCCTGATGTCCTACGGCAATCTCCGACTCAAGCTCCTCTTTCAGCTCCATGAGCTCCATCAAATCTTGTGGGTTAAGTCGCTTTTTGGGATCAATCACCGGGTTGCCCGGTTTTTGAAGGCTCAAGTAGTAGGCGGCCCGGAGAAATGGGTCCTTGAGCGTTTTGAAGGCCTGATTCAGTCTGGAAGCGTTTGTGAGACTGATTTCCTGTTCCACATTGACCTCCATTCGATGGAAGTCCGGGTGGAAAAGGCGACTTTTCTCATGAAATTTTTCGGTCAGGATCCCAGAATCGATCACAAGACTGTGAGGAAGACCCAAAATATCGAAATAGTCCCGACCCTCCTTGAATGGCTGGATCTTGACGCATGTTCCACAAAGATCGGCTTCTTCAAGAGTTCCCTTGCAATTCCAGCAAAGGGAATTGGCCATATCTCCAGAATGCCGATGGGCGTTTTTTCCCATGGATCGATACCTCCTGTCTGTCTTGCTGATTTCAATACTGGCAAAAAGAACGTAACCCCCGGCTTTTGGGCCGGGGATCAGGTGTCGGTTTGTTCCTAGACGGCAAAAGATGTTCCGCAGCCACAGCTGTGAGTGGCATTGGGGTTCTGAAACTTGAATCCGCCACCCATCAGCCCATTGCCCTGATAATCAAGAACGGATCCATCAAGGTAAACCTGACTCTTGGGGTCGATGAGCATCTTGATCCCCTTTGGTCCTTCCATCACATTGTCGAACTCGCCTGGCTCTTCTTCAAAGCGGATCAGGTAAGACATGCCGGAGCAGCCGCCTCCCTCAATTCCGAGGCGAAGAAATTTCCCTTCCGCTTTCTGTGTCCTGGCAAGTTTCAATACTTCATCGGCCGCTTTGTCTGTTACGCTGATCATGTGGCACCTCCTGGATTTGGTTGAAGTGACTGATCATCCGGACATCATGGTTGCCGGATGACGAGACGTGTTTAGCGGCTCTTTTTGTCCTGGTAGTCCTGAATAGCTCCCTTGATCGCATCTTCGGCCAAAACGGAACAGTGAATCTTGACAGGGGGCAGGTTCAATTCCTGGACGATGTCCGTGTTTTTAATCTTGAGAGCCTCGTCGATCGTTTTTCCCTTGACCCACTCGGTTGCAAGCGAGCTTGATGCAATGGCGCTTCCACAGCCAAAGGTCTTGAACTTGGCTTCTTCAATAATACCATCATCATTGATCTTCAGCTGAAGCTTCATGACATCGCCGCACTCGGGTGCGCCGACAATACCTGTGCCGACATTTTCGTCGGACTTGTCAAATGAGCCCATGTTTCTTGGGTTGTTATAGTGGTCGATGACCTTGTCGCTGTATGCCATTTGAATTCCTCCTGATGAGATTCTGTCGTATGTTGCTTGATGCTCCTATTAGTGGGAGCTCCACTGTACAGACTTGATGTCGATGCCTTCTTTTGCCATTTCATAGAGGGGAGACATGTCCCGAAGCCGGGAAACGGCCTCTTTGACCCTTCGAATGGTCGTTGTGATTTCTTCTTCCGTATTGAACCGTCCAAGGGAGAACCGAATGGAAGAATGGGCCAGATCGGAACCGACGCCTAGAGCTCTCAGAATATAGGAAGGCTCAAGGGTGGATGATGTACAGGCCGATCCAGAGGACAGTGCAATCTCTTTAAGACCCATGAGTAGAGCTTCTCCCTCGACATAAGCGAAGGAAAGATTGGAGACATTCGGAGCCCTGTGTTCTTTGTCACCATTGATGACAACGTAATCAAGTTCCTTGATAATTCCATTTTCAAGACGATCCCTGAGAGCGGCAAGACGGGGAATTTCTTTATTCCAGTTTTCCTTGAGGATCCTGCAGGCAGCACCCATTCCCACAATTCCGGGAGTATTGAGTGTTCCGGATCTGAGACCGCGCTCATGTCCACCGCCATCGATCATTGGTGTCAGCTTGACTCTCGGATTTTTTCTCCGGACATAGAGTGCCCCAACCCCTTTTGGCCCATAGATCAGATGTGCGTTAAGGCTTAAAAGATCAATATTCATTGTGTTGACATCGAGGGGAACCGTCGATGCTGCATATGCGCCATTGACGTGGAAAAGGATACCCTTCTCCTTTGTGATGGCCCCGATTTCAGCCAAGGGCTGAATCGTCCCGATCTCGTGGTTGGATGCCATCATGCTGACGAGAATCGTATCTGGCCGAAGAGCTTTTTTGAGCGTTTCAATCTCAACCCGACCTTCCTTGTTGACAGGTAGCGTGGTGATTTCATAGCCTGCGCGGGAAAGAGTGATTGTTGGATCAAGAATGGACCGGATGTCTGTTTCAAGGACAATGATGTGCCGTCCTTTTTCTTTGTACATTTCTGCGACACCCTTGATGGCCAGATTGTCTGACTCGGTCATTCCGGATGTGAAAACGATCTCCTTGGGGTCCGCGCCGATAAGGTTTGCGACTTCTCCTCTGGCCTTGTCGATGGCTTCTTCCGCTTTCCAGCCGAAAGGATGGTTCCTTGAATGGGCGTTTCCAAAGTCTTCAGTGAAATACGGGATCATGGCTTCAAGCACTTTGGGATCAACGCGGGTGGTTGAGTTGTTATCTAAGTAAATCAAGTCGTCCATGGGCTACTCCTAAGGCATCGGGTACATCGTGAATGAATTCATCAAGAGTCATTGTTTCGAGTAGCCAGAGAATCTTTCCCTGGATCCTCTCGAGAGGGGATCTGACATCACAGCTTGATATCTGCTGGCACACCCGGTCACCCCCTTCAGAACAGGAGAGAATGACCACAGGACCTTCCACTGCCGAAATGACATCCAAAATGGAAATTTCCGATGTCGCTTTCTTCAGCGAGTACCCTCCACGGGGGGCCTGATAACTTTGGATCAGGCCTTTCTTCGAGAGGGCGGTCAGAACTTTTGCCAGAATCTCCGGAGGGATCTGGTGGGCGTCTGCAATCTCCCGGATATTTGTAATGCTACCTTCCCCCTGATGGGACATGAAGTTTAGGGAAAGAAGGGCATAATCCACTTTTTTGGTCAGTTTCAACACAACCTTTTTTCTCCGACTTGTTTTATCGCAGACCAATTAGGTCCGAGATAAATTTACCAAGCAATCCCACTTGTGTCAAGGGCTGTCTTTTGCGAAGTGGAATTGGAGGACGTTTTTTAAAAACCAGTGGTGCTCCATGAGGAAATGAAAAAGGAGCACTGCACCGGTGGAAGAACACGATTGCTTCTTTTCAGGCTTTTGTCGGAACCGCCGGTTGGGGGATTGAAACCGGTTTCGAGTGGTCCCATAGGACATCAAAGGTCTTTTCCATTCTCCTGATACGTTCAAAAAGGATCAGGTTAGCCTGGATCACGAGTTGCCTCTGAAAGGGAATCGGGTCATCTGCCCAGCCTTTTGAGCCCTGAATCAGTATTCTCTTGTCAATGATGAGGTATGGTCTGAGCCATGAAGGAGTGTCTGGTGGCAATATCCGGACTTCGGCTCCTGCCCGGACAAGCTCCTGTATGTCTTGAGCGTTGACGGAAAGAGTTCCCGGTTTTACAAGAATTCTGACCGAGACCCCTTTTTTTCTGGCAGAAGTGATGGCCTCAACAACCCGATAGGGTTTGATGAGGTGATAGAAAATCAGGTCAATCGATCGATTGGTCATGCCAATTCTTTTGGCCACAATGTTTCTGGCGAAAAGCCCCCGTCCGGTGGCCTGGCTTCCTGCGTCCTCCATGCCAATGCCCATTCCGACAATGACCCCAATAAAAAGAATCATGATCATGGAGGTTCGACTAAAGGGAGTGAGGTTGAATGAGCCCATATGGGTTTTGGGAAAGGGGGGCTCAAGAGACAGAATGTATCGGCCAAAAAGGGGGAAAAAGATATTGGCCCCGATAAAGCCGGCAAAGACAAAAACGGTATTGGAGGATAGGGTCCATAGAAAGAGAAGCGCGCCCAAAAGCGAGATGACAAGCAGGTAGGCATTTTTTTTGATATTTTCGGAGATCAGTCCTCCAAGCCATATGCGCACGACAATCAGATGCAAAAGGGCTGCCGGAGTAAAAAGGGCCATCGACCAGGCGACAAGTCGAAGTCCCTTGACCTGATCGGCCATGAATGCGCTTGTGAGTCCGGACATGGCCAGAATCAGGGCGATGATCATTGTGAAGGAAACGGCCATGATGGTCATCATGAAGTTCTCGTTCCGAGCCCGAATCTCCGGATCTGGGCGAAAATCCGATTCCTCAAGGCCTGAACGGGTGTCCGTCAGTTTTCTGGTTGTATTTTCACGTTCCTGGGGAGGGGATTCGATATCGTTTGAATTTGTATTGTCTGTCACGAGGCGGATCCTTTTTTCACGGAAAGAGGTTTTGTCGGTATGGATGAGTTTTTTTGAAGTCCGGTCAGAGAGATGGATTTCATGTGGAATCGTCCGCCGATGCGTTCGGCCAGAAAAATGGTGACCGTTACCGGGTAGGAGGCAGGCTCTCCCGGAAACGTCAGGATGGATGTCATATGGTCTCCATTCTGAAAATGATGGTCCGGTGGTGGGTTGAATGTTCCCAGAATAAGTCCTCCCTGACCATCGACCATAGTCGGTGGTTCATAGGAGCCGATCTCGACATACGGGGTTCCAGCGGGAGGGTGAAATTCCACATTGATCTGCAGGTGGATATTCTTGGTGCCGGATTTCAATGAAATGGCAGAGAGGGAGATATTCGGGTCCTGATAGGTTCCGTTTTTTTGGGTCGAAAATGCCAGAGGAGCTTGTGTCGATGTAATTGGCCCCCCAGGTCGCTCCGCCGGGGGAGGGGTTTCCTTGAGTGTCATGGATTTGAACATGGCGGAAACGGCAAGACCCACGAACAGCCCCCCGAGGATGACGATCCAGTCCCTAGCCTTGAACTTTCGGAAAGGTGCCAACAGAAAATCAAACATCATTGTTTCCTTTGGGTGTCAGGTTGTTCTTTCGCAGGGACCGTTTCGGGCAAGGTTTCGGGAACAGGTTCGATCTTGACTCTCGAGACCCGGTGCTTGTCCATGTCGACAATCGTTATTTTCAGTTTGGGAAGATAAAAAAACTCTCCTCCCCTTGGAATGGTTTGAAGCTGTGAGAGAACAAATCCGGCGAGCGTTTCGTATTCATCTCCCTCCGGGATGGCAAGTCCAAAGTCTTCCCGAAGATCTCTCACGGATAGGGATCCATCGACGAGGTAGGAGCCATCTTTCAGCCGCTCCACGGGTTTTTGGATGTCATCGCTCTCATCTTCAATTTCCCCAACAAGTTCCTCAAGAAGGTCCTCCATTGTGACCAGCCCCTCAAGAGAGCCATACTCATTTAAGACAAGGGCCATCTGGGTTCTTCTCTTCTGCATCTCTTTAAGGGTATGGGCGACCTTCATGGTTTCGGGAATGAAATAGGGAGCATGGATCAATGTTTCGATTCGGGTCGGGTTTTTTCGGGCAAGCTGTTCAAGAATGTCCTTGTAATAGAGAATGCCGATAACATCTGGAGATCCTTCCCTGATGACGGGGTATCGGGAAAAGCGGTGATCCGCCAGAAAATGGATCGCCTCCTCCATCCCCATCCTTGCATCGATCGTGATCATCTTGACCCTTGGAATCATCACCTCCCTTACGGAGATGTCGGTAAACTTGAAGACGCTCTGGATCAGATCCTGCTCTGTCCGGTTGATGACTCCCTGCTCCGTTCCTTCCTTCAAAAGAAGGTCAAGCTCTTCCGGGCTGATGGGGTAGACGCTGCTTCCGGGTTTGATCCCGAAGGATCTAAGGATCCATTGGCTTGTTGTCGTTACCAGAAGAACCGGCACCCTTAAAAATTCGGACAGAAACAAAATTGGCCTGGAAAGGGAAAGGGCGATCTTCTCGTTTTGCTGGATGGCTAGGGTTTTGGGGGCAATTTCACCAAGGACCAGCATCCCGTAGACCTGCAGAAGAATGATTCCTGAAACGGAGAGTGGCAAAAGAAAGTGAAAGCGTTCAACCATTGGGGATGTAATGAGCAGGGGCTTCAAAATCTCATAGGTGACGGTTCCCGTCAGGGCTGACGCCAATGAGGTGATCAGCGTCATCAGGACCTGGACCGTCGCGACAAAACGTTCCGGATCCCTTCTGAGCTTCAGGAGGGCCTGTGCTTCCGGTGTCCCCGCCTGAGCGATCTGATGGGCTCTTGAGAGTCTCAGTGAAATGGTGGAAATCTCTGCCGCAGCAAGGATGGCGTTGATCAGAATAAGAAGAGCTATTGCCGTGGCATCAAGCCAAAGGGGAACCATACTCTCCTTAAAGAAAGATTTGAAAATTGAGGTGCATCAACCCGAAAATATGTTTAAATTTAAGTATTTATTGATGCAACTCCTGCCTTAGTCAAGATAGGCCAATAATTCATTATCGATGATCTGGTTCCGCTTGACAATAAAACACTCTCTTCCTAATATTGTAAGGGCAGGTCCAATGCTGGAGCCCTATGATTTTCGGCTTCCGGTAGTGGTGGAGGACTTATCTTAGGTAAGTATACGTTATTATTGTGTTTTGAGGTTTTGTGGGGTTTGGCCGATCCCGTCGATGGAGGATTAGAAAAATGACAGAAAACATGGTACCAAACAATGTGGGTCTCGGCTCATGGATGGCTCTTCTGGCTGTGGTGATCGTCCTTTTCTCTTGGGGAATCGTTACCTCTTCTTCCCAGAAGTAAATCCCCTTCCCCCGTTCACTCAGGGGGTCTTCTCTCCGGCCTTGCCGGGGAGTCTGTTGTTCCGGACGGGAGGTTTATCCTCCCGTTTTTTTTTCCTCGTTTCTCTTTAATCATTATCGAACAAATGATGAACTTCCGCATAATCCCCGATCATGGACTGCTTTGTGAATCTGCCGGACGCTCCGGTTCAAATGATGTCTGGAGGGGAACATTGAACCCGGCCTTGTTTTTGAATCGATTGTCAGTCTTTTTTCTGCTTCTTGCATGTTGTGGCTGTGTGGCCGTATCTCACCCGGCTTCGACCGGGCCCGACCCTTCTCTCGACTATATCGGTTCAGGCGAGTCCTCCACTTTTGGCAGATCTTTTGAAAAAGCCCAAAAGATAGCAAGGAAAGAGGCGATCGTTAGCCTTGTGACAGTTGTTTCAAGCGATGTCATTGATGTTCATTCGAGATTTTTGGGTCTGAACGGGAAGACCTCCTCGGCCAGTGCAAGTGTGCTTGTTTCGAAACTGAACCTTTCCGGAAAGGTCCGTTTTTATGAAACTCGGCCCCCCGGAAAAGTTCGAATCCTGGCCTATCTTCCAAAAGCCGATATCCTAAATGGAGTTTCTTCGAGAAATCGGCCGGCTCAGACTCCATCGGGGATGCTGAGTTCCGGTCAAGTGATCCCGGTCACCGGGACAGGCTTTGCAAGCCTTTCGGATTATGGCTTTTTGGATGCTCGTGAAATTGCGATGAGAAGGGCGATGAAAGATGCCCTGATGAAGGGGCGAATGCTTTACCAGGGTGATGTCATTGCCCAGAATGTCCAGATGGGATCCATTCATGAGCGATCTCTTTTTCTCCAAAACTCTTTTGATATTTTGGGGATGAAGCTTTCCGTTCTTCCGGAGATCGAAAAATCCATTGAAGGAATTCATGTCAGGCTGCTTGCGGTTCGCGTCAGCCTGACCCTCAGGAGGAAATCTCTTGATGGGCCTGTTTTTCAGGTTCGGCTCGATCATCCCTTTTACCAAGATGGAGAGAGCGCTCATCTTTCCTTTTCCGTCAACGAGCCTCTTTATATTGCGGTTTTTGACAGATATGGATTTTCCGGATCGGTCGTCGGGATCATTCCAACCGCCGAACATCTCCCGGAGAACGTTCATTACCGTTCAACACGGGAACAGTTTTTTGCCACCTCCCCGGGTGAGTTTCTCTATCCTCCGGATGATCCAACGGTCTCTCTCGTGGCATCATTACCCTCGGGGGTTACAAAAGTATCCGAGGAATATCTTGTCATTTTCGCCAGCAAGAAGCCCTTTCCGTTCCACCCCCGGTACGATCAGGGCAGCCCTTATTTCGAGCTGGACCGGAAGGTGTTTCGGACCTTTCTCCGAAAAATGCTGGAAAGACCCCTTTCGGAGTGGTCGATGAAAACGATCCCGTTTATTGTCTATGGAAAAGGCGAAAATGATTGAGCCTTTTCCATAGACAAAGGGCGTTCCTGTTTTTCTCAGACTTTTCCTGCTTCCATGGCTTTTGAGACTTGATTGAGCTTGCCTGTTTTGACGTCGTATACAAATCCGTAAATGGGGATCCTCTTGGGGACCAGATGATGGCCACGAATGCGTTGAACATCTTCGACAACGCTTTCTTCAAGATCCTTGAACGGGAGAAAATTGACATATTGCCCTTCAAGAGACCCAGGACCATGGCCATGATCAACCCATCCGGAAGAGCCAATGCTGGATGTTTCCAGACTCTTTTTGAGAAGTCCCCTCATGATGTCATCGGTGAAAAGCTGCATTCCGCAATCTGTATGATGGATCACAAACCATTCTTTTGTCCCGAGAAGCTTGTAGGAAATGACCAGGCTGCGGATGGCATCATCGGAGGCCCGACCTCCGGCATTCCTGATGACATGGGCGTCTCCTTCGGAGAGTCCGGCCATTTTTGCAGGATCAATACGGGCATCCATGCAGGTCAGAATGGCAAACTGCCTCGCCGGAGGCAACTGCAGGTCTTTTTTTGTTCCAAAGTTTTGAACATAGGCCTTGTTTGCGTCAATGACATCCTTGAGAACCTTGCTCATGTGATCCTCCTATTCATTTGAATTGCAATTTCCTCACATCTTCCCCCCAAAAGGATACCCCAAAATCCCTGATTTCCAAGGGGAAGAGTTTTCGAAAGGATTCGTCTTTAGGGTTCTGCTTGACGTATCAAGCTTTTCTCGTGAGAGAATGTTTCCAGAATCGTCTTGTCAATTCAAAATGATCTCTACCTGAAAACGGGAGTGCCCTTGTCAACACCAAATATTCTGGAGGTCAACTGGAGCCCGGAGAACATGTCGCAACAACCACGGGGCGCTTTTTCCATCTCCGATGTGGTTGCTTCTTTTACCTATGCGCTTGATTTGACGGAGGGACAGCCCCCCGGACACTGTCTGAGATCCTGTCGAATCGGGATGGCTATCGGTCGGGAGATGGGGCTTGATCAGAAGACTCTGTGGAATCTTTATTATTCCATCCTTCTGAAAGATGCCGGTTGCAGCAGCAACGCTGCAAGGCTTTTTGAACTGTATGCTTCTGATGACCGGCAGACCAAGAACGACTTCAAGAAGGTCGACACGGACAGTCTTTTTCAGGTGGCCCGCTTCGTCTTTTCCCATACGGCTCTGGGACACCCCTTGCGTGAGAAAATCGATCGTATCCTGAACCTTGTCAGAAATGGTGAGGAGTTGGCCACGGAAATGTTTATGGCGAGATGCGAGAGAGGTGCCCACATTGCTCTCGAGATGGGGTTTAATGAGGATATTGCCCATGCGATTCGATGTCTCGACGAACACTGGAACGGAAAAGGACGGCCAAGATCCCTCGAGGGGAAAGACATCCCCCTCTTGTCCAGAATCGCTCTTTTATCTCAGGTGGCGGATGTTTTTTCTTATGGAAGAAGCCCCTCCCAGGCGGTCTATGAGTTAAAAAAACGCAAATCGTCCTGGTTTGATCCTGAAGTTGTGGAGGCGTTTGGAAGTGTGTCCCAAAAGAGCGAACTTTGGGAGCCGTTGCCGCCGGAAGAACTTTCTGACCATGTCCGCAGTTTGGAGCCTTCGGAGTATTCTCTTCCAGCCAACGATGAGCGGCTCGATGCTCTCTCGAGGGCCTTCGGGAAAATCATCGATGCAAAAAGCCCCTACACCTATGGGCATAGCCAAAGAGTGGGCGAATATACAATGTCGATCGCCAGGGAAATGGGATTTTCTGAGGATCGCTGCCGTTGGGTCCGGAGGGGAGGCTTTCTTCATGACCTCGGGAAACTCGGAGTCAGCAATACCATTCTGGACAAACCTGGCCGTCTGTCTTCCGAAGAATATGATATCGTCCAGAATCATGCCCGTTACACGGAGGAAATTCTGGTTCGAATTGGCCCGTTTAAGACACTTTCCTTTGTTGCGGGTGCACATCATGAGCGTCTTGATGGAAAGGGGTATCCCAGAAAGCTCCTGGCGAAAGAGATTCCTCTTGAGACCCGGATTATCTCTGTTTCGGATATTTATGATGCACTGACTGAAGATCGTCCTTACCGGAAGGCGATGGAGGATGAAAAAGCGTTTTCGATTCTCCATGAACTTCGTGATTCTGCCCTGGATGGAAAATGTGTGGATCTCTTGATGGACTTGAAAAGACAGAACAGACTTCTGCCAAAGGATTACGGATTGGACGCCCGTTGAAACAATATGTTTTTCCTTCGAGAGGTCAATGAAAATGGACTCGTGGTTGTCCTGCAGCAAAAATGGACCCATTTTGGTTCATGGTGAGGTCGATATCGAGGATGCGAACGGCCATCATACCAAAACGGCAACGATGGTCCATCAATTGTGCAGATGTGGTGGCTCCAGAGTTGCTCCATTTTGTGACGGATCTCATGAAAATATATCCTTTGTGTCGGAATAGTCATCCGAGACTCGTGTGTTTGCGTCCCCCGTTCCCACCGGTTTGACGGAAAAGGGCACTTGACTTGGAGCCACTGTTTGGTGCATAAAATACCAACAGCACAAATGGAAGATAGCCGGAAGAATCCCTGAGGGGATTGGTCCAGCTATAAGCCGACTCAATGTTCATAATTGGGTCGGCTTTTTTTATTTGTCATATGCCGATAGCTTCACCGTTCAGAAAGAGAAACAGAAAGACGGTGTGGAAGGATGGCAAAGGCTTTGCCAAGCTCTTGGGGAAGGTTTTATGGGGTATTGCTCAGACGCCGGTCAGAATTAGGGAGTCCAATGAAAAAGACAAAAGGCCAGTTGGAAGCCGAAATTGGCAATGCCTTGATCCAGTTCGAAAAGGATTATATGGGTAGGGGGCCCCAAGAGACGAAGACTTTCATCATTGAAGACATGATCCTGATTCGCCTGAAAGGAGTTTTAACTCCTGCAGAGCAGCAGCTGGCCAAAAACCCTGAGGGAATGAATCTTATAAAGATGGTTCGTTCAAATCTTCTGGAGCAGGGTCGGGATCTTCTGACAAATGTGATCGAAAAAATTACAGGGTTCAAAGTTATCACGCTTCATACCGATATCAGCACCAAGACTGGTGAGAGAATGATTGTTTTTACTTTAAACAAAAATCTGGAAATCTCCTTCCGTGCGAAAGATCCAAAAATGATTCAGCAATAAGGGGTATCCCTTGATTTAAAAGATCGTACGGGTTTTTGAAGCAAGTGGATTCAGGTACGGAGTGTATTTGATTGAGCCACCGTTTTCTCTGGCCCCCGGTTTGCTGTATTCTAGAGCTGGAATTTGATGAGCCCGCAATGGCTTCGACTTTTTTGCCCGGAATATAGAATCGACAGTTTGGCACTGGTCGGCTGTGACAAAAGGAGTTCAATGAAGAAAACAAAAGGCCAGGTCGAAGCCGAGATCAGCAATGCTTTGATCCAGTTTGAAAAGGATTATAAGGGACGGGGGCCGGAGGAGACAAAGTCTTTCATTATTGAGGATATGGTTCTGGTCCGGTTAAAAGGTGTGCTGACTCCGGCAGAGCAACAACTGGCGAAAAACCCAGAAGGAATGAACCTCATCAAAAAGGTGCGATCCAATCTTCTGGAACAGGGCAGAGAGATGCTTGCTGATGCGGTGGAAAAAATTACGGGTCTTAAAGTCATGACCCTGCACACCGATATTAGCACCAAAACGGGTGAGCGCATGATTATTTTTTCCTTGAACAAAAATCTCGAGGAGCAATTCGCCAAGTCACCGAAGAAGACGGAAACACTGAAAAAATAAGGGGCACTTAAAGATCGCCCTGCATGAGTTTCCATTTGTTGGTGTTGGGGGTAGGTGATTCTCGGTCATCATCCGGGTATATCATAAGCGTTTTCTTCAGCTCAGGAGCTGTCCTGGGGGTCTTTTCCTGCGGCTTGTTGTTCTAGTTTGTTAGGCGAGGTAAAAGCGCATCACCAGCCCTGAAGTAGTGTCTGGATATCAGCATTTTTCTTCCAGTCTGCCGCGGGTTGGGTTTTGTTCCAGATGGTAATGTCAATTTCTATTCGACGGAAGATACCCCGAAAGTCCTGTCATGCAGGATCGGTCGGGGTGTAAGCCGGCTCAATTCATCATTGAGCCGGCTTTTTTTGTCTGAATCGGCAGACAGTTCGACGGCGCCAATGGAAATTCTCCAAGGAGGTGCCCTGAATTGTGGGCCAGAAGGTAACCCGTGGAACAAATGATTTTCCTGGTTGGGTGACGATCAGAGGGATCAGGTGGGCCAAGGATTTGATGCTGTGTTCGGCAAATGCCGGAAGAGGCAAGGATCAAGATCATCTCAGGAAATCTTGTCGGCCGGATCTTAAATGTTTTCGACTCAATCACATGAAGAGGAGTGTGTCATGGCAACCAATCTGAATCTTGTTCTTTCTATTCTCATCATTTGTGTTCCGTTGCTCGTTTTGGCGATGGGGCTTTTCGGGAGTCTTCTTTCCCCGAGACAGGCCCGGGTGATTGCGGGGTTAAGCACTGCAAGCTCGGGTCTTGTGTTTATCTGCGCGGTTCTCGCCTCTTTGTTGTATGCCATTGGCGGAAAAGTCCAGACGATCACCGCTTTTTCTTATCCATTGCCTAGAAACTCAGGACATTTTGCACTGAGTATCCTGATCAATCCTGTCACGGTGATGATGCTTTCCCTGGTTTCATTCGTAGGGTTTGTCGTTGCCCGCTTTTCGAGCAACTACCTTCAGGGGGAGCAAAATCAGGGGCGATTCTACACTTGGCTCAATCTGACGCTCGCATCCATCCTGACGATGATTGTCTCCGGGAACATGCTGATGTTCACATTTGCATGGATTTCCACCAGCCTTTGCCTGCATCACCTTCTGGTGTTTTATCCGGAACGTTCGGGAGCAGTCCTTGCGGCCCGAAAAAAATGGATTGTCAGCCGTGTTGCCGAAACAAGTCTTTTCATAGCTGTTTTATTGATCGGATCGACTCTCCACAGCATGCAGTTTGAGACCGTTTTTCATCTCATGTCGGCAGGAGTCGGGCCGATGCCGGTCGCCCTTCAATGGGCAAGCGGATTCATAGTGTTGACAGCGGCGCTCAAAACGGCCCAGTTCCCATTGCAAGGTTGGCTGATTCAGGTCATGGAAGCTCCAACTCCGGTGTCGGCTTTGTTGCATGCGGGAATTGTCAATGCCGGTGCTTTTCTGGTGGTGCGCATGAGTCCGATTATGTCCCAGTCGATAATCGCCTCTGATGTATTGGCGATTATTGGACTCTTAACGATTGCCGCTGCCGGACTGGTCATGATGACCCAAACCAGTCTCAAGGTCTATCTGGCCTGGACGACAACCGCCCAGATGGGTTTCATGTTGCTGGAATGCGGTCTTGGTCTTTACAGCCTGGCCATGCTGCATCTGGTCGGACATTCGTTATACAAGGCGCATGCCTTTCTTTCATCCGGCAGTGGCGTCGATCTCTTTCGTGCGCCGGCAGTCCGTCCTGCCCAGGACACTCCGACAGTGGGCCAGTGGATTGTCGTGGCAGCCTTCTCGGTTCTGGTCACCATTGGTATCGGGTCTTTATTTGGTGTGACGACAGAGCACCAGCCTGCACTTCTTGCATTGGGATCAATCCTTGGAGTCGCCATGACCCAGTTGATCCTCCAGTCTTTCAAGGCGGGAATGGGTGCAGCCTTTATCGCACGTGCAGCCTTTATGGGGGCGCTGGTTTGTACCTCTTATTTCAGTCTGCATGCCGCATTTCATTACATGTTGGCATCGAGTTTGCCGGCAGTGCGCTTGATCAACGGTCCCGCGCAGTTTGCCCTCATTGCCCTGGTGATGGTGGTGTTCCTTTCCATCCTGGTGATTCAGCAGAGCTTGCCGAAATTTTTGGGCAATCCATTCTCTCGCAGAGTTTATGTCTATCTTTATAACGGATTGTATGTCGATATCCCCTTTTCAAGACTGGTAAGCCGTATCTGGGGAATACGCTCCACTTCATTGACCCAAGCCAAAGGAGTCTGACCATGAGTCTCTCAATAACCCAAGACCGGGAAGAAAAAGCGAATCATCTATCTGTTTCACTGAAACCCATCATCGATTCGGTTTGCCATCGGATCGCTCCGCTCTGGCCGCTCGATGCTTTTGTGGCCGTAAGCCCTTATTTTGGCCTGAGGGATCAGGATTTTGAGAAGGCCAATGAAACGCTGGGCAGGGTTGCCGGATCCTCCCTTCTCATGTCCCGCCGTTACTATGCTGAGCAAATCTCTTCAGGGCGGATCGCCAAGGCCGATCTGGAGAAGTCTCTTAAAGAACATGGTTTGGATATGACGTTTTCCGAAGTGCAGAAAAGCCTGTCCGGAGACAGACCCATTCTTCCTGAGCCGATTCCGCTGGTTTCGGATGTTTTGGGACAGAGTGAGAAGACCGAATGGAGCGTCTTTATTGTGGAACAGATCAGCCAATTTTGTGCGGCCTACTTTGACCAGGGGCAAGCCATCTGGAAAGAGCCATCCGGGAAGGAAGGGCTTTTCGGGGCATGGTATCAGTATGCCAAAATCGATCTGGCTCCCAGGATGATGGGACTTCGCGATGTCGGGAGCTTTGTTTCCAGGCTTCCGATAAATGCGGAGGAGACGATTGCTCTTGTCGTCAAGAAGCTCGCCATTCCTGCGGATATGATCGAATACTATCTCCTTGCCAATTTGATGTCGGTGGGAGGTTGGGCTTCCTGGACACGCTACCTCCAGTGGGAAAAAGAACTGGTTGGCGGAGGGGAGAGCTCCATCATAGATCTTCTTGCCATCAGGCTTGCATGGGAGTTGATTCTGTTCAACGCCCGGAATGTGACTGAATGGGCAAAAATTTGGAAAAAAGTGGCGGGAGCCATCAGAAATTCTTCAGAGAAAGGGATCATGCCCCCTACGCAATTGGATTTTGCCCTGCAAACAGCCTTTGAGCTGAGCTATCAGAAAAGTGTGATTGCGGAGCTTTCCCATCCGAGTCGACAGTCAGGGACAAAGAGTTCTTCATCTGTCCGGCCGTCCGTACAGGCCGCATTCTGTATCGATGTGCGTTCGGAGATTTACCGTAGAGCACTGGAAACAGTTGCTCCGACGGCTCAAACGATTGGGTTCGCCGGATTTTTCGGGGCATTCATGGAGTTTGTTCCATTGGGGGCATCAGAACCGAGGATCCATCTTCCGGTCCTTTTGACGCCAGGTTGGCAGGGCCACGAGCGAATTCGCGGGGGCAGCGACCATGATGTCAAAAAGGCGATCCGCCAACGTCGGGAAAATTTGCATGGAGCGAATACCTGGAAGAGTTTCAAGAGTTCCCCATCCTCCTGTTTTTCTTTTGTGGAATCGACCGGATTGCTTTATGGGGCAAAACTGCTGGGGGATAGCTTCGGATGGAGCAGGCCAGTACCCCATCCATCAACCAAAGGAGTTCACTCCTCGGTCAAGGGGCGTCTTGTTCCAACGTTGGAGTCGGTTTCCCACGGACAGGATATTACGAAAACCAGGCAGAAGGCAGCGGAATCACCCACGGTCGGCATCCCGATGACAGATCGGGGGGGATTGGCAGAAATCATTCTGCGGGCGATGTCTATGACCAGTAATTTCGCCAGACTGGTGCTTCTGGTCGGCCATGGAAGCAGCACGTTCAATAATCCTTATGCAACAGGCCTGGATTGTGGTGCCTGTGCAGGGCAAACAGGTGAGGTGAGCGCCAGGGTCATCGCTGCGTTACTGAATGAATCGAAAGTTCGTGAAGAGCTTTCTCAAAAAGGGATCAAGATTCCCTCCGACACTCGCTTTGTGGGTGCGTTGCACGACACGACAGTTGACACAATCGATCTGTTTGATATCGAGGGACTGGAGTCGACCCACGCGGATGATCTGAAACAGCTGAAGCAGTGGTTGGCGGAAGCAGGGCAATTGACCAGAATGGAGCGTTCAACGCTTTTGGGGATCAATGATGCTGCTCCCGAGATAGTCGATGCACTGGTCCATGAACGCAGCCGGGACTGGTCGCAGGTTCGTCCGGAATGGGGGCTTGCCGGAAATGCTGCCTTTATCGCTGCTCCACGAACGAGAACAGTGGGGATCAATCTTTCGGGAAGATCATTCCTGCATGATTACGACTGGCGGAAAGATGAGGGTTTTGGAGTTCTGGAGCTCATCATGACCGCGCCAATGGTGGTCGCCAACTGGATCAACATGCAGTATTACGCTTCGGTTGTGGATAACAGAAGATACGGTAGTGGAAACAAGGTGCTGCACAATATTGTCGGGGGGGCGATCGGTGTGCTGGAGGGAAATGGCGGGGACTTGCGCGTCGGTCTTCCGATGCAGTCGCTTCATGACGGAGAGCGTTGGGTGCACGAACCCCTTCGACTGAACGTCTTTCTCGAGGCACCGAAGTCGGCAATCGATAACATTATCGCCAAACATGAACTCGTACGCGAATTGATCGAGAATCGATGGCTGTTCGTTTTCGAAATCGACAATGAACAAGGAGGAATCTACCAGAGAACAACGGACAAGCAATGGAAACGAGTGTCATAAGAGGTCGAATGGCTGACCTATAGCAAGTTTCAGGGAACGGCCAGAAGGGGATGGGGTTCATCTTTCCTATGATATGGAGGGAAAGATGGCCCCTGATCTGAATCAACGTGATCTGATCCGCTTGCTAAAGAGAACAGGTCTGTGGAGTTTTCGGAGCTCATCACGAGTCTCTTTGATTATGGTCGGGGAAATCTTTATTCCCAATGCGGCACGCATGAAGGGTGTCTCATTCGGAAGATCACCCGCTATCAGAGATTCTGAAGCGGCGGGGAAATGAGATCCGGACGTGGGCACTTTGTTGAGCCATTTTGAAAAAACACGGGGGTTCCAGAAAATTATGTCTCCATCCCGGAAATATCATTTCAGCGACCAGGGCGTGTTTCGTCAGAATCGACTTTGCCGAGCTCTTGCACGCATTGATCGTTTGATTCTCACCGGCCCATCACAGGAGAGCCTGCTCCGGATGACCTGCTTCATTCTCTTTGAAGAATTGCAGGTCTTTTCGGTCCGGATTGCCCTTTGTGATCCGGAAAACCGGTCAGGGAGATGTGTCGTTTATGAAGGGCAAAAGCTTAAGGATGACACCAGTTTCCGGGATCAGCGGCTATTGGAAGAGATTATCCAAGCCAGAGAAACGATTGTCTGGACAGATGCAATGGAGATCCAGTCCGGGGATTTACAGAGGAATGACCGCTATGGAAGCGGAATCGCTTCCATAGCCGCTTTCCCCCTGATTTCAGGGGAAACAGTTCATGGGGCGCTGATCGTCGAATCGGATGAGACGGATTATTTCGATCCGGATCTGATCTCCCTTTTCATCTTTTTGTCCGGGAACATTGCCTTGTTCCTCGACAACATGGTGAAAGAGGTGAGACGCAAACATCATGAAAGCCGGGCAACGATCCTTCTGAAATGGATGGAAGAGCTGACCCGGGAAACAGAACTTCCGGATCTTTTCAAGGGAGCGCTGGAGGCCATTTGCCATTTGACCAATTCCGACAACGGGGAGGTTGTTCTCTGGAATCCTTCCTTGCGTGCTTTCTCATTGCGGGCAGTGATCTCGCGCGATCCGGTCATTTCCATGGAACCGCTCCTCGAAAAAACGCTGAAAATGGGAGAAGGGGCAGCCGGAAGGGTCATAGAAACAGGAACGTCACTCCTGATAGAAGATTATCAAAGCTTCTCATGGGCTCTTCCTGAAGTCAGGACATTGGGAATGATGGCGGAGATCGCTGTTCCGGTCAAGAACCGCCAAAGGACGGTCGGAGCGCTTGTGGTCGGTACGTTCGGGCAAAAGAAGCTTGATGTGCAGGACCTTCCTTTTCTGGAGGCGATGGGGAGACAGCTTGGGGCGGTTCTGGAACACGTTCGTCTGGCAGAACACCAGGCAACCCTTCTGGAGACGATCAAGGAGATCGCTCTTGAAAAAGAGGTCGACGGGCTCATTGAACGGGCGCTGGATTCTTTTTGCCGGATGACCGGAGCGGATTATGGAGGGATTTGTCTTGCGGAGAAGGAATCGGGACATTTTCTCTGGAAGTCCCTCTTTCGGGCGCATCCGGAATTTCCGGATCCTTTTGAATTCCATAATGGAGTTTCGAGTGATTCTCTGTCCGGCAACTTTTCTCAATCGGGAAAGGGAATCCTGATTGATGATTCTCCCGGATATGAGGCTCTTTTTCCAGAGCGTTCCATGTTGGGAGCAAAGAGTTTTATGGCAGTTCCCTTTTTAGAATCACAGGCAGTGTGGATTGCGAGTACTCATCCGATTTTCCGTTTTGACCCTTTCGATCTCTCCCTCCTTGAAGTTCTGGTTCAGGAGATAGCGATTGCCCATAGAAGGATTCTTTCCGAGCAGGCACGTTTGAAATCGGAGGAAAGGCTGAGCATCCTGATCGAAAACCTTCCCGAAGCCATTTTTTTTAAGGACGGTGAAGGGCGATGGGAAACGGTCAATCCCTCCGGACTGCGTCTGTTCGGACTTGAAGAACAAAGCGAATGGATAGGTAAAACGGACAGTGAGATCTGCTCGGGATCTTCCCGTATGGCTCCGATCATTAAGGGATGTATCCGCTCGGATGCTCTGGCATGGGAATCCGGAAAGGCTACAAAGGAGATCGAGGTCTTTTCTGATTCGGATGGAAATATGGTCATTCTGGATGTTGCAAAGGTTCCTCTTTTTCATCCGGACGGATCGCGAAAGGGGCTTGTGATCTCTGCCCAGGATATTACAGAGAGGAAGAGAAATGAAGAGCGTATCGAGCATATGGCGGCGCACGATGCCCTGACAGATCTCCCCAACCGGCGTGTTTTTATCGAGCGTATAGGTCAAATGCTCCACCGGTCGGGTAGGGAGCATGAACGCTTTGCTGTTGGAATTCTTGACCTGGATGGTTTCAAGGTGGTGAATGATCGTCTGGGTCATCAAAAAGGGGATGAGCTTCTTGTCCAGGTCGGAAAAAGATTAGGATCTCTCTTAAGGAAAACGGATACCTTGGCTCGTCTGGGCGGCGATGAGTTTGGACTTCTTCTGACCGACCTAGGACATGGAAAAACTCCGAGTGATCTGTTCTCGAAAATTGTCCAGGCCCTTCTTGATCCGTTCGAGGTCGGCCATGGCTCCGGGGAAATAGTCTGGATTTCCGGGAGTTTGGGGTTGACTCTTTGTCCCCCTGATCATGGAGATGCGACCTCCCTGATTGCCCACGCCGATATGGCCCTGTATCGGGCAAAAGATCTCGGTCGAAATGGCTGGGCGATTTTTGAAAGCGAGATGGCTCATTCCCTTCAGCTCCAGCATCAGATTCTAACCGAATTTGGACAAGCGCTCCGGAACGGGGAGCTTTGTCTCTATTATCAGCCCCAGGTCAATATGGAAACCGGACAAGTGGTCGGGGTCGAGGCTCTTGTCCGCTGGAACCATCCGGAACGGGGTCTCCTTACTCCGGAATCTTTTATCGGGGTGGTCGAAAAAAGCGAGTTGATCGCAGCCATGGGCCGATGGGTTCTCGAAAGCGCTCTGATCCAGCAGAAAGAGTGGGAGCGAATCGGTATCCACCTTCGTATCAGCGTGAATATCGGCGCGCGACACTTCCTCTCGGACGGATTCGTGGAAGATCTTGCTCAAATCTTACTTCGACAGGAACGGACGGAACAACCTCGAATCGAGATCGAGGTGACGGAAACGGAGGCTCTCAGGGATCTGGAGCGAGCCAGAAAGACGATCGATTTGTGTCGGGGTTTGGGTGTTTCTGTCAGTCTCGATGATTTCGGCACAGGACAGGCATCCCTGACATCCCTTCAGCAACTCGACATCAAGGAAGTCAAGATCGACAAGTGCTTTGTCCACCGAATAATGGCGAGCCAGAAGGATCTGGCAATTGTGTTCAGCCTCTCCGTAGCAGCCAGAATGATGCTGATAGACGTAGTGGCTGAGGGGGTCGAGACTGAGGAGGAAGGGGCTCTTCTCATTCTGATCGGATGCACTGTTGCCCAGGGTTTTGGAATTGCAAGGCCAATGCTTCCATCGATGATTCCGGATTGGCAGAAGAAATGGAAGCCATTTTCATCATGGAAAAGTCAGACAACAAGGAATATGGGATGGTTGAAAGACAGTCCCCTTTTGATGCTTTGGCAAGCTCTGGGCATTTTTCAGAAAGGACTTCTGGATGGACTCGATACCCCGGGAAATTTGAACAAAGAGTGGACGGATGATCATATCGCTGTTTCTGAGAAGTGGATGAGCCATACGGGAACGGTGAGACACAGGGGCACAGACGGGTTCGATGTGCTGAAGGGGATTCACGATGATCTCTGTTCGTTTGCGCCGGAGGTTGCTTCGGCCAGGGAGAGCAACAATAAGGCGGAAATGGAGCGCCTCAGGTCAGAGTTGTCCGAGATTCATCAGGCGTTACAAAAGCTTCTTCTCTGAGCGGAGGTTGTTCTGGTGGATCAAGATTGACGGATAGGTTCTGGGGTCTATTGTGATGGAGAAGTCGGGGAGATCCGTCTGAAGGAGCGATTTTCCATCTTCTCTTCTGGAGTGGTTCTGTCATATGACATTGAAAGCAAAAGGGGTCTGAAATGGGATGGTTTGCCAAGGCTCCTGAAAGTGAACCGCCTGTCCAGGCTGGTGAGACAAATTTCGGTGATGGATTGATGAAGGATCCCCTGATCGCTTGGGAAATCCTTGATTCCCTGGAGAGTTTGGGAATAGCGATTTCTTCTTCCGACATGGGATCAGGAATATCCGGGAATCGCATTGTTTACATGAATCGAAGCATGAAAGAGATCGTACGCCGGATGGAGCCGGACCTCCTGAAGAGATTTGGAATATCCCCTTCCCAGGTGATGGGAGGATCGATTCACCGTTTCCACAAGGATCCGGACTTGATTCGGGAAAGACTGGAAAAAATACGACCTGGAGAGATCCGGAGAAATGCGGTGATAGAGATTGGAGAAGTGAGCCTTCTTTCGACGATACAGTTGATCAGCGATCCTTCCTCAAAACGGATCGTGGGATATATGACGATTTTCAGGGATATAACCAGTGACCGACTGCACGAAAGAACCTCGGTCGAGGCCCAGGAGAAATCCTCAGTGCGGCTTGCTCAGTCAATGGGGATTCTCGACTCGGGAATCCGGGAGATCGTTGAAACGACCGGGAAGGTTTCCGATGAGGCACAGAAGACCCGTTTGGAAGGAGAGGCCGGCCGGAATACCCTGAAAGATCTTCTCTCCCAGGTACGTGAGGCAGAGGGAGCGATGAAGGATCTTGGTGAAGTGGTCAGCGAACTCAATGCCCGGAGCCGGGACATTGGAATGGTTGTAGAGGTGATCGACGACATTGCCAGCCAGACCAATCTTCTTGCCTTGAATGCGGCGATCGAGTCTGCCAGGGCCGGGACGCAGGGGAGAGGGTTTGCTGTCGTGGCAGAAGAGGTCCGGAAGCTTGCGGAGCGCACGATCGGAGCTACAAAGGAAATCGCCGCGACGATCAAGAAATCACAAAACGATACGGCACAGACAGTGGATCTGATATGCAGAACGCTGGGAACGGTTGCAGAGAGCCAGCTGAAGGCGGAGGGAGTCAGGACGGTATTCGAGTCGATCGTTAGCCGTGCAACGGTTTTGTCCGATTCGCTGAAGTCTATTGTTGGCGTTACGGAAACACAGTTTAGAAGTGTGACGGATGTCCGCCATCAGGTTGATCAGCTGGTTCTGGAGCTTAAAAAGAGTATTGAAAGGGTCCAGACCGTGAAACTGTAGGAAACACTGCGATCTGCGCCCGTCTTGGGCCCTTTGTGTGTCACTGTTATGGTTGTTCAGTTGCAGGAAAGGCGTAAGGATGCCAACAGAAAGGGATGTCTCTTTTTACCGTGGGAAGAAGATTGCCCTGTTGACCCAGCATGGAAAGGAGCGGGTCATTTCTCCGGTTCTGGATCCTGCGCTCGGGTGCCATGTGGAGAGAGTCGAGGGCTATGACACGGATCTCCTTGGAACTTTTACCCGGGATATCCCAAGGGCAGGAATGCAGATAGAGGCGGCCAGAAAAAAGGCGCGGATCGGAATGGATCTTTCAGGACTGCCTTTCGGGGTTGCAAGCGAAGGAGCTTTTGGTCCTGATCCTTTTTCAGGGATGCTTCCATGGAATCTGGAGCTTCTGATCTTTATCGATGACGAAAGGAGTCTTGAGATTCTTGGGGCCTATCAGGGAAAAGCGAATTTCTTTCATTCGCTGGCATCGGAATGGTCTGAGGCAGAAACTTTTGCCCGGGAGTCAGGATTCCCCGGGAACTATCTCGTTATTCGTCCCGAAGGGGAGAATGATCATCGACTCCGGAAGGGAATCCGCTCATGGCCGGAGCTTGAAACGGCTTTTTTCTGGGCATTGGGTCAATCGGACAGTGGTCAGGTCTTCCTGGAAACAGATGGCCGTGCCCATGCCAATCCACTGAGGATGGAGGCTATTCGTTTGGCATCCGAGGATCTGTTAAAGAAGATCCGGTCCGTATGTCCTGTTTGCGATACCCCGGGGTTCTGGATTGTCGAACGGCTTCCGGGACTCCCCTGCAGAAACTGCGGGGGAAGGACACAGGGGATCATGGCTGAAGTTCACGGCTGCCTCAAGTGCGACCATCGCGTCACACTCGAACGCTCCGGGCGGAAGTATGCCGATCCGGCCCACTGTGACTATTGCAACCCCTGATGGGAAGAAGTTTGTCGACCGGCTTTTTTCTCACAGTGAATCAGTGTCCATCATTATTGGCCTCCAGGGGGTGAATCGTGTCTGACAACCACAGAAGCAAAAACGTCACACAGGGGGTGCAGCGTTCCCCCAACCGTGCCTTGTTGAGGGCGGTGGGATTCTCGGATCGGGACTTCGAAAAGCCCATCGTCGGTGTGGCAAGCGCGCACAGTACCATCACTCCCTGCAACATCGGGATAGGCGCACTGGCATCGAGAGCGGAGGCGGCGATGAAAGCGGCCGGCGCCATGGCTCAGGTATTCGGGACCATCACGATTTCAGATGGAATCTCCATGGGCACCGAGGGCATGAAGTACTCACTGGTTTCAAGAGAAGTGATCGCCGATTCCATCGAAACGGTCTGCAACGGTCAGAGCATGGACGGAGTTCTTGCGATCGGGGGATGTGACAAGAACTTGCCGGGAGCAATGATCGCGATGGCACGAATGAATATTCCGTCCATCTTTGTATACGGGGGCACCATCAAACCGGGCCATTACCATGGCCGGGACCTAACTGTCGTCAGCGCCTTCGAAGCGGTCGGGGAGTTCATTGCCAAACGGATCGACGAGCAGGAGCTACTGGAGATCGAACGACATGCCTGTCCGGGAGCCGGCTCCTGCGGAGGCATGTATACCGCGAACACCATGGCAGCCATTTTTGAGGCCATGGGGATGAGTCTGCCTTATTCCTCGACAATGGCGACTGAAGACGATGAGAAGTCCGACAATGCAGCCTGTTCGGCCGAGGTTCTGGTCCAGGCGATTCGCAAGCAGATCCTGCCGCGGGATATCCTGACCCGAAAGGCGTTTGAAAATGCTCTGGCCATTTTAATGGCTCTTGGTGGCTCTACAAACGCTGTGCTTCACCTTCCAGCCATCGCGTATGCCGCAGGAGTGGAGCTTTCGCTCGATGATTTTGATGACATGAGCCGGAAGGTCCCGGTGTTGTGCGATCTGAAGCCATCCGGGCGTTACGTGACGACAGAACTGCATAAGGCTGGGGGGATTCCCCAGATCATGAAAATGTTGTTGTCTCACGGTATGCTGCATGGAGATGCGCTCACGATAACCGGACAGACCATTGGCGAGGTATTGCAGGATGTTCCGGAGGAACCGCCTGTCGGACAGGATGTCATCCGGCCATGGGGGAGGCCAATGTACCAGCATGGCCATCTCGCCATTCTCAAGGGGAACCTTGCCAGCGAAGGCGCTCTGGCCAAAACCAGCGGGGTGAAGTTTCCCAGGATGACAGGACCGGCATGCGTGTTCGACTCCGAAGAGGAGTGCATGAGCGCGATCCTTTCCCGAAAGATCGAGGCCGGGGATGTGATCGTGATCCGTTATGAGGGTCCGAAAGGCGGTCCAGGCATGCGTGAAATGCTTTCACCCACTTCGGCCCTTGTGGGTGAGGGGCTTGGCGACAGTGTGGGTTTGATCACAGATGGCCGTTTCTCGGGGGGAACTTACGGTATGGTTGTGGGCCATGTTGCGCCGGAAGCGGCGGTGGGTGGCACGATCGCTCTGGTCAGGGAGGGGGACCTCATCACCATCGATACAGAAAAGCGGCTTCTGGAACTTCACGTGGCTGAAGAGGAGATCGAACTCCGCCGGGCTGGGTGGACGGCTCCTTTTCCTCGCTACACGAGAGGAGTCCTGGCAAAATATGCAAAGTCTGTTTCCTCTGCCAGCAAGGGTGCAGTGACTGATTGAAGTGATTTCAGGAGAACGGGATATCCATTTTCAATGTTCAGGAGGTTGGGTGGGACATGGCGTAATGATCACCGGAACGGATACAGGGGTCGGGAAGACTGCGATTGGGGTGATGTTGTGCGAATTGCTTTCCCGTCAGGGAGTGAGGGTTCGTCCCCGAAAACCCGTGGAATCCGGTTGCATTGAATCGATCGATGGATTGGTTGGATCCGATGGATTGGCCTACTATAAGGCTTCGGGTGGTGTCGAGCCGCTTTCGCGCATCTGCCGCTATTGCCTTAAGCCGCCTCTGTCTCCGGCTCGGGCTGCATTTCTTCAAGGTGTCGATATTTGCCTTCAAGATATGATCGAAGCTTGTCACGATGGCGTTGATGCCGGTGATTTTCTGCTCGTGGAAGGGGCGGGAGGATTCTGCTCTCCAATGGCCAAGGATGGATTGAACTCAGATCTTGCTCTGGCATTGGGGCTCCCGGTTCTTTTGGTGACGTCGGACCGCCTCGGTGCGATCCATCAGACAATATCCACCGCAGAGGCCATCGCCCATCGGGGTCTTGCCCTGGCCGGCGTGGTGCTCAATCAAGTGGCCCCTGACATTGATCCCAGTATGAGAAATGCCGATTTTCTCTCCCGCTGGCTTGGAAGGGATGTCATAGAGGTTGCCCATTTACCCGTTTGTGAAGTCTCCGGCCGGCTCGATTACCCGCCTGGTCTTGTTGATCTGGCCACCCGATTGTCGGATGGCTCGGCCATGGAGTTTTTTTGAGTCATGGGGAAATGGTCTCGTTGATCTGGCGAATGAAATTTCTTTTGGCCATCGGTTTGGCCACAACCCTTTCCGGCAGACATGGATAGTGAAACCGGCTTGAACGGCTTCATGATGAATCGGAAAACAACGCATTGCATTCAGTTGAAGGGCATACCGATGAAATATCCAAACGATTTTAGAAATGCGATGTCAGCCAGACAGGCAGGTGGTAGGGAGGATTCCGCGGGTCCGTTCGTTCCGGATTGTCCGGATGTTGATGGTTGGAAGGATTCATCCGAGGGTGGGTGTGCCCTCTCTTCCTTTGCCCGATTCGACAGGGTAAGTCCTTCAAAAGGGCAAAACATCTCTGACGGGGAGGGATTTGGTATGATGATAGGCGGGAGTTCATCCCGAAAGGGATCTGACTCGGCAAGGCTCAGCCTGGTGAATGCGAGCAGCAAAATTTCTCAAACCGGGCTCCTTTCCGGAGAAGGCAATCTTGGTTTTCAGAACTCATCATCTCCATCGGCATCTTTTTTGGGTGTTCCCGCCCGGGATGGCTCAGAAATATTTGCTCAGACATCCCTTCCGCTGATTCTTGAGGGAGAGACGGGAACGGGCAAGGAGTTCCTTGCCCGGATGATCCATGAAAACAGCCCTCGCAAAAAGGGGCCATTTATTGTTCTGGATGCGACACATTTTTCCAGCGAAATCGCCGATGCCCTTCTTTTTGGCCATAGAAAAGGAACTTTTACGGGGGCGACAGGAGATCAGAAGGGCCGGCTGGAATTATCAGACAAGGGAACTCTTTTCATCGATGAGCTTCAGAATATGTCGCTTGAGATCCAGATGAAACTATTGAGGTTCCTCGACCGCAAGACATTGCAACCGCTTGGTTCGTCGACTGAAATATCCATTGATGCGAGGATCCTGGTAGCCACCAATGAACCCCTTTCCTCCCTCTTGTCGAATGGTCGATTAAGACCGGACTTTTTCTACCGGATCAGGGGGAAAACCATTCGCATCCCCTCACTTCGGGATCAGCTTGGGGAGATCCCTTCCCTGATCGAATGGAAATGGAGAAAATGGCAGGAGGAAAACAAGAGCCAGCCGCCCATTCTCTCAAAGGAGGGAATCAGGGTGTTGCAATCCTATTCATGGCCTGGAAACATCAGGGAGCTCTTTTCCTTTCTGGATTGTCTTTTGGCCACATTCTTGCCTCAGGAAAAAGTGCCAATGGACTGGATCAGGGAGGAACTCAAATCCCTCCAGATCGATTTATCAGGATCCCAATGTCCCGACAAATGGGAGGATCTGGCAATCGAGAGGGAACTGATCGTTGGGTCTCTCAGATCATCTGGGGGAGAGATTGCAAAAGCTTCCGAGTTGATGGGAATGAGCCGGACAACCTTGTGGCGGAAAATGAAAAAGCTGGGGATCCGTCCATTTGAAGGTGTATAGCCTTTTGATGGAGAAAGGGCGGATGCTAGAGGTTTGCTGCCCTCTCGCGCGGGACTCCCCACCGCTTGTGTGGGCCTGTATCGGATGAAGTCAGATCGGCCAGGAAAAAGAGTGCAGGGTTGCAGGGAGGCTGGAGCATGATCTTCGATTCAAAAATGGAAAACGATATTCGTGCAGGAGCGGCTCTCCTGAAAGCAGGGGAGACGGTCGCTTTTCCGACGGAGACGGTCTATGGGCTTGGAGCGGATGCGTCGAATCCTCTGGCGATACAAAAAGTGTTCACGATCAAGGGGCGGCCTTCGGATCATCCACTGATTGTTCATATTGCTGATGTGACACAACTGGATTTGTGGGCGGAGAACATTCCCCGCGTCGTATGGAGATTGTCAGCCCGTTTCTGGCCGGGTCCCTTGACATTGATTCTGCCCCGGCGAAGGGAGGTCCCGAAAGAGGTTACGGGTGGTCAGGACACGGTGGCGGTTCGTATCCCGGATCATCCGGTCGCGACCGCTCTGCTTCAGGCATTTGGTGGCGGAATTGTGGGACCTTCGGCCAACATGTTTGGTCGGGTGAGCCCAACAACGGCCCAGCATGTGAGGGAAGGACTTGGTTCGAAAGTGGGAATGGTCCTTGATGGGGGACCTTGCCGTGTCGGGGTGGAATCGACCATCCTCAGCTTTCTTGACGGTCAAGCTGTGCTGTTGCGTCCCGGAGGCCTATCGATTCCGGAGCTCGAGGACACGCTCGGCCAGCCAATTCTTGTGAATTCAGGGGAGCACAAGGTGCGCGCTCCAGGAATGCTGGCTTCACATTATTCTCCCGTCACTTCCCTTGAAGTTCTTCACCAGGATGCATTGTCCCGTCGTGTTCTTGAAATGGTTTCACAGGGAAGAAAGGTGGCCGTTCTGAAACTCGGAGACGATGGGAAGGATTTCGAAATTCACAAGACAACGACCATTTTTATGCCATCAAGTCCGGTCGAATATGGGCGTGAACTCTATTCGACGCTTCATCGTCTTGATCGGGGAGCCTTTGACTGTATTTTGATTGAATCGCTTCCCGATGAAGCCGAATGGATGGCGGTGAATGACCGGGTTCTCCGTGCCGCTCATGTCTTTCCCATGGTTTTGGAGTAGCCCCAGGATTTTTTGGAGTTTCTCTTTATTTTATTTGAACCTTGCATTTTTCTCCCTCTCCCCAGTCTCCGGCCAAGATCTCCGATAACCCTTCCGCTTTCCCCCCAGAGGACAAGTTTTCAGTGGTTTCTTTTAGCCCATTGAGCGCTTCATTTCTCTTGTGAAACGGCCCTGTCTCAAGCGTTTTGTTGTGAGATGATCACTTCCACCTCCGTCTTTTTTGCCATATGGAGTCCATGAGGAGTGATGAATAGGGTATTTGACAGAACTCCTATTTATGTTTATAGTAGTTATTAGGTTAGTAACAATAAAATATTAAACTGATTTCTTTTGGAGGAGAAATGGTCAAGCGTCAAATTCACGAGACAGACCTTTTGATCATTGGCGGGGGGACGGCCGGTTGCTTTGCGGCCATCAGTGCAAGACGGGCGTCTCCCGATATCAGGGTTCTTATTCTTGAGAAAGCCCATATCGATCGCTCCGGTTGTCTTGCCGGAGGAATGAACGCCATCAATGCCTATATCAATCCAGGTGAAACGGTCGATTCTTTTGTGGATTATGTTCGTTTCGACTCCATGGGAATTTTGAGGGAAGACCTCGTGAGAACCCAGGCGGAACTTTTCTCCGAAGTTGTCAGGGAGCTTGAGCAGATGGGCCTGCCCATCGTGAAGGGTGAAAATGGCCAGTATTCACCGCGTGGCCGATGGAACATCAAGATTCATGGAGAGTCACTCAAGTCCATTCTGGCCAGAAAGGTGATTGAGTCCGGGGTGACGGTTCTGAATCGTGTTGTGGTCACGAACCTCATGTTACAGGATGGGGCTGTGACCGGCGCCATGGGATTCGGAGTTCGGGACGGTGAGTTCTATATAGCAAAGGCCAAAAAGACGATTGTTGCCACCGGCGGGGCATCTGGGCTTTATCGCCCCAATAATGAAGGAGCCGCTCGCCACAAGATGTGGTATTCCCCCTTCAACACCGGTGCCGGATATGCGATCGGGATCAGGGCCGGTGCCGAGATGACAAGCTTCGAGCATCGTTTTATCGCTCTGAGGACGAAGGAGACACTGGCGCCAACCGGGACGCTGGCGCTTGGATTTGGTGCCCCACAGGTCAATGCCGTTGGGGAAGAGTTCATGAAGCTCAGGTGGTCAGAGTGGGGAGGAGAGGGTGCTCCGACTCCGATCCGGCTTGCGGCTCCGATGAAAGAGATCGAGGAGGGCCGGGGGCCATGCTTTATGGATACCAGGCATCTTTCCGCCGATCGGGTAAAAAAGCTCAAGGAAGCCTACCTGGATATGTATCCCAATACCGTTCTTTACTGGGCTTCGGCAGATATCGATCCGGGACGTGACCCGATCGAGATTTGTGGAACCGAACCTTACGTTGTTGGCGGTCATTGTCAGGCAGGTTATTGGGTCGATGCCGGGAGACGGACAACTCTTCCCAACCTTTTTGCCGCGGGAGATGTGGCAGGGGGAGCTCCCTATAAATTTGTTTCCGGGTGCTTTGCCGAAGGGAAAATTGCAGCCCTTACGGCCATTTCAGAGATACGGAGCGAACAGTCCAGTATGGCGGACCTTGACCTTGCCCAGGTGAACGAGGAAGAAACACGTGTGTTCTCTTATTTGGAGAACGCGAGCGGGGAATATTCTCCAGAAGAGCTCGAGGAGCGCATGCAGAAAGTCATGGACGAATATGCCGGCGGAATAAGGACCGCCTATAAAATGAATGAGGCTGGTCTTGCCATGGCGGACAACTACCTTCAGCGAATTTCGTCGGACCTTCCCCGCATGAAAGCCAGGGATCTTCATGAACTGATGAATGCCCATGAGGTTGTCGACCGGATCGATGTTTCACTAGTTCTCGTCTCCCATCTTCGGGCCAGAAAGGAAAGTCGATGGCCAGGCTTCCAGAGCCGTACGGATTTTCCAGAGACAGATCCGTTGAACTGGTCCGTTTTTGTCAATTCCGTTAGGGATCTCCGGACGGGAGAATTGAAGATCATCCTGAGACCCCTTGACGGAGGAGAGAGTGTCAGAAATGGTCATCTAGAGGATAAGGAGGTTTTCCATCATGGGAATTCGCATTGATCTCAATGTTTGTCATGGGTGTGTTAAATTGCCAGAAGCCAGATGTGTCATGGCTTGTCCCGGGGATCTGATCGGGATCCGGAAGGACGATCAGAAAGCTTTCATGCGTGTTCAGGCCGATTGCTGGGACTGCTATGCTTGCGTCAAGCCCTGTCCGGTTGGGGCGGTTGAAGTGGTCCTGCCCTATTCTGTCGCAGCGGAGAATGCCCGTCTGATGCCGAAAGTGAGGAGGGAGACCATACGATGGACTCTTGAAACGGTCAACAGGGAACCGGAGTTCTTTGACGCTCCAACCCGTGTTCCGGATGATCTGATTGCCGAAATGGGGGGAGCCTGATTGCTTGTGAGGTTCCATTGTTTCTTTGGACATAGCTCTTCTTGATGATTGAAATCTTTTATCTGAAAGGAAAAAAATGACGTTGTCTGTGCCTCACGGCGGATCTCTTGTGATCAATTCCGTGGATTCCCAGGAAAGAGACTCTCTTCAACGGGAGCTGAAAAAGGCTCCATCAGTGACACTTGATCCACGGGAAATTTCCGACCTCATCTTGCTCTCCGAGGGCGGACTCTCCCCCCTCGACGGATTTATGGATGAAGCCGCCTGGACCTCGGTTGTTGAACGCATGAGACTCCCGAATGGCCTTCTCTTTCCGCTTCCTGTTGTTTTGCCCGTGGCGGAAGAATTGGCAAAAACCTTTAAAAAAGGGGATCTTGTCGCACTGAAGGATGAGAATGGAAAAATTTTGGCAGCCCTTAACGTCAGCGATGTATTCAGAAGGGATGTGCAAAAGGAGGCTCGGGAGGTTTATCGCACAACAGATTCTGCCCATCCTGGTGTCCATTATCTTTTGTCCGTCTCTCCATTCGCCGTTGGCGGCAAGGTTCGTGTGGTCGAGAATCTGTCCGGAGGGGTTTTTTCAAACAGACGAATGACCCCAACCGAAACCAGAAATTTGTTTAATCACCACAGCTGGTCCACTGTTGTGGGTTTTCAGACCAGAAATCCCATCCACAGGGCTCATGAATATATCCAAAAATGTGCACTTGAGCTGGTCGACGGGCTTCTTGTCCACCCTCTGGTGGGGGAGACAAAGGAAGATGATGTCCCGGCCTCTGTGAGAATGGATTGTTACGAGGCCCTCCTCTCCCGATATTACCCTTCCAACCGGGTTGTCCTTGGTGTTTTCCCCGGTTCGATGCGTTATGCCGGACCCAGGGAAGCTCTCTTTCACGCCCTGATCCGCAAAAACTATGGATGCACTCACTTTATTGTTGGCCGGGATCATGCGGGTGTCGGTTCATACTATGGTCCTTTTGAGGCCCATGACCTGCTGAAGGAGTTTGATTACGACGATCTGGGAATTGTTCCGATCTTTTTTGATACAGCCTATTACTGCCGCTCCTGCGAGGCAATGGCCTCCCACAAGACCTGTGGGCACCCTGAAGATTCAAGGATACTCCTTTCGGGAACCCAGGTTCGAAAGATGCTTCGCGAAGGCATGGCGCCCCCTCCGGAGATGACACGACCGGAAGTGGCCAAAATCCTGATCAACCATTATTCAAAAGTGGCAACTCCTGTTTCATGACCTCTTTCCTTTTGATGACCCGGAAGGGACCGTCTTTCCTTCCGGGTTTCCCTTCAGCCATTCTTTTTTGATCCTGTTTCCGGATTTTTGAGTCCCGATCCACCCCGGATCAATCTTCCTCCCTATCGTTCAATGGCCTTTTACGGTTTGACCTCATAGTGTTTTTTGGGGGAAAATCATGCCGATAAATATAGACGATGGCGGATTTTCAAAGAGAGGAACTCGAAGATGATCGAAACGAAAGGTTATGCGGCAATGAAGGCGGGAGGGCCCCTGGAGCCTTTTTCATTCTCCAGAAGAGAGCTCGCCCCCAATGATATTTTAGTGGAAATCCTGTATTGCGGAATTTGCCATTCTGATATCCATCAGGTGAAAAACGAATGGGGTGGGGCAACATTTCCTCTTGTTCCCGGACATGAAATCGTGGGTCGTGTTTTAAAGGGTGGCTCGCAGGCGAAGCGTTTTGCTGTCGGGGATGCCGTCGGCATCGGGTGTTTTGTCGATTCCTGCGGAACATGTGAATCCTGCAGGGAAGGGTTGCAGCAATATTGTACGGGTGGTCTGGTCTGGACCTACAACTCAAAGGACAGGGACGGGAATATGACCCAAGGGGGATATTCCCGAAAGATAGTGATCCGGGAAGACTATGCTCTTGAAATTCCCCGGAACCTTCCCCTTGAAAGGGTTGCGCCGCTTCTCTGCGCGGGCATCACGACCTATTCACCCCTTCGAAGGTTCAAGGTCGGAAAAGGAAGCCGTGTCGGAGTCATGGGTCTTGGGGGGTTGGGGCATATGGCTGTGAAGCTTGCTTCCAGAATGGGGGCGGATGTCACGGTCCTTTCCCATTCTCCCAATAAGGAAGCTGACAGCAGGGTGCTAGGAGCGACCGGGTTTGTCAGGACAAATGATTCAGGTGGCATGGCACGCCTTTCAGAAACCCTTGATGTGATGATCGATACGATTTCGGCGCCCCATGATCCGAACCTTTATCTCGGACTCTTGAAACGCGATGGGGCGATGGTCCTTGTTGGTGTTCCCGAAGCTCCGTTATCTGTTCACGCCTTCAGTCTGATTGGCAGAAGACGAAACCTGACGGCTTCCCTGATCGGTGGACTTCCTGAAACGCAGGAACTTCTGGATTTCTGCGGACGGGAGGGGATAGGTGCCGATGTCGAGGTTATTTCCCCCTCCGAAGTGAACAAAGCTTATGAGAGGACCCTCTCCGGAGATGTCCGCTACCGCTTTGTTATCGATATGAGATCTCTGGATTGAGGAATGACTGACAATATTGACAGGATCATGACAACTTCTCCTGAAAAGCTGGAGCTGTTCCTTAAAACAAGGACGGGAGGGCTTCTTCTGGCCCTCGTGTCCTTCTCTTCCCTTTTGCTTTTTCCTCATGTTTCTTCCGCACTGACAAAAAAAGAAGCCATTCTTCTTGGACGGAAAGCGGAAAAAGGTGATCATCGAGCCTTTTCCCGGTTAAGGCATCTTGCCCGGACGGGCGATCTCTGGTCCGAAATCGTTTTGGGGGATTACTACTTGAGAGGGAAGAGCGGCCTGAAAGATCCGGTCAAATCGTTCAAGTGGTATCTTGCCGCGGCAAAAAAGGGAAATCCCGATGCCGAGACCGATGTTGGCGCTGCGTATTTCTATGGGGAAGGGGTTCCTGCAAATTATTTGATCGCCAAGGAATGGTTCCATAAATCGGCGATCCAGGGTTTTGTCAACGGGGAAAGCTGGATGGGAACGCTCTATGCTTCAGGTCTTGGTGTTTCAAAAGACATTCCCGAAGCGATCAGCTGGTATCGGAAAGCTGCGGCAGGCGGAGATGCCGGTGCGGCAACAGATCTGGGTGTCATCTACGAGAACGGGCTTTTGGGCCGTAAGGATTTTTCCAGAGCAAGAAAATGGTTCGATGTAGCGGTTTCCCGCAATGATCCCCAGGCGATGGCGATGCTTGGCTCGCTCTATAAATATGGACAGGGTGTTCCCAGAGATTTCTCCAAAGCGGTTTTCTGGTATAAAAAGTCCGCTGCTCTCGGCTCTGTTGTCGCGGCCTACGGTCTTGGCATCTGTTACGCACAGGGGCAAGGAGTGCCCAAGGATCGAATCAGGGCCTATGCATGGCTTTCGCGAGTTTTCAATGCTTCGAAACCACATTCCAAAACCTGGATGGTTGTCCGAAGGGAAATGGTCTATCTTTCCAGAAAAATGTCTCCTGAACAGTTGTCACAGGCCAAGGCCTTATCTCTAAAACTCCCCCGCACGTGAACTCCTGTCCCGTTCTATCCGGCCTTTCGTTTGCGGTCCATGTGCGCTCTTTTTCATCGACCTTGACAAGGGTCGTTTCGGGTGTACCCTGAAGCCATTCCCCTATCTGAACTCATTCATAATGGCTTTCCCTTTTTGGTGGCCGGGCTCCGTCTTCTTCCCTGCGGGTGGAAGGTACGGTTCCACTTAATCCGAAGGGAGCTATAGGGGGGGATTTCAGGCAAGTTATGGATCGGTCTTTGGACAACAACTTCTCATTGCAGGAGGGTAGGCCATGGAAACGACACAGGTTAAAAAAGAAGAGATTATCATGAAAGCCGAGAAAAAAGGGAGACTTGCATTGATTGATCCGGCTCCGGATCCCACCGAGGATGGTCTGATTTCCTGGAAACAAAATGTGAGGGGGTATTTTGGAGCGGTTTGTGATGATCTTGTGATGGAATACCATGCACCGGAGCTGAGGGGAGAAATCCTGGACGCTCTCGAGCGGGGTTGTGAGGTTTTGATCAACCGGCAGCCAGTCATGGATGTTCCTCATGAAGAAGCCATCCGACATCTGAAAGAAGTTTTTGCGGAGCTTCATTAAAGGGACCCCAAAAGTGAACGATTGAAAGGGGAGGCCTTGGGTCTCCCCTTTTTTTTGTCTTTTTTCTTCAGTCCTGACTTGAAGCTGTATGGGGAGGTAATCATTGGTGGTGAGAGGAGACTGTTTGACAAGGAGAGAAGGGAAAGGCAATCTGATGGGATATGTCTATTGATATCAGCGTTCTGGACAAGTCTCTTCCCTGAGACGGGAGATTTCAGCAGAAGGGGAATGACCGGAATATCGAAACACAAGAGCTCAATCGACAGGAAACTTGCAAGCGATTTTCCAACCAGGACAAAAGGAGTAAGTCATGCCCGAATACCGTTCCCGTACCACCACCCATGGACGAAACATGGCTGGCGCACGATCACTATGGCGAGCCACCGGCATGAAGGATGGCGATTTCGACAAGCCGATCATCGCCGTGGTGAACTCTTTTACCCAATTTGTGCCAGGCCACGTTCACCTGAAGGACCTGGGCCAGCTGGTCGCACGTGAAATTGAAGCGGCAGGCGGTGTCGCAAAGGAGTTCAACACCATTGCCGTTGATGATGGTATCGCAATGGGCCACGGAGGCATGCTGTATTCCCTTCCGTCAAGGGACCTGATCGCCGATTCGGTCGAATATATGGTGAACGCCCATTGCGCGGATGCGATGGTCTGCATCTCCAATTGCGACAAGATCACACCCGGAATGCTGATGGCTGCCATGCGCCTCAATATTCCGTCGGTGTTTGTGTCTGGCGGCCCGATGGAAGCGGGAAAAATCTTGAAAGTTGTCAACGGGGGGGAAAAAGTCATCAAGCTCGACTTGGTTGATGCGATGATCAAAGCCGGAGACAACGCTGTCAGCGATGCTGATGTCGAGGAAATCGAGCGCTCGGCTTGTCCCACCTGCGGTTCATGCTCCGGAATGTTTACGGCCAATTCGATGAACTGTTTGACCGAAGCGCTGGGGTTGTCGCTGCCGGGAAACGGTACCATCGTTGCAACGCATTCGGACCGGAAGGATTTGTTCCTGCGCGCCGGCCGGCTGATTGTCGATCTGGCCAAGCGCTATTACGAGCAGGGTGATGCATCGATTCTTCCCCGGAACATTGCCACCATGGCGGCTTTTGAGAATGCGATGGCTCTGGATGTCTCGATGGGAGGTTCCACCAATACCGTTCTCCATTTGTTGGCTGCTGCTCATGAAGCGGGTGTTCCGTTCAGGATGGCGGATATTGACCGAATTTCCCGGAAAGTCCCCTGTTTATGCAAAGTTGCCCCAATGACGGACAAATATCATATCGAAGACGTGCACCGCGCCGGGGGCATCTTCGGTATCCTGGGTGAGTTGGAACGGGCTGGCCTTCTGGATACATCGGTGGCTTCCGTTCATGCAAAGACTCTCGGAGAAGCTATCAAAAAGAACGATGTCATGTTGAGCCGTGATCCGGCCGTTCACCGGCTGTTTATGGCGGCTCCCGGCGGTGTTCCGACTCAAGTCGCCTTTTCCCAGTCGGAGCGTTTCGAAGCCCTGGATCTTGACCGGAGTGGCGGGTGTATCCGGGATCTTGCCCATGCGTATTCAAAAGATGGGGGGCTGGCGATTCTTTCCGGCAATCTTGCGGAGAAGGGCTGTATTGTCAAAACAGCCGGTGTGGATGAAAGCATCCTGAAATTTTCCGGAAAGGCCCGCATTTTCGAAAGCCAGGATGCGGCTGTGGATGCGATTCTTGGCGATCATGTTCATGCCGGGGATGTCGTCGTCATCCGTTATGAAGGTCCAAAAGGCGGTCCGGGAATGCAGGAAATGCTCTATCCGACCTCCTATATCAAGTCAAAAGGTCTTGGGAAGGTGTGCGCGCTTTTGACCGATGGTCGGTTCTCCGGTGGCTCGTCGGGGCTGGTGATCGGACACGCTTCACCGGAAGCGGCTGAAGGGGGGGCGATTGGGTTGGTCGAAGAGGGGGACGTGATCGATATTGATATTCCCAACCGCTCGATTAGCCTTCGGGTTTCGGACCAAGTGCTTTCTGCGCGCCGTGCCGCCATGGAAGCGAAGGGTGACGGGGCGTGGCTTCCGGTCAATCGGGAACGACCGGTTTCCCAGGCTCTCAAGGCATATGCGGCCATGACTACCTCCGCAGATCGTGGTGCAGTGCGAGACTTGTCCCAGCTGAAGCGGTAATGTGGCTGCCGGGTTATCCTCTTTGGGGTCACCCGGCCCTATCACATCATCAGAATTTTGTCCTAGCCGTTGAGGGAACGGTTCGGTGAGTCTTTCTGACTTCTTCCTGGGGGGGTGCATCCGGTGAAAGTGCTTGTCGTCAACCCAGGTTCATCAACTATCAAGCTGTCATTGTGGAATGGCAATAAAAGAACCGTAACTTCCACGGTGCCATTTCACGATCGTCCGGATATTCTGGAAAAGGCGATATCCACTTCTTTCTCCGGAATATCGGACAGTTTTCCGGGGGCAATCGGAGTGAGGGTTGTTCACGGTGGGCCTGCATTCGGAAACCCGGTCCTTGCAGGGGAAGGAATCCTTGAGAACCTCGAGGCTCTTCGCCCTCTTTCGCCTTTGCATACAGATGGTGCTATTCGTACGATCAAGGCTTTGAAGCAAACTTTTCCGGGTTGCCCTATTGTGTTGTCCTTTGATACAGCCTTTCATCGAACGCTCCCGGCAATCTCGAGCCGATACCCTGTTCCGGAAGCTTGGGTTCGGGATCATGGAGTCAGACGGTATGGCTTTCATGGACTGTCCTACGATTATCTCTCCCACCGTTTGAAAGAGCTTTTTAAACCAGAGAAAATCGAGCGTACGGTTGCTCTCCATCTTGGCAATGGAGCTTCTGCTTGCGCGATTCATTCCGGGATCTCTGTGGATACAACAATGGGACTGACTCCGATGGAAGGACTGATGATGGGGACACGGTCCGGTTCCATCGACCCCGGAATTCCGTTTTATCTGGGGACAAAAGGTCTGTCATCCGGGGAGATTGAACAGGATCTGAACCATCGCTCAGGTCTTTTGGGTGTCTCCGGCCTTGATAGTGATCTGATTATTCTGGAAAAAGCCTTCCATTCAGGACATAGTGGGGCAGGGTTGGCGTTGTCCATGTTCGCAAGAAAAGCGGCGCAGTCGGTTTCCCAGATGGCGACATCCATGGGGGGCCTTTCCTGTCTGGTTTTTTCCGGTGGAATCGGAGAGAACTCAAGTTTGATGAGGGAGTGGATTTGCCGGGATCTGGGGTTTTTGGGGATCTTCCTTGATTCAGTCAAAAACGGGGAGAGCCTGGAGACATCGCCTGATAGAGTGCTCTCGCATGCCGGCTCCCGAGTGTGTGTGGTTGTCATTTCCGCACAGGAAGACTGGACCATTTCGAGAGATACCCATCTTGTTCTAGGACATTCTTTTTAGGTGTTCTCATTCAGTTACTACGGATTTTTATGGTCTCTTCCTATCCATTTTCTCTCATCAGGGTTCTTGCCGGAAAATCAGAATTCCTGTACCCGCTCAAAATATCCATGATGGATGTTCTGGAGATCCCAAAAGATAGATTTTATTATGAAGGACAAGTATATCTTGTAATTTTGATTTTATTATACTATAAGATATGTTTTTTGGCCTTGTGCTTTCCTCCCTGAAGTGATAAACCTAAAAAGTAGTCTTTCTTCCCAGTATTTCCGGAAGGCTTTTCTCCCGTTCATTTTACCTGCCAGAAACAACCAAAGGAGGTTTGCGATGAAGCCATTGATCAATCGACCACACTTGGTGACTACAGGGGTTATGCTTTTATCGGCCATTGCGCTTGGCGGATGCATGAGTTCCGGTCCAAAGCCGGATGTTGCGATATCCCAGGCGAAGACGGCTGTCGATCAAGCGGATAGGGAGGGAACACGGAACTACGCGAATTATGATTTGACCTTGGCGAAAGACAAGTTGAAAAAAGCCAGGAAGGAAATGAAGGAAGGAGACTATAAGGAAGCACGTTTCTTGGCCAAGGAGGCAAAGGTTGACGCAGAACTTGCCGAAGCCAAGACCCAGACGGCGAAAACCAAGGAAGCAGAGGCAGAATTGAAGAAAAGTATGCAGTCGCTCGAAAAGGAAGTGACTCAACCCGGAATGTCATCTCAGTAAGTGACTGGAAACCGATGGGTAGAGGATGACTTTTATCGATGGATTTTCTGCAAAGGAGGTTTGTAATGAAAAAAAATTCTTTTCTTGCCTTGATCCCGGGATCGATTCTGGTTTCTGTCTTTTTGACCGGTTGTGCCAGTGCTCCACCCCATAACACGAACCTTGATGCGGCTATGTCAGCATACCAAACAGCAAGTCAGGATCCTAGTGTGATGCAGGCGGCACCAGAGCAGTTGCAGAAGGCCTCTTCCGCAATTGACAAAGCCAAGAGTCTTTATCAAAAAAATCCTTCAGATACTGATGTTGATCATTATGCTTACTTGGCAAAAAGAAGGGTGGAGATTGCCAATGAAAAAGCGGAGAACGACACGATTCAGGCAAAAATCAAGAAGGCCGGAGCACAACGGGATGCCCTTATGCTTCAGTCCAAACAACAAAAAATAGATCAGCTGAGAGACCAGCTTTCAAGCATGAAGGCTAAAAATACGAACCGTGGTCTAGTCCTGACTTTGGGGAGTGTTCTCTTTGATGTGAACCGGGCCTCATTAAAATCCGGAGCAACACAGAATGTGGACAAGCTTGCCCAGTTCATGAATGCCGATCCCAAGAGGAATGTCATGATCGAAGGATATACTGATAACACAGGGAAGGCCCAATATAACAAGATTCTTTCCCTGAGACGTGCTGAGTCCGTTCGGGATGCCCTGGTCAGTGACGGAATCAATCCTCAAAGAATCATCACGAAGGGATATGGGGCAAAGTATCCTGTAGCATCCAACAAGACCTCTGCCGGACGGCAGGAAAACCGACGTGTCGAGGTGGTCATTTCCGATGAAAACGGTCGATTCCCAAAAACCCGGTAATCGTCATGCAAGGGGTCTTGTGAAGGCGATTGTATTCAGCTGAAGAATGATGGTCTTCGTTGTGGCATCCTCATTTCTTTTTCGATTGTTTTTATACGGAAAAAGAATGAGGATGCTTTTACCTGTTTGTTTTCCCGGCATCACCTCCCTGTTCAATCCGGTTTAAGCCATTTTTCTTTTTCCTGGTCGTACATGAATGACCAGACTGAGCAAGATAAATCTTTATAATAAGCGGAAGCGCTCCTGCTGGTTGTAAAATTTCCTTTAATGAGAGAGGATGGAAGAACGTATTTCATTCTTTTACTGGTGAACTCCTTCTTTGTGTCTGCTGTTCGTCTTCTCTTTTAGTTCTTGAGATTTTAGAAAAAATCATTCATTTGCGGGTTTTGGTAGATTTGCTCCGATACATTGGAAACAACAGGCGTAAGGTTCGCTTCAAATCTCAAAAGGAGTGATGAATGCCGATCAACCCTCTTGCGGGAAAGCCCGCGTCTCCTGATGTTCTGGTCGATGTCTCGAAACTTGTCACAGCCTACTTTACGGAAATGCCCGACCCCAGAGTGCCCTCAGAGAGGGTTTCTTTCGGAACCTCTGGACACAGGGGATCTTCTTTTTCCCGATCATTTAATGAAGAACATATCTTGTGCATCACCCAAGCGATTTGCCTGTATCGAAAATCCCAGAAGATCGATGGCCCTCTTTACCTTGGCATCGATACGCATGCCCTTTCCGTTCCGGCGATGGTCACAGCCCTTGAAGTTCTCTCTGCCAATGACATCGATGTCTATCTGGCCTATAACGACGAGTTTACTCCGACTCCGGTGATTTCCCATGCGATCTTGACTTACAACGCCAATCGAAAGACTGGATTGGCCGACGGAATTGTCATTACCCCGTCACATAATCCTCCCCACGACGGAGGGTTCAAGTACAATCCGCCTAACGGTGGACCGGCGGATACCGCTATTACCTCATGGATTGAAAACAAGGCCAATGGTTTTCTGGAGGATTGTCTTCAGGGGATCAAGCGGATCTCTTATGCCAGGGCACTCAAGTCCCCCACAACGCATCGACATGATTTCCTGGGCTCCTATGTCGGGGACCTGGGAAATGTTGTCGATATGGAGATGATCCGGAGTTCTAAAATCCGGATGGGGGTTGACCCGCTTGGAGGGGCCGGCGTGCACTACTGGAACCGGATCGCTGAACAATACAATCTGGATCTGACGTGTGTGAACCAGACCGTTGACCCAACATTCCGCTTCATGACCCTTGATTGGGACGGTCAAATCCGCATGGACCCATCCTCCCCCTATGCAATGGAGTCTCTGGTGGCTATGAAGGATCGGTTTGATATCGCATTTGCTGCGGATACCGATCATGATCGACATGGTATCGTCACAAAAAGCTCTGGTCTGATGGCCCCCAATCATTATCTCTCCGTTATGGTGAGCTATCTTTTTACTCACAGGCCAAAGTGGGCTGCTAAAGCCCGAGTTGGAAAGACGCTTGTTTCTTCGAAGATGATCGATGCTGTGGCGAAGGATCTTGGAAGAGATCTCTATGAAGTTCCCGTTGGGTTCAAGTATTTCGTGGACGGTCTGATCGATGGGAGCCTCGGTTTTACAGGGGAGGAAAGTGCCGGGGCCTCTTTTCTCCGAATCGACGGAGGAGTCTGGTCGACAGACAAGGATGGAATCATCCCGGGGTTACTGTCGGCAGAAATGACTGCCCGGACTCAGATGGATCCCGGAGAGTCCTATCGGCATCTTTGTGAACGATTCGGAAATCCGGCGTATCGCCGGATCGATGCCCCCGCGACCGACTGGCAGAAATCCTTGTTGAAGAATCTCACTCCGGAAAAGGTCCGTTCAGGAGAGCTTGCCGGAGAAAAGATCCTTGAGTGTCTGACAAAGGCTCCGGGAAACAATCAATCCATTGGAGGATTGAAGGTCGTGACGAAAAGCGGATGGTTTGCTGCAAGACCTTCAGGGACTGAAAGCATCTACAAGATTTATGCCGAAAGCTTTGGGGGAGAGGAGCACCTCGGACGGATCTTGTCGGAAGCGCAGGAAGTCGTGAACAAGGCACTGTCTCAATAACTCGGTTTGCAAACCATTCACAAGTTCACAAGATAGAGGGGTGTAATGGTCAGGAAAACAACGATACCAGAGTCGACCAACCTGCGTTATACCACCAGACATTCAGATGTCGAGGGATTTGATTCGCTCGCAGAGCTGGCGCTCGATATGCGCTGGTCGTGGAATCATGCGGCGGATTCGGTCTGGCGGCTGCTTGATCCTGATTTGTGGGAATTGACCCATAACCCATGGGCGGTTCTCCAAACCGTTTCGCGGGACAGGATCTTGGAGGCTTTTTCGGATCCTTCTTTCCGGAAGGATGTGGCAAGGCTTTTGAAAGAAAAAAAGAAGTCCACGGAAGCTCCTGCATGGTTCCAGATGGCTCACCCGAACTCCGCCCTTTCCACAGTGGCCTATTTCAGCATGGAATTCATGCTGAGCGAAGCTCTTCCCATCTATTCCGGCGGACTTGGAAATGTGGCGGGTGACCAGCTCAAGGCGGCAAGTGATCTGGGTGTCCCTGTTGTGGGTATCGGTCTTTTGTATCAACAGGGGTACTTTCGCCAGGTCATCGACAGCGGGGGGAATCAACAGGCCCTTTATCCCTATAACGACCCAGGAAGTCTTCCGATCACACCCGTCCGGGAACCGAATGGAGAATGGCTCAGACTCTCGGTGGACATGCCATCAGCAAAAATGTGGCTCAGGGTCTGGCACGTCAAGGTTGGAAAGGTGAGTCTGTACCTTCTGGACTCCAATGATCTGGCCAATCATCCCTCCCATCGTCAGGTGACGAGCGAGCTTTACGGTGGTGGAGCTTCTCTCCGGCTGAAGCAGGAAATTGTCTTGGGAATCGGCGGCTGGAGACTTCTCCGAAAGCTCGGAATGGACGTAACGGTCTGTCATCTGAATGAGGGGCATGCGGCTTTTGCCATTCTGGAACGATCGAGAGACCAGATGGAAAAGACCGGGCAATCTTTTGATGAAGCGTTGGCGACCACCAGGGCGGGGAATCTTTTTACGACTCATACTGCAGTATCTGCCGGATTTGACCGCTTCGAGCCTCTCTTGATGGATCGCTACTTCAGAAAATACGCCGAGAACGATTTGAAAATTGGCTTTGAGGAGCTTCTTTCTCTGGGACGGATCCATCCTGAAGCGACCGATTCGCTTTTCAACATGGCACATCTTGCGATGCGAGGGAGCGGCCATGTCAACGGTGTGAGTGCGCTCCATGGGCGGGTCAGCCGGCACATTCTGGGAGATCTTTTTCCCAGATGGCCTACACCTGAGGTTCCGATCGGATCTGTGACCAATGGAGTCCATGCTCCCAGCTGGGATTCTGAGGGAGCCGATGCCCTGTGGAGCAATTCCTGCGGAAAGGATCGGTGGCTTTTGCCGACAGAGTCTCTTGAGAACGATATCCACCGCCTGTCAGATGAGTCCATTTGGGAGTTCCGGAACGCCTCGAGAGAAACATTCATCTCTTACGCCAGAAGGCACCTTACCCGTCAGATGAAGGTTTCCGGGGAATCGGCAGAGCTGATTGAACGTGTGTCCTCATTTTTTTCCCCTGATGTTTTGACGATCGGATTTGCCCGGCGATTTGCAACCTACAAGCGACCCAATCTCCTTCTATTTGATCCGGATCGTCTGATCCGTCTTCTTCATCATCCAAAGGGGCAGGTTCAGCTGGTGATTGCTGGAAAGGCTCATCCAGCGGATCTTGCAGGTCAGAAAATGGTCCGGGAATGGATTTCTTTCATCAGAAGACCAGAGGTTTTTGGACGTGTAATGTTCCTGTCGGACTATGACATGCTTTTAAGTGAACGGCTTGTCCAGGGCGTCGACCTCTGGCTCAATACACCCAGAAGACCCTGGGAGGCTTGCGGAACGAGCGGGATGAAAGTTCTGGTCAACGGAGGCCTGAATTTTTCAGAACTTGATGGATGGTGGGCAGAGGCTTATTCGCCCAAGGTCGGTTGGGCTCTTGGTGACGGCCTTGAACATGGAGATGATCCTGTATGGGACCAGGTGGAGGCTGAGTCGCTTTATGAAAAGCTCGAGCAGGAAGTTATTCCTGCGTTCTACGAACGCGACAGAAATAATCGGCCGTCAGGCTGGATCCAGCGGATAAGGGAAAGCATGGCTTGCCTGACACCCCGATTTTCAAGCAATCGGGCGGTCCGGGAATATACGGAGTCCTACTATCTTCCCGCATCAGAAAGTGTGCGATCTCGATCCATGGAGAATGGAGCTTCCGGAACCAGAATCGCTGCCTGGAAAAAGAAAGTGGCGAACTACTGGGCAACGCTAAAAATCCGGAATGTGTCATTATCGAACAAGGAGAGTCAGTTTCTCTTTACCGTTTTAATAGATCCCGGAAACTTGGACCCTTCAGAATTTTCCGTGGAACTTTACGCCGATGCTGGAGGAGATTTTCCAATGTTCCGGCAGAAAATGGAAATGGACCCTGCGGCCATATCAGGTGATCGCCTTTATTCGGCGACCGTCCCCGCCAACAGGCCACCGGGGGACTATACCGCACGGATCATTCCATCTTTTCCTGGTGTTTCTGTACCGCTTGAGGCATCACAGATCCTGTGGCAAAAGTAAAACAAGGAGGTTTATCTTGAACGAAGAGAAAACAGGCAGTCGTTTTGAACTGGGCATGATCGGTCTTGGAGTGATGGGGCGCAACCTCCTTTTGAATATGGCTGATCACAATTTTCCTGTGGCTGGATACGACAGGGATGTTGCGAAGGTCCAAGCTTTTTTGAAGGAAGGGGCGAATCACGATGTCAGTGGTTCAAATGATCTTGGCACTTTTATCGCTCTGCTGAAAAAACCGAGGGCTGTCATGATGCTCGTTCCCGCGGGTTCGGCTGTTGATTCTGTCATCAATGAGCTTCTCTCTTTCCTGGAACCGGGGGATTTGATCATTGATGCGGGGAACTCTGACTATAAAGATACCGATATCCGGGAGAAGTCGCTCTATGCAAAAGGGGTGTGGTTCATGGGAATGGGTGTGTCGGGCGGTGAAAAGGGGGCCCGTTACGGGCCAAGCATCATGCCAGGTGGACGCCCGGAAGCTTATGGACGGGTGAAGCCGATTCTTGAGGCGGCCTCTGCAAAGGTCAATGGAGAGCCTTGTGTGACCCATATCGGACCAGGGTCTTCCGGCCATTTTGTCAAGATGGTTCACAACGGGATCGAATATGCCCTGATGCAGTTGATTTCAGAGTCCTATGATCTGATGAAGAGGGGGCTTGGTCTGGGCAATCGTGAGCTGGAGCAGGTTTACAAAGACTGGAACAAGGAAGGTTTGACCGGTTATCTGATGGAGATCACCGGTGAGATCTTTGGCCGGAAAGATTCCGAAACCCAAAAAGACCTGATTGATGAAATCAAGGGTGCTGCAGCTCAAAAGGGAACGGGCATGTGGACGTCTGAAAGCGCTATGGAACTTTCAGTACCGACTCCGACGATCGATGTGGCTGTTGCGATGAGGAATTTATCCGTTCTTCACTCTGAAAGGTCCATTGCAAAGTCCAATCTTTCCCGTCCCGCGATACCTTATGCTGGGGAGAAGGCCGAGTTTGTCTCAAAGCTCAAAAGCGCGATGATTGCTTCCATGCTTCTGGTCTATTCTCAGGGGATGGCCCTCTTGTCGGTCGCATCCTTCCATCAAGGGTATGGGCTCGATCTTGAAGCGATCGCGAGAATCTGGCGCGGAGGGTGCATTATCCGTGCCACCATCCTGGAAGATATCAGGAGTGTATACCGACGTTCTCCCTCTCTTCCCAATCTTCTCCTTGATCCCGCTTTTGCAAAGATCGTGGCCGATCATCAGGAGCAGCTGAGATTGGTGAGCATTGAAGCCATCAAAATGGGGATCCCTGTTCCGGCTCTCTTGTCGACTCTTTCATACCTTGACGCTTATCGAAGTGAATGGCTTCCGTCCAACCTGATTCAGGCCCAGCGGGATTTTTTTGGATCCCATACTTATGAGCGAATCGATCGCAAGGGTGTCTTCCACACAGATTGGGATGAGTCATGATGGCCCCGAATCACGACAAGGCTCCATCGACGATCTTTGTCATTTTCGGGGGTGGAGGAGATCTGACCTGGCGAAAGCTGGTGCCGGCCCTTTTTGATCTGTACCGGGCCAAAAGCATCACGAATCACTTTGCAATCATCTGCGTCGATCGAAATGATTTTGCGGACGATAAGATCAGAAAGCACTTCTTTGATGGAGTGAACTCTTTTTCCAGGGTGGGGAAAGTGACCCCCGAGGACTGGGATGCGTTTTCAAGCCAGATTTTTTATCTCAGGGGAGATTTTAAAAAGTCAGAAACGTATTCCGCTCTTGCGGCTCGTTGTAACGAGATTGATGCTCTATGGAAAGAAAAGACTCAGCGCATTTTTTATATGGCGACGCCTCCAAGTCTTTTTGGGGAGATTCCCAAGTATCTGAAAGGTGCCGGTTTATCCGATGATCTGGAGTGTTCAAGGCTGGTGATCGAAAAGCCCATCGGCTATGACCGGGAATCCTCCCGGGCATTGAATCAGACACTCTCCGAGAGCTTCGACGAGTCCCAGATTTTCCGTATAGACCATTATCTGGGGAAAGAAACGGTCCAGAATATCTTGGCGTTCCGCTTTGCCAATCCGATCTTTGAGCCTCTCTGGAATCGTCACTATGTGGAATGTGTCACGATCACGGTTGCTGAAACAGTGGGTGTTGAGCACAGGGGGTCTTATTTTGACGGGGCCGGAACTCTCAGGGATATGGTCCAGAACCATTTGATGCAACTTCTGTGTCTTGTGGCAATGGAGCCAATGGTTGATTTTGATGCCGATGAAATCCGAAACAAGAAGGTTGATGTTCTTCATGCTGTTCGTCCGATACCAATGGAGCTGGTTCATTCGGTGGCGGTCAGGGGACAGTATGGAGAAGGCTGGATCGCTCAAAAAAAAGTGCCTGGATATCGCCAGGAGGAAGGTGTTTCGAAGGATTCCGGAACGGAAACCTTTGCGGCACTGAAGCTTTTTGTGGATAACTGGCGGTGGCAAAATGTTCCCTTTTATCTCCGTACGGGCAAACGACTTCCCCGTCAGATTTCAGAAATTGTCATTACATTTCGTCAGGTACCCCATCGTTCATTCCCGATGGAAGCTTCCCTCGGCTGGCAGCCGGCAAGGCTTGTGATCTCCATTCAGCCGGAGGAGGGGATCATCCTTCGTTTTCAGGCAAAATATCCGGGCCAGAAGCTCCATCTCAGGCCGGTCGAGATGAAGTTTTCTTACCAGGAGTCGTTTATGACACCCTCTCCGGAAGCGTATGAAACACTTCTCTGGGATGTGATGCGAAATGATGCCACATTGTTTATGCGTTCAGATCAGATAGATGCGGCGTGGAGTCTTCTTTCCCCGGTCATTGAAACTTGGTCCATGGCACCTCCGAGTGACTTTCCCAACTACCCGGCAGGTTCCTGGGGGCCTGAAGCAACTCTTGGTCTTTTGGAAAAGCCGGAACATTTTTGGCCGATTTACAATGAGCCTGACGGGCTGTCCAAGAAAAAGCATTCATGAGTTCTTCCCAAAAAAGGGAGAGGTGGTGCTGGTGAAAAAACGGTTTGCCCAATTCCAGGTCAAAGAAGGATCCCGGGTCGACCTGGCTCAGTATCCAACCCGGACAGAGCCCCTGTATAAGTCAAAAAGTCAGTACGAAAAGCTTTTGTCCAAGCATATAGCGGAGCTTTCAAGTCAACAATATCTCCTTTATGCCTCAAACAGCCACTCTCTCCTGTTGATTTTTCAGGCGATGGACGCAGCTGGAAAAGATGGAGCGATTTCCCATGTAATGTCTGGTGTCAATCCTCAGGGGTGTCAGGTATACAGTTTTAAACACCCCAGCGCTGAAGAGCTTGAGCACGATTTTCTCTGGCGGACATCAAGATGTCTCCCGGAAAGGGGAAGAATTGGAATTTTTAACCGCTCCTATTATGAAGAGGTCCTGATTGTCAGGGTTCACCCGGAGATCCTGAAAGCCCAGGGGCTTTCTGACCTTCCCAAAGATGAAAACAGCATCTGGGCATATCGTTATCAGTCCATTCGGGAGCTTGAAAAGCATCTCACCAGAAATGGGACAAGAGTCATCAAATTTTTTCTCCATCTTTCGGAGGAGGAACAAAAAAAACGATTTATTGAGCGCATTGACAACCCGGCCAAAAACTGGAAGTTTTCAGAAGCGGATATGACAGAACGGAAGTTCTGGGGAAAGTACATGCAGGCGTATGAAGAGTGTCTCTCCCATACCAGCCTTGATCATGCACCATGGTATGTGATTCCCGCCGATGACAAAAAAAATGCCCGGCTATTGATCTCCGGTATCATTCTTGAAACCATGAAGGGTCTCGACATGAAAACTCCGGAGGTGGGAGCGGATCGTGTCCGGGAGCTCAAAGCCATTCGAAAGCAACTTGAATCTTGACCGTTTTCTCAAGTTTCTGGCTTTCTGATTTTTTCGTAGACTCCGTAAATGAAGGGTGTGTTCTGGATCAGGAACCGGTGCTGCTCTCTTAAGCCAAAAAAGATTTGAAGCTCTCTGTCGATATCCCGGTCAAGGTGGCAACCGTCAGCGAGGTGTCTCCAGATGGGTGTGATGGCCCTTTGAATGGTTGCCATCCATCCTTTTTCACTGACAACATGTTCAAGCACCAGAACCTTTCCCCCAGGTTTCAGGACCCTATCGATCTCTTCGACAGTCTTCGGTAAGTTTCCCACAGAACAAAGAACAAGTGTGATCAGTACAGTATCGAAGGAGCCTTCCCTGAAAGGAAGTTCGGATCCAGATCCAATAACTGGATCTCCAAGTTCTTTTAGGGATTTTTTAAGAGATTCCCGGAGCATCCATGGATTATATTCCAGAAAGACTTTCCGTCCTTTTGGGGGAAGATAGTGGATGTTGGCCCCGGTTCCGGATCCGATTTCGAGAAGATCTCCTTCGATGTTTGGCATGAGGGATTCTCTGACAGGAGAAAAGTAGGTCCTTTCCATCCTGCGGATCATCCGGTCATAGAATTGCGCGAATAATTTGGAAGCCATTCCTTCTCCTTCAAATTGATTTTTACGATAATATTATTTTATTTATCGTATTGAAATCTCTTTTTGTCTTGTCTGTAGGCTCCATCGATTTTCTTCTTCCTTGTTCGAAGATCCAAACTAGTGCAGAATGAACAAGAATTGATTTTTATGGAGTCTGTTCATTCTGAATATTGTCTGCGCAAGGAGTAAAAGTGCGAAGCACTCATTTTAAGGAAATCCTTTCACGACTTGAGCGCAGGGAAGATCATTTTGTTGGGCATTTTGGTGGATACATTCTCGAAAGTGTTTTTCAGCCAATCTTTAGTTTGTTCCATTGTCGCACAGGTGGATCCGAGGCTCTTGTAAGAGGCATCGCCCCGGATGGGCGTACGGTCTCTGCGATGGAGATTCTCTCTTTACCCGGGAAAAACGGAGGAGATAGGGTCTTTCTGGACCGCCTCCTAAGGTCACTGCATCTGGCCAATCTTTCTCTTCGCCCGAAAGAAAAGCAATGGCTTTTTTTAAATCTGGATCCCTATGCGGCGGTTGCAGGTCGTGAATATGGCAGTTTTTTTGAAGATATTCTTTCTCACTTTTCTGTTCTTCCCTCTCAGGTGGTTGTCGAGATTCTCGAAAGTGGAATCGATGATGAAAAACTCTTGTCGGAGGCCGGTGAGTATTATCGGCAGATAGGATGCCTATTGGCGATTGACGATTTCGGTGCGGGACATTCCAATTTTGACCGGATCTGGTCGTTCAAGCCGGACCTTGTGAAAGTGGATCGATCGATGATCCGGGGCGCTGCAGAAAATAAAAGGATTCGACGGCTGCTTCCGGGCATCGTTTCTCTTCTTCGCGAGTCCGGGTCGCTTGTTGTTCTGGAGGGTGTTGAGACAGAAGAGGAAGCTAGGGTGGTGTTTGAGACAGAAGCGGATTTCGTGCAGGGGTTTTATTTTGCAAGACCGGGTCCGGTTTTTTCCAGAATAACCCCGTTGTCGGACAAGAGAATGGATGAAACGCTTCTCCTTTCCATGCGAAACAATAAGAGCGAAGCTTCGGTTTTAAATATTGCGGAATCCCTTCTGTCATTTGCTGGCAAAATGCCTTCAACAAGTCATTCGGAAGTGTTGGAAGCCGATGTCTTTGACACCTTCAGCGCTTTTGGAGTCATTCGATTCTATATGCTTGATGGACAGGGATTTCAACTGGGAGAGACCATAACCCTGAGAGATGTCCAGAACTTTTGCGATAGCCGTTTCGATCCGATTCAGGATGCCAAAGGAGCAAACTGGGCTCGGAGAGGGTATTTTCAAAGCGCAATCAGCCACAAGGGGGTGCCCCAGATTTCTCCACCCTATCTCTCCCTGACAGGGGCACATCTTTGCCGGACTGTTTCCCTCGCATTTGAAAGCTCTTCTGACGCTGTTGTTTTTTGTGTCGACGTCGATTGGTCAGATAGCTCCGGATAACTGTTCCTGCGGGTGTTCAGAAAGTCCAGTTTGAAACAGGAGGAAGCATTTCGAAGCCAGGTCGAGCGAAAAAATATCCTTGAAAGAGATAGACGCCCATATCTCTCAGAATCCTTGCTTCTTCAACGGTTTCCACACCCTCTCCAATCACCTTGACTGAAAGAGTCTGGCAGAGTTTGACAATTGCTTCGACGATGATTGCCTTGGTTTTGTCATTCTGAATTTCCGAGATCAGCAGTCGGTCAAGCTTCAGATACTCCGGTCGCAACTGGGCCAGAAGGTTCAGGCTGGAATAACCCTCTCCAAAATCGTCGATAGCAATCAAAAGGCCGTGCTTTCGGTAGCCATCGAGAACCTTCCGGAGAAAATTGGGGTCTTCTATTTTTTCTTCCTCTGTTGTTTCAAGGATAATCTTCTCCACAGGAAAGTTCATTTTTCGGGCGACTTCAAGGGTGAGCTGGATGCAGTGGTCAGGGTTATAGACGGCATTGACAAGAAAATTGATATTGAGAAAGGTATCGACTCCAAGCTGGCTCGCGAGTGTTATGACTTTTGCCCGGCAAAGCTGGTCAAATCGGAATCGGGTCTCCCAGTCAACTCGGGATAGGATTGTCTGGGCTCCTTCACCATGAATTCCGCGAATCAGTGCTTCATAGGAATGAGTTGTTCTTGTATTGATATCCACAATTGGCTGGAAAGCGAAGGTAAAGTCAAAAGGGAGAAGATTGCCCATATCACATCGATCGCAAGTCAGTGTTTCCAGTTTGGCGGCAATCTCGTCAACGCTTGGTGCAACGGAAAGTTTGGCATTGATCATTTTTCTGATCTCCAAGGAACATGTACGTTTTTTTGGAGTGTAACATCTGATATGGTGTATTGCCTAGATTCCATCAGTCATGATTAATGGGCAGGGATATTGAAGAGATGTCCTGTGGTTTTTTTGGGGAGAGATTGGTTGTACGGAAACGGATGGCGTCCCCAACCGGATTTGAACCGGTGTTACCGCCGTGAAAGGGCGATGTCCTAGGCCTAACTAGACGATGGGGACGTGAGTGTGCTGTGAATTGAAAAGCCAAATGATTCTAGGCAAGGGAAAGGAATTTGTCAATCGGCTTGAATAAGGATGAAATTGCCAACTGATTGACTGAATGGAAAAGATTAATGTAGGATGCCCGTATTTTCCAATTCTGGAATGAAATTTCATCCATCAAACAATCTGGATCCGTTTAGCCCCCAAGGAGCCGTTCTGCATGAAACTTTATGAGCATGAGGCACTCGAATCTATCTATAAGAAATTTCAGATTCCTGCGCCAAAGTTTGTTTTTGCTACTGAGCCAACAGAGAAAGTCCGTGAATTTATCGAAAAGCAGCCAGCGGTCGTTATTAAATCGATGGTTCTTGTCGGGAAGAGGGGGAAGGCCGGAGCGGTAAAAGTTGTCACCGACAAATCAAAGGCAGTAGAGGTATTCAAGGATCTTGCAACTCGTGATGTCTATGGTGAGAAATCTGTCGGAGCGATTGTCTGTGAAAAACTGGACATCCAGAAAGAATATTATTTGAGCGTTACCTATTCGACCAAGGATCGTGCTCCTGCCATTACATTTAGTGAGCATGGCGGAATGGAGGTCGAGGAGATCGATCACAAGCTGATCCATACTTATATTGTTGGAGATGTCCGTTCTGTCTATCCGTACCAGATCAGAAAGTTTTTGGTTGGAATCGGATTTTCTGATCCAGAGATGCTTCGTCCCCTTTCTGAAGTCATTGTCAATGTTTATAAAGCATTCTGGGAAACGGAGTGCCGACTTCTGGAGATTAATCCGCTCGTTGTTGCCAAGGTCGGAGACAAGAAAAAACTGGTCGCCGCTGATGCCGTTGTCCTCTTGGACGATGATGCAGCAGTCCCACCATCCGTTCGTTTTTCTGCCCGTGGTGACATGGGTCGTCCCCTTTCCCAGAGAGAGCAGGATGCCATCCTGATCGATCAGGGGGATCATCGGGGTAAGGCCGGTTCTTATGTTGAGCTCGACGGGGATGTTGCTCTGATGACATTTGGCGGTGGCGGTAGCACTGTGACTGCAGAGACAGCGATCGAAGCCGGCCTTCGCGTGGCAAACCTGACCGATATTGGTGGTAACCCACCCGCTGAAAAAATGTACAAGATCGCCCGTATCATTCTATCAAAGCCGGGACTGAAGGCTGTTCTGGTTTGTGGAGGAACGGCCAGTAATACCAGAATCGACGTCACTCTTGGGGAAGGTCTTGCCAAGGCTCTTGATGACATGAATGCCGAAGGTGTGTTGAACAAGGATCTGATTTGGGTTGTTCGTCGAAGTGGTCCGGAATATGTGAAGGGTTTGAAAATGTTGCATGAGTGTTTTGTTCGCAACGGCATAAAGGGGGATATCTATGATTCCCAGCTTCCCATCACGGAAGCACCTCTTCGACTGAAAGAGCTTTTGATCAAGCATGTCAATTATCAGCCAGAGCAAATTGTATAATCCACTATAGGATTTTCCCGGACTTATTGGACAGTTTTGTCTAAGGAGGAACGTTTGAAGGGCCCTGTTTATCTCAATGAAAATACTGGAATCATCGTGATCGGAGCGACCGGAAGGGAAGCGTCTCAGGTGATCAAGGAGTCTGAAGCTCTTTATCCCGGAATCATCAAAGCTGGCGTGACACCTGGTAAGGGCGGCTCGACAGAGCTTGCTGTTCCCGTTTTTGACACTTTGTTTCAGGCAAAAAAAGACCCCGCTATCGGTCCAAAGATTAATACTGCGTTGATTTATGTGCCACCAGCATCTGTCCTTGATGCTGTCATGGAGTGTCTGGATGCAGAGATCAAGGTGATCTATATTATCACGGAGCATGTTCCCATTCGCGACTCTGAAATCATCTATCAGGAGAAAATTCGCCGCAATGCAATCATTGTCGGGGGAACAAGCCTTGGCTGTTTTGTGCCATCCGTCGGGAGAATCGGGGCTATTGGCGGTAAGGATCCAACGGTCGCATTCCGTCAGGGAGGTCTGCTGATCATCTCAAAGAGTGGTGGTCTGACGGTGACAACGGCTGAGATGTTCAAGCGAAGAGGCTGGGGCACCTATTGTGCGTTGGCTATCGGAGGAGATATTATAAGTAATACCACCTATGCGGATGTCCTTATGCAAGTCAAGGATGATCCAAATGTCAAGGGTGTGGTGATGTTGGGTGAGCCTGGTGGCTCCTATGAAGAGCAGGCTGCCGAGTTGATTACCTCTGGAGTATTCAAGAAGCCTGTGGCGGCTTTTATTTCCGGTCGATTTCAGGAAAGAATGCCTGAAGGCGTTGCCTTTGGTCATGCAGGGGCCATTGTGGAAAGAGGAATGGGAAAGGCGACTGACAAGATTGAACGTCTTGATGCTGCAGGAAAAAAACACCCTGTCAAGGTTGCTTTTTATTATCATGAGCTTGTTTCTGCGATCGAGAGCCTTGGTGTCCCCAGGGATTTTGAAGACAGCACCTCAGCTCATGTTGCTCCTCTCTACTCTACAATCAGGTAGTTCAATATTAATCGGGAGGAGGTGATTCGAAATGGCAGAACAGCAATCTCAGGGAATGGGAAAGAATCTGGTCCTGGCAGCAATCGTTGTGGGTGGTACGCTATTTTTTATTTTATTTTTAGGGAAATCTGCTGAAACCAATGCTGTAGTGTCTCATCACATGATTTGGCCTTGGCCCTAGTTTTAAATTGTTGAGTTGTTGACCTGTCCGGGATTCCCGGGCAGGTTCCCTTCTCATGTGCGGCGTGTGAGCCGTGATGAGGACTTCGTCTGATTTGGATGATTGATGCGAATTGGCGATGATGCCTTTTGTCGCAATAAATCTCTGATCCCTTTCGAAGGATGACCTGTTTTCCCCCTTTGTCCAAGCCGAATCAATCGGCCCCTTCCATGACCGGAAGGAATAGCCAATCCAATCGTAACAATTCCATTAAGGAGTTTAAGCAATGGCGCTTAATCTGACGCAGAAGATTTTTAAAGAACACCTCGTTTCCGGAGAAATTGTTGCCGGAAAAGAAGTTGCCATACGAATTGATCAGACACTCACTCAAGATGCGACCGGGACAATGGCCTATCTTCAGTTTGAAGCTCTCGGCCTTGATCGCGTTAAGACAGAGCTCTCTGTTTCCTATGTTGACCACAACATGTTGCAAACAGGCTTTGAAAATGCGGACGATCACCGCTATCTCCAAACTGTTGCTGCCCGTTACGGAATTGTTTTCTCCCGTCCTGGCAATGGTATCTGTCATCAGGTGCATCTCGAGAGATTTGGTAAGCCAGGGAAGACCCTCCTTGGTTCTGACAGCCACACCCCGACCAACGGTGGCGTTGGAATGATAGCCATTGGTGCTGGCGGTCTTGATGTTGCCTTGGCAATGGGAGGCGAAGCCTTTCACCTCTCGATGCCAAAAGTTGTCCAGGTGAAGTTGACTGGTCGTTTGCAGCCTTTTGTTTCGGCAAAAGACGTGATTCTTGAGCTTTTGCGCCGTCTGACCGTCAAGGGCGGTGTCAATAGGATCTTTGAATACACCGGGGAAGGTGTCCTCTCCCTTTCTGTTCCGGAGCGTTCTACTATTACCAATATGGGTGCCGAGCTTGGGGCAACGACTTCAATTTTTCCAAGCGATGAGAGAACACGGGAATATCTCAAGGCACAAGGACGGGAAAAGGATTATCGGGCTTATGCAGCTGATCCCGGCGCCTCGTATGATGAGACCGTCGAGATTGATCTGGATACCCTGGAACCTTTGATTGCTCAGCCTCATTCCCCTGATAATGTTGTAAAGGTTCGCGATATCCAGGGAATCCCTGTGTCTCAGGTTGCGATCGGCTCATGTACAAACTCTTCCTTCAAGGACTTGATGACGATTTCCCATCTGATGAAGGGGAAGATGGTCAGCCCGGGGGTTAGCCTTGGTTTTTCTCCAGGATCCCGTCAGACACTTGAAATGATTTCACAAAATGGTGTTCTTGGGAACATGATCACTGCAGGAGCCCGTCTTCTTGAAAGTGCCTGTGGTCCGTGTATCGGGATGGGTTTTGCTCCTCCATCCGGCGGTGTTTCCGTCCGTACGTTCAACCGTAATTTTGAGGGACGTAGCGGTACCAAGGATGCAAAGGTTTATCTGGCCAGTCCTGAAGTGGCTGCAGCCTGTGCCATAACAGGTGTGATTACCGATCCCCGCGATCTGGGTGTCAAGTTCGAGCAAATCGAAATACCATCCGAGTATGTCCTAGATGATCGTATGTTCATCTTCCCCCAGGCAGATGGTAAAGATGTTGAGATCATGAGAGGACCGAATATCAAGCCTCTTCCGACGCGTGACCGGATTGCCTCTCAAATCAAGGGTAAAGCCCTTCTCAAGGTTGGCGATAACATCACAACCGACCACATTATGCCGGCGGGTGCAAAGGTGCTGCCCCTTCGTTCAAATGTGCCGGCAATCAGTCAGTATGTTTTTGAAGCAATTGATCCGACTTTCCCGAAAAGGGCAAAGGAAGAAGGTGGTGGCTTTATCATCGGCGGGAACAACTACGGACAGGGATCCAGCCGTGAACACGCCGCACTCGCTCCGATGTATCTTGGTATCAGGGGTGTTATTACGAAATCATTTGCCAGGATCCATCTGGCAAACTTGATCAACTTCGGTATCCTGCCACTCACTTTTGTCAATGAATCTGATTATGACAAGATTGATGCAGGAGATGTCCTTGAACTGGAAACAGCAAATCTGGATAAAAAGCCCCTCACACTGAAAAATGTGACGAAGGGAATCTCCATTCCTGTGACCCACGCCTTGAGCAGCCGCGATCTCGATATTGTGGCAGCAGGTGGGACACTGTCCTATGTGAAATCCCGCACTGCCTAAGCTATGAAAAAGGGCCTTCCTCATAAGGGAAGGCCCTTTTTTTGTTATATCCCCCCTAAAAAAGCTGATTAACCTTTTATTGTTTCATTTAACTCGGGAGTCTTCTAAAAATGAGTGAAAGAACTGAAGGGTCCTCAACAAAAAACTGGAGAACATCCGTTGCAGGACAAGTGGATGGAAAAACTGTAGTACGGGGGTATCCCCTAGATGATCTGATTGGAAATGTTTCTTTTGCAGAGGGGATTTATCTGGTTTTGAAAGGCGAACTTCCTTCGGAAAAAGAACGAAAAATGATGGAAGCAATGCTGGTTGCTTGTATTGACCATGGGATCGGTCCACCATCAGTGGTTTCGGCCCGAACGGTTTACTCCGGGGGGAATCCATTGAATGCAGCTGTTGCCGCCGGGGTTTTGACTTTGGGTGACCACCATGGCGGAGCGATTGAGCAATGTGCAAAAATCTATCAGGAACAATTGGGTGCTGATGTAACGGATGTGACAGCCCATGCACGCCAGGTTGTTGAAGACTTTTCCAAAAAGAAAAAACGTTTTCCGGGATACGGCCATAAGCTTTACAAGCGAGATCCCAGAACCCTCCGTATTCTTGACCTGGCTAAAGAATATGGGTTTTCCGGGCGTTACGTGGAGTTTGCTGTTGCCATCCAGGATGCCTTGGAAGCGCAGTCACAAAAACCGCTTCCCTTGAATGTCGATGGAATGATTGCAGCGGTTATTTCCGAAATGGGACTTTCCTGGAAGACAGGGAAAGGGATCTTTATCATCGGCAGGATTCCAGGACTTGTTGCCCATATCGTTGAAGAATGGAATAGGGAAAAGCCGTTCAGACGTCTTGAGGAAGGCTCCTATGAATATGATGGTCCAGGAGTGAGACCCGTTCCCAAGAAATCCTGATTTTGGGATAGGATTGATTTCTTGATGTCTCCTTTTTTCCAATGGTTTAAGATAGAGCTGACTCTCTTTAAGGGGTCAGCTCTTTTTCTTCCTTTCATGTTTCATGATCCTTCCCATTCATCACCCATCTTCTCTATAAGGAAGCTCAATGATTGAGGATAATGCGGATCTTCCAGGACAGGTAACTGTACCGATTCCCGATGCTGTTTCTTCCGCGCCAACAGGGGCAGGGGAAGATGAACCACCGTCTACCCATAATGTGGTTCCAGGATGGTATGTGAAGGGAATCAAGCTTGTTCTCCTGAGTCTTCTATTGATCCAGGTGGTTGCCATGATATGGGGAACGGTAGAAACGGCTCTTGCTGCCTTCCGCCAAGTTCCGAACGGTCTTTTGATGGTTTTGAAAAGCCTTGTGGTGAACTCCTTGTTAGTATTGGCCCTTCTGGAGGTTTCCCGAACGGTTATGGCCTATTTTATTCTTGGTCGTGTCAAAGTGACTTTTATTGTGGATACCGTTCTGGCACTCCTTTTATCTGAAGCTGTGGTGACATGGTTTTCGGGTGAGGGAATTGAGAGAATTCTTGAACTGATCGTTCTGATTCTCTCTCTGGCTGTGCTCCGGTTTGTTGCAATCCGCTATCAGCCTCCCCGCCAGGAGGGACCCGATTTCTCCGCTCATTCTCTTGCACTCCAGAAGCTCCTGGAAGTAGTTCGTCGAAAAGGGAACGGGAAAAAAAACTCCGGATCGACGCAATGAGACGATTTTTGTCGGTGCATGGGCGTTGATGATGACAGGGCTGATCTGTTAAAATCCCCACACGAATTAAAATAGAAGATCATTGGTTCATTCAGATTGCTTCTGGTGGTGTGTCTTGAGCGAGTAACCTCAAATAGGGGAGTTTCCATGTTCAAGTATGAGAAACCCGATAATGCGAAAATGATCAAGGTGGGTATCAATGGGAAAGACTGGAGTGTTCCAGAAGGTCTGACCATGATTCAGGCCATGTGGTACACCGGCCATGAAGTCATCCATGGAATCGGTTGTCTGGGTGGCGTTTGCGGAGCCTGTGCAGCCGTATATAGAATGCCCGGGGACTTCCATCTTCATAATGCGCTGGCTTGCCAGACTCTTGTCAAGGAAAATATGGCGTTTAGCCTGATTCCATCCTTCCCTTCCCAGCGCGCTGATTACAAGATCGAGGCCATTGCGGATACGAAGGAAGAACTTTTCAATCTTTATCCTGAATCGGCTACCTGCAGAAATTGTAATGCCTGTACAGAGGTCTGTCCGCAGGGAATTGATGTAAGGGATGCTGTATGGAGATCTGTTTTTGGGGATTTCAAGGGTGTGACGGAAGGGACAATGAGTTGCGTCATGTGCGGATTATGTGTTTCCCGTTGCATAGCCGAGATGGCTCCTCATGAAATTGCGCTATACGCAAGAAGAGCTTACGGAAGTCAGGAGCTGAAGTTCCCGGATAATCTTCTCCATCGAATGGAAGCTATCGAGTCCGGAGATTTTGATGCAGAATTATTCAGGCTTATCTCCCTTTCACCGGAAAAGTTAAAATCCGAATGTGAGGTGAAATGAGTCAGGATCAGAAATCGGCCCTCCCGTTGTACGATCGTCTTCCAACCTTTATCACGGATGAACCACCCTCACTCACTTCTGAACAGCGAAGGGAGCTTCTGGACCGCTATTATCCCGACTATCGCCCGGAGGGAAAAACAACCCTCAGGGTCGGTCCTAACAAAGGCAATGTCGTTCCAGAAGAAATCGCCAATATTCTGGAAACCCGAAGTCGACTGCTTCACCCTGATGTAGCTGAAAAACCTTCCGATCCGGATATTGAAGTGGATCTCCTGATCGTCGGAGGGGGGGGAGCAGGGATTGTTGCCGCTCTTTTTGCAAAAGAGACGGGTGCATCTGTTCTTCTCGCAACAAAACTCCGAATCGGAGATTCCAACACTGTAATGGCAGAAGGTGGCATTCAGGTTGCATTGGGTGATGATGACAGCCCAGCCCAGCATCTGAAGGATGCCTACAGGGGGGGACATTTTACTGGCGATCCTGAGCTTCTTTCTGTTTTGGTGAAAGAAGGCCCCGAAGTGATTTCATGGTTGGTCAAGAAGGGGGTCCTTTTTGATCGGGATGCTCATGGAAGTCTTGCTCTCAGAAAAGGCGGGGGAACAACGCGTCCGCGTTTGATCTCTGCAAAGGATTATACGGGCCTTGAGCTTGTCAGGGTTCTGAAAGAAGATCTTTTGAATTCGGGGATTCCGCTTTGGGAGTTCAGTCCCGCTGTTGAACTGCTGGAAGGTCCGGATGGTTCATGTGCAGGGGCGGTCCTCCTGGATGTTGACAGCGGAAAGCTGAAATGGGTGAAAGCCAAGTCTGTGCTCCTCGCGACGGGCGGAACCGGTCGTCTCCACATTGGTGGATTTGCTACTTCCAATCATTTTGGGGCAACAGGAGATGGTCTTGGAATGGCCTATAGAATGGGCTCACCTCTCTTGCATATGGAAAGTTTCCAGTATCATCCGACCGGAGTCATTTACCCTTCTGAAATGGCCGGGATGCTCATTACCGAAGCTGTTCGCGGTGCCGGAGCGAGACTTTACAATAAAGAAGGCAAAAGATTTGTCAATGAACTTGAGACAAGAGATATCGTGGCGTCCGCCATTATTCGCGAGTGTTCGGAGGGTCGGGGAGTCAGAACCCCAGCGGGGCACTTCGGCGTTTATCTCGATTTGTCGGAAATTGACAGGGAAATGGGGGAGGGGACTGTGGCCAGACGGTTCCCCAATATTCTGAAGTTGATGTCCAAGCACGATGTGGACTGCTCCACCCATCCGATCCTGGTGTACCCGACTCTCCACTACCAGAACGGTGGAATCTCTGGGGACAAGGAGGGGCGCAGTCCTGTCAAACATCTTTATGTGGCAGGAGAAACGGCAGGAGGTTTGCACGGTAAAAATCGTTTGATGGGCAACTCTCTCCTCGAAGTTTTGGTCTTTGGCCATCGTGTGGGGTTGGCTGCCGCCAAGGAAGGGATGACTCGTAAGCCTTTTTCATGGCAAGAGGTCGGTTTCGGTCACGTTAAACGATTTGAGTCAGCGCTTGATTCTGAGTTCCATGGAGTAGAGCGTCCCGAGGGGCCCTTGCTATTCCCGGATTATCGCCGGAAAGCATCAGGCGATAATGCTTGATGTTTTTAATCATTGACAATGCATCCGGAAGGAGCGTCGTTTGAATATTCATGAATACCAAGCCAAAGAACTTTTTGGCCAGTATCAGATCCCTGTCCCCAAAGGTGTGATGGTTGAATCAGTTGCTGAAGCAGAAAATATGATCAAGACCAACCCTCTTTTTCAGGGAGCCAGTGGTCAAGTTTTTGCTGTCAAGGCACAAATCCATGCAGGCGGTCGGGGTAAGGCTGGCGGAGTCAAGATCACAAAGGAATTCTCAAACATTCCCGAAATTGTCTCCGGTCTCCTCGGTAAGGTTCTTGTGACCCACCAAACTGGTCCGGAGGGTAGGCAGGTTGGCAAGGTCTGGATAGAGCAAGGCTCCCGGATCGATAAAGAGTTTTACCTTGGTATGGTTGTTGACCGAAATCTCCGAAGAGTGACCCTGATTGCGAGCACTGAAGGGGGGATGGAAATCGAGGAAGTGGCCCAAAAACATCCCGAGCGGATTTTCCATCTTTCTGTAGACCCTTGTGAAGGGTACTCTCCTCATATCGGGCGACGCTTGTTTTATTTTCTGGGACTTCCTGCGGAGACACAGACTGCTTTTGTCAAGCTGGTGGGGGATCTTGTCCGATTCTTCCATGAGAAGGATGCAAGTATGGTTGAAATCAACCCACTTGTTCTGACAGCGGAAAAAACGCTGATCGCTTTGGATGCGAAGGTCGGATTTGATGACAATGCCATCTATCGCCAGCCTGTCACAAAGGTGTTGAGAGATCTCGCCGAAGAAAATCCCCTCGAGATCGAGGCCTCAAAATATAATCTCAATTATGTCAAGCTTGATGGAAATATTGCCTGCATGGTGAATGGTGCAGGTCTTGCGATGGCGACAATGGATGTCATTGCCTTGGCCGGAGGATCTCCTGCGAACTTCCTGGATGTTGGAGGAGGCGCGAGCAAGGATACTGTTGAGCAGGCATTCAGGCTGATCTTGAGCGATCCTCACGTCAAGGGGATTTTTGTCAATATTTTTGGTGGAATTGTGAGGTGCGAACGAATCGCTGGCGGTATTATTGCAGCAGCTCAGGATGTCAAAATCAATGTTCCCCTGGTTGTTCGACTTCAGGGTACAAACGCTTCTGAAGGCCGAGAGATGTTGCGTACGTCCGGGCTTGCCATTGAAGTTGCCGAAGAATTGTTTGAAGGTGCCGAAAAAATTGTCCTTGCGGTGAAGAAGGGGGGGAAATGAGCATTCTTGTCGACCGCTCCACAAAGGTTATTGTTCAGGGTATTACCGGAAAAGAAGGCTCTTATCATGCAGGAGCATGCAGGGACTATGGCACTCATATTATCGGAGGTGTTACCCCGGGAAAAGGCGGGACAACCCATGAGGGTTTCCCCGTTTGGAACTCTGTGCATGAAGCGGTCGAGGCAGAGTCTCCGGATGTCTCCCTGATTTTTGTGCCCCCTGCATTTGCTGCTGATGCCGTTCTGGAGTCGATCGCCGCAGAGATTCCTTTGATTGTTTGCATTACTGAAGGTATCCCTGTTCTGGATATGGTCCGTGTCCGACGCGTTCTGGATACGAAGAACGCTGAAGGATCAGTCATTCGCCTGATTGGCCCCAATTGTCCCGGGATCATTACACCCGATGGTGCAAAAATAGGCATTATGCCCGGCTATATCCACAAGCGGGGAAAAGTTGGTGTTGTTTCGAGAAGTGGGACTCTGACTTATGAGGCTGTATGGCAGCTGACTCAGCTTGGTCTTGGTGAGTCGACTTGTGTCGGGATCGGAGGAGATCCGGTAAGGGGCTTGAATTTCATCGATGTTCTGGCGTTGTTCGAAAATGATCCGGAAACGGAAGCCATTGTCATGATCGGAGAAATTGGCGGAGAAGATGAAGAAAAGGCCGCAGCCTTCGCAAAATGCCATATGAAAAAACCTGTTGTCGGCTTCATAGCTGGTCAGACAGCTCCTCCTGGAAGGCGTATGGGACATGCAGGGGCCATTGTTTCTGGCGGGCAGGGAACAGCGAAAGACAAGATGAAGACGCTTGAAGGGATGGGTGTTACTGTTGTTCAAAATCCTTCAATGATTGGTCAGACAGTTCTTGAGGTCCTGAAACGGTCCTGAGAAGGGGTCGGCCCTCCGATCGCTTGGAGGGTGGCATAAGAGGGCCCGGAGTTGTTCTCCAGGCCTGGAGTTGAGATGAATACCACTTTCAATCTGGAGGAGTTTACGCATGGCAGCTGAAATAAAAGTTGGAGATATCGCACCTGATTTTACCCTTGAAGATCAAGACAAAAACAAGGTTACCCTCTCTTCTTTCAAAGGAAAAAAGAATGTCGTACTGGCCTTCTACCCATTGGATTGGAGCCCCGTTTGCACAAATGAGAATGCCTGTTTTTCAAATGATCTTCCGAGGTTCTCCGATGCAAACGCAGAGATTTTTGGTATCAGCACCGACAGCACCTGGTGCCATAAGGCATGGAAAGATGCCCTTAAACTCAAGCATAACCTCCTGTCTGACATCAAGAGAGAGGTTTCTCGCAATTATGGACTCTTGATTGAAGAAGCCAACATCAACAAGCGCGCGACTGTGATCGTCGATAAGTCAGGTGTGGTTCGTTATGTTAAGGTTCAGGAAATTCTGACAGCTCGTGACGATCAGGATATCCTGAAGGCATTGGCTACTTTATAAGGTATTTCTTTTTTGGATTGGGGAGGGGGTGAGCAACTGCTCATCCCCTCTTTTTGATTTTTGATCAGCGCGAGTCGGTCAGAAGAAGGCCGGAATGTTTCCAAGGCTGGAATTTTGTTTGGTTGTGGTTTTATTTTTGGGATGGGGATTGCGGTAAATCGAGAATGATCTCATCGTTGGAAGCCGTTTGTGGGTATGAGTAGACCAGATGAAGGGTCATATGGGCGAGCCCTGTGAGTGTTCCCCTGTATAGATAGAGCATGGGAATGAATTTCTGGTTTTCGGCCGGAACAACGGCATCCTTGTGGGCCATCACCCGGTCCACCCAGGACTCCTTCCAGATGACAGGATAAATATCCGCATATTTTTTATCTGAATGATGCAATACAAAGTCAGAAGTGTCCGAGCCTCTCAGTCGATAATTCCTCTTGTCATCGGTGGTGAGATCCAAAATGCTGTGTCTCAGGTGGACCCTCAGTGTCCTGGATCCTTTATCAAGGACACCAAGTGGTACGAGAATGAATGTGATGCCATTTTTGGAAATCATCTGGACATTTTGTGGCTCAATCTGAATAGGCGATTCTGTGCTGAGGTGACATCCTGATAAAAGAAGCAGCCCCCACGCAAAAGACGTGAAAGCCTTCCGAATGGAAAAGTTTGAAGTTGTCGCTCCCATCCCCTTGCTCACCCGCAGCAGGAACCACCGCCGCAGCAAGAACCTCCCCCTGATGGTGGCGGTGAACTCATGCCACCGGAATCCATTCCGGACATCTGGGATCCTGCGACTGAACTGCTGAAACTTGACGGTATTTTTTTAAGATGGTGGCTTTGGCAATGGATACAGGCTGTTTCCCCTTCCTGGACCCTGATGGACTGAAGCAATGAAAATGTGTGATGGCATTCGTCGCACCGATATTCATAAATAGGCATTGTAAGGCTCCCCCGGAAATTTCATTCAAACAGAAAGACAATTGTTTTTCTGTAATCAATCTATCAGAAGGAAGGAGAGATCATCAAGGAGAGGGTGAAAATTGCTGACGCTTTCCTTTTCCCTGTGCGCCTGCGAGTGGCGGGTCCTTGTCCTTTTTGATGGGTTCTGGAGGTGTTTTGGGGAAGTGTAGGGGAATCGTTGCGGATAATCTGGCGGGAGGATGTCGGACCCTTTTCTCTCGCAATTGGCTCGGGATTGTTCCCGGGGGATATTTTGAAAGATCCGTGTGACAGGAAGATCAATATTATGTCTTCGGACTGTCATCTTTCTTTTAAATGGCTCCTCAATTTCAATGGAAAGCCATTCAGGTCCTTTTTTCCGTCTGATGAAAAATTGAGCGAGGTACGATGGAAAAAATTTTTTATCGAATTTTATCTGTGGGGAGAGCCTTGTTGACATCTTTTTTTTGAGATCTATAATGGGGTCAAGTGGTGGAAAGTGGGGGATTGTGGTGAGTCTTTTTCGTGGTCGATATCAGCATGCATTGGATGACAAGGGTCGTGTTGCGATCCCTGGCCGTTATCGGGATGTTCTCGATGAAACAGGCGGGGATTCGACTCTGATTGTGACCGCAGAGCCTGATGAATGCCTTTCCGTTTATCCGTTGGCGGTATGGACCGAGCTTGAAAAAAAGATCATGAATCTTCCCCAGATGAACCCTGATCTGAAGACATACCTTCGTTTCGTTGTCGGATTTGCCACCGAATGTGTTCCTGATCGTCAGGGGAGGATTCTTCTTCCTGCACCCTTAAGAGAGTTTGCCCATCTTGAGCGGGATATCTGGTTTGTCGGAGTCCTTGATAAATTTGAGATATGGAATGGGGATCGCCTGATGGAAGTGACAGGAAAAGACAGAATCCGAAGCGTTTCTCAATCCCTGACAGGATTATTTTAGAGGGGAAGTCTTCTTGAGGGCAGAAGAGATGGATGAGGGTTTATTCGGGGAGCAGGGTGAAGAGGGGGAAGTGGGCGACTCCCATATACCGGTCATGCTGTTTCCGGCGATCGATGCTCTCTTGGTCACCCCGGGGGAATGGTATGTCGATGGCACTTTTGGCCATGGAGGACATTCCGGAGAAATTCTGGCGAGGGGTGGCAATGTTCTCGCATTTGACGTGGATCCAGCAGCTGTTTCAAGAGGAAAGAGCACCTACGAAAAAGAGTATCCCGGCAGGTTTTTGATTGTGTCCGAAAATCATAGAAGGGTGGCGGAGATTGCGAATAGCCATCATATCCGGCCAAGGGGAATCCTGATCGACTCAGGATGGGCAAGTTCCCAGATGACGGATGAAAGCTTGGGTATGTCTTTTTCAAGCGATACTCCTCTCGACATGCGAATGGATCCCACGCTTGATTCGAGTGCACTCGATCTTCTGGAAACACTCGGTCAGGATGAGCTAGTTCAGATCTTTTCTGATCTGGGAGAAGAGCCAATGGCCTGGCTGATTGCCCGGAACATGGTAGAGGCCAGAAGTCGCGGTCATTTGCCCAGAACAGGAAAAGAGCTGGCAGCTTTTGTGTCAGCGGTTTATTACCGTAAGGGTTTTCGGAGAAGTCGTAAACACCCTGCAACAAGGGTTTTTATGGCCCTTCGTATAGCTGTCAACCGGGAGATCGAGTCCCTGACCCTTGGGATAACCGAGGGGAGAAAAGTTCTGCCGGTCGGTGGAAGGATTGTGGTGATTTCGTTTCATTCAAGAGAGGACAGGGTGGTGAAGCATCTGTTCCGGGATTGGAAACAGTCAGGCTGTGGGCAGATCCTTTTTCAGAGGGGGGTTGTTCCGGATCAGGCAGAGATCCTTGCTAATCCCAGAGCCAGGAGTGCCAGAATGAGGGCCTTTTCCATTGATTGAGATACTCCGTCCAGTCCTCTCTCTACGATGGGCTTTATGGTTTTTTTTATTTGCCCTTGCTGTTTTTCTGTTCAGTATGAGTATTTCCATTTTTAGCGTGCACACTGATCATGATGTGATTCGACTCCGGTCCGAGATCGGAAGTCTTATGAGGCAGGAAAAGCTTCTTGAAATCCAGAAGGCGGATCTGATGACCGAAAGCCGAGTTATGTCCTACGCCCGGAGCCATCATCTTGTTCTTGCCAATCCTGCTTCTGTTATTTACTTGCATTAATGTTTTAAACAATCAAATGGTATCTGGAACCACCTTTCTGACAGGATGGGTTCCAAAGGGGGCTGGATGAAGAGCAGGACAAGGGTCATAATGGTATTTGTCCTGTTCGGTTTTCTGGGAGTCGCTCTTCGTTTGGTGTTTGTCCAGGCGGTCGGCCGCGGGAACTATGCCCAGCTTTCCCTGAAGGAACATCAGCGTATTCTCCTTGTCCATGGAGAACGAGGTGTCGTTCTGGATCGAAACGGTGATGTACTGGCCTCCAACCGGTCCTTGCCTGGCCTTGTTTGTGACCCAACTGTCATTAAAAAACATTCTTCGGTTCTGAAAGTTGCCCAGAAGATTTCTTCACCTCTCGGTATTCCAGTCTCCCGCCTCGTCTCAATGTTGAATAAAAAAAGCCGTTTTGTGTGGATACGCCATGACCTCTTTCCCCAGACAGCCTCGGAGATAAGGGATCTGCATATTCCTGGGCTTTATATCATGAACGAAGAGAGGCGTTTTTACCCGGGAGGGGAAGCGTTCCATACCCTGATCGGGACGACCGGAACGGATAATTCCGGACTTTCAGGAATTGAAAGGAAGTTTGACAGGGAGCTTTCGGGCCATACGGGAGGACGCATCATTGAGGTTTCGGCGCGTGGACGTTCTTATTTTTTCAGGGATCTTGTTCCCCCTGAAAAACTGTCCGGAAATGTCATCCGGCTGACAATAGATGGTGAACTGCAAAAATATGCCCAGTTGTCACTTGATGAAGAAGTGGACAAGGTACAGGCGGAAGGAGGAGTTGTTCTCGTTATGAATCCTAAAACGGGAGCTGTCCTTGCAATGGCCTCCAATAACAAGGGAATGGCAGGCCAGATCAATCCTGCCGTTTCAATGGTCTATGAACCAGGGTCCATTTTTAAGCTTGTGACCGCTTCAGCCGCTTTAAACGAGAAGGCCGTCTCTCTGGGAGAGCAGTTTGATGGACATGATGGGGTCTTTTACATTCCCGGAGGCGTCCTTCACGACGATGAGCCCCAGAAAAGCCTCAACCTGGCGGGCATTCTGGCAAAATCCAGCAACATCGGGATTTCCCAGGTTGGTCTTAGGCTTGGTCCCCCCCGATTTTACCATTATATCCGTCTGTTTGGATTTGGAGCCAGGACAGGGATCCCTTACCCGGGAGAGTCTTCCGGAATCCTTCACCCCCTTTCCCGATGGTCACATCGCTCCATTTACAGCATATCCATGGGGCAAGAGATTGGTGTAACACCTATTCAGCTTGTGACAGCGGTCAGCGCCATAGCAAATGGCGGGAAGCTTATGGAACCATTCCTTGTGAGCTCGATCACATCTCCAGATGGAGAAACCATCTGGAAGGGAAAGCCACACTTGGTTCGAGACGTTATTTCCAGAAAAACATCAAGAACCCTCCTCGGGTTGATGGAAAATGTGGTATCACCGGGTGGAACAGGAGCGAATGCCTCCATCAGCGGCTATGATGTGGCTGGAAAAACCGGAACAGCCCAGGTTTATGATCCCCTGAAGAGGGCTTATACCCGAAGGAGAACGATAGACTCCTTTGTCGGCGTTCTTCCTGTGCAGGATCCTTCCCTGGTGATCCTTGCCATTATTGTCAAGCCAAAATCCCTTTCATGGGGAGGGACAGTGGCCGCTCCACTTTTCAGGAAAGTCGCTCAAATGGCTCTGGTTCACTTCGGTATTCCTTCCCCGCCACCCTCCGCTTCTCCAGCAGAGTCCTATCCGGTTCGAATCATAGCTGAGGCCAAAAAGATCAAGGAGGGAGATTGAAAGAGCATCCTGTTCGCAAAGACCGGCAATGGATCAAAAGTGTTCTGCCCGATCCGGCTTGGGGAATGTTTCCGGACAATATAGGGGGGCTATCAGATGATTCCCGATCAGCTTGTGAGGGGGATCTTTTTTTTCTGAGGCATGGAAAAAATGGGGTTAACTGGGCGTTCCTAGAGGATGCGATAAAAGCAGGAGTCCGACTCGTCGTAACGGATTCATCCATTCGTTCCAACTGGTTGACCGAAGCAATTTTCCATTCCGTGCCGGTTGTCTTTGTCGATGATCTCCTCAATACCATGGGACGGGTTGCCTCATCCTTCTGGGGGAATCCTTCGGAAAAGATGAAGGTTGTGGCTGTGACTGGCACCAATGGTAAGACAACTTCCAGTTTTTTGACCCGTTCTGTAATGGTTCAGTCTGGTATCCCCACGGGGTTGATTGGCACTGTTGTTTTTGATATTGGCGATGAAGTTGTTGAAGCCACCCAGACGACTCCGGGAATTCTGGATCTGCACCGATTGTTGGGGGAGGCTTGGTTGAAAGGGCTACGTGGCATGTCCATGGAGGTCTCATCCCATGCTCTTGATCAGGGACGGGTTTCAGGACTTTCTTTTTCGGTGGTGCATTTTACCAACCTGACTCGAGATCATCTGGATTATCATCCTGACATGGAGTCCTACTATCAAGCCAAAAAACGTCTTTTCTCCAGACAAAATCCGGATGGAAGCCATCCGATATGTGTTGTCAATGGCGATGACTCCTGGGGGAAAAGGCTCATCTCCGAACTTGTTTTGGAAAAACGGACCCCTATCATTATTGGCGAAAGTCAAGATGCGGATATCTCTCCCAAAAATGTTTCCATAGGTATCGATGGAATCAGGGGGGTGATCCGCACCCCCAAAGGTGATCTTCATATCGAATCTCCAATGACCGGCCACTATAACCTGATGAATATCATGGGCGTGATTGGGTGCTCTATTGCGCTCGAAATTCCTCTTGATCTGATCTCCAGGGGGATCTCTGCCCAACATGGAGTTCCTGGCCGGTTTGAGGTCATCCGGTCGGATCGGAATATATCGGTGATTGTCGATTATGCCCATACCGATGATGCCCTGGAGAATTTGCTTGGCGCCGTTCGTCCATTATGCAAGGGAAAAGTGATTACTGTTTTTGGATGCGGCGGGGATCGGGACAGGGGGAAGAGACCCCGGATGGGTGAAAAAGCCGGAAGATTGTCAGATATGGTTATGCTGACTTCAGATAATCCGAGAACGGAGGATCCCGAGCGGATCCTTGACGAGATTGAACCGGCTCTCAAGGGGACAGGAACCCCGTATGAGCGTATTGCCGACAGGAAAAGAGCGATATTCCGGGCTATTTCCATTGCCAGACCCGGAGATAGTGTTGTCATTGCCGGTAAGGGCCACGAAAACTATCAGATTCTTGGAAAAATAAAACATCACTTCGATGATCGGGAGGTTGCAAGAGAAGCTCTGGGGATCGATCTGTGAGTCGCCGGATAGTGGAGGATGTCTGGATGACTTCTTCAGAGGTTCTTGAGGCAACCGAAGGAACTTGGTGCAATAACGTGGACTCTTGCCCGGATGATTTCCGGGGAGTGTCAACAGATAGTCGCAATATTAAAAGAGGGGACCTTTTTCTTGCTCTTTGCGGGCAACGATTTGACGGCCACTTCCATCTTCAGGAAGCGATGGAGAAGGGGGCAGCTGCAGCCCTTGTCGAAAGACCGATGTCCGGAATGATTCCGCAGATATTAGTGAAAAACACGCAAAAGTCCATGCTTGATCTTGCGAGAGTCATTCTTCGAAAAAGACGGGCAAACGGCGGGAAGATGGTTGTTCTTACGGGAAGTGCCGGAAAAACGACTACAAGAGAATTGATTCGCCTGGGTTTGTCTTCATCTGGGGAGCCTGTCCTGGCAAGTTCCGGGAATGAAAATAACGAGATTGGGGTTCCCCTGACCATTTGGGGATGGAAGAGCTCGGAACCATACGCTGTCATTGAGGTCGGTGTCCGAAAAAGAGGAGATATCGGATACTTTGGCGATGTCGTTTCATCGGAATGTCTGGTGATTACCTCTATCGGCCCCTCACATCTCGAGACACTCGGAACGCTTCGCGGTGTATGGGAAGAAAAAAGCCAGTTGATCGAAACCATCCGGGACGGTGGATTCCTGATTTTGCCAGAAGATGTTTGGAAACAGTTTGCGACCCCTATGCAGCAAACATTGCTCGAGAAAAGGAAGATCCATCTGGTGTTGACCCGTATGAATGGTCATGGTGTCCCAGCGGCCGGGAAAGATGCGGAAACATCCATCGGCCACAGAACGATGACGATTCTTGAAGGGTCCTTTTGTCTCAGGGAGTCGGGATATTTCTTGCAGGGAAGTTTTGAGTCCACTGATTTTTCGATCAAGATGGAAATTCCCTCCCCGGAGCTTGCCATGGATATGCTTCTTGCCATGGGGGTATGTGGAGTTTTCGGGACTGATCTTTGTAAAGCGTCAGAGGCCATCGGAGATTACAAGGGTGGATCAGGAAGGATGCAGCCTTTAAGGTCCAAAAATGGAATTCTCTATCTTCTTGACCACTACAATGCGAATCCCCTTTCGATGGAAGCGGCTTTTTCCCTTGTTGATAATTATCACCGGGGAGAATGGTCTGGCGGAAAAATATGGGGAATCCTCGGAGAGATGCTTGAATTGGGGGAGGACTCAGAGTCGTGGCATCGATATGTGGGACAAAAAGCGGCACGTCTTCCCTGGGGAGCCATCTGGTTCAAGGGCAACCACTTTGAATCTTTTCTGGAAGGGTTTGTGTCGTCAGGGGGGAATCCATCGCTTCTCCATCGAATTACCGGTAAAGGTGATCCGGATGATCGTTATCGTCTTATTGCTCCGGGAGATATTGTTCTTCTCAAGGCTTCCAGAGGTACCGCCCTGGAGACGGAGTTTTTTCACCTTGGACTGGAGTTGTAATGCTGTATCTTCTTCACTATTTTCATCATGATTTTTCTGCCTTCAATCTATTTCGCTACATAACGTTCAGAACGATATATGCTTCCCTGTCAGCTCTTGTCTTGGTTCTCCTCTTCGGTCCCTTCATGATCCGTCTTCTTGTTCGTTTCCAGATTGGGCAAGAAGTTCGGGATGATGGTCCTCAATCCCATCTTTCAAAAAAGGGCACCCCGACGATGGGCGGGATTCTGATTCTCATAGGAATCATGATTCCGGTTCTTCTTTGGGCTGATCTCTCGAACAGGTTTGTCTGGATGGTTCTGGTGGCGCTTTTGGGTAACGGAGCCATTGGATTTCTGGACGACTATCTGAAGATCATCCGAAAACAGTCGAAGGGGCTTCTGGCCTGGCAAAAGTTTTTGCTCCAGACCGTTCTGGGGCTGATGCTGTCGATCTGGTTCGTGGAAACCTCTCCTGATACGCGCATCATCATTCCTTTTTTTAAAGCGATCAATCCTGATCTCGGGATTTTTTTTCTGCCATTTGCAATCGGAGTCATTTCCGGAACATCAAATGCCGTGAATCTGACCGATGGCCTGGATGGTCTGGCAATTGGTCCGGTCATCGTTGTTTCCATGTCCTTTCTGATCATCTCCTATCTTACGGGGAATCAGGTCTTTGCTCATTATCTGGAGTTGCCGGGAATGCCGGGAGCGGGTGAGCTTTCTATTGTTGCGGGTGCCATGGCCGGAGCTTCGCTGGGATTTTTATGGTTCAACGCCTATCCGGCATCTGTTTTTATGGGGGATGTTGGCGCCCTGGCTTTAGGTGGAGCCCTTGGAATGATGGCAATCATTACCCGGCAGGAACTCCTGCTCCTGATCCTCGGAGGCATTTTTGTTGCAGAGGCACTTTCGGTGATTGCTCAGGTGGCGTCTTACAAGATTCGAAAAAAGAGAGTTCTCAGAATGGCTCCCCTGCATCACCACTTTGAATTGGGGGGAGTGAGTGAGCCAAAACTGATTGTCCGATTCTGGATCGTCGCTCTGGTTCTTGCCTTGGTCAGCCTTAGTACATTGAAAATTCGCTAAAGGGGATAAGCAATGGCTGTTTCGGAGACACGAATGCTTTCAAAGATTTCAGTCAATCAGGAAGAAGCGACTCCCAAGGAAAAAGAACAGGTCATGGTGCTTGGAGCGGGACGATCAGGGATAGCTGCGGCCAGGCTGGCTGTTTATCTTGGTGGGGATGTGACATTGAAGGACGAGAACATCGACTGTCTTTCTCCTCTCCTCAAGGAGCAGCTATCAAAAGAGGGCATTCATCTAGACCTTGGAAAAATCCTGAAGCCGCTCGACTTCGGAACAGCCACGAAGGTGATTGTCAGCCCGGGCCTTCCCCCTGAAAAGTGGTCAGGGCTTGCGGTCCCTGAATATGACAGCAGGGTGATTGGAGAGCTGGAATGGGCTTCGGCACTTTCTCCCTTTCCACTTCTTGCCGTGGGGGGAACAAATGGAAAATCGACAACATCTGCACTGGCGGCTCATTTTCTAAGAGCATGCGGTCTATCGGTTTTCCTCGGAGGGAACTTTGGTACGCCCCTTTCGGAGGCGGTTCTGTCGGAACGCAAGAGAATCGCACAAGAGTTGTCTCCTGAGTATGATGCTGGCGTTGTCGAAATATCGAGCTTTCAGGCAGAAACCATGAGTCCTGTCAGATCCTGGTTCGATCCTGTTGTCCATCTTTTTCTGAATATTACTCCTGATCATCTTGACCGCCATCCTTCAGAGGAAGCGTATCGACGGGCAAAGTGGCAGTCATTTCGAGGAATTTCACCATCTCATTTTACTGTGTTCAACGGTGATCCGGAGTCAGGACTCTACCCTCTCCGAAAAACTCCCGGTCGACCGGCCTTTTTCTTTGCGAGCCGGAAAGGAGCCTCTCCGGAACTTCCTGTTGAAGAAGCTCCGGTCTTTCTTCTATCGGAAGACGGAAAGACCGGAAGAGTCTCGGGATTCCCCGGACAAAAGGGAGAAACAGAGATATGGCAGCTTGACGGCTTTTCTTTGCCGGGTCTTGGAAATCGCCAAAATCTTGCAGCCAGTCTTTTGGGAACGCTGATTTTTTTAAATGAGCAGCGAAAAATTGGGAAAGTTCGAGGCCAGGACTCCGGAGATATGCCGTTTCCAGAAAAGACATTGCTTTTGGAAAGTCTGTCCGGATTCAGAGGGCTCCCCCATAGGATGGAAGTCATAGCAGAAAAAAATGGCATCTGTTTCATCAATGATTCCAAGGCAACAAATGTGGATGCGACATTGATGGCCCTTAAGGGGTTTTCAGTGAAGAGCGGGAACAAGGGCGGAGATGATGCAGATGCAAGATCTCTGATCCTGATTATGGGTGGACGTGACAAGGGTGCTTCCTATTTTCCACTGGCCTCTCCGGTCAAGGATCTTGTCAGGGTGCTGATTGTTCTTGGAGAGTCAAGGGAGGTGATTGCAAAGTCCCTTTCCTCCTTTTGTGAAACGATTCCGGTTTCAAGCATGAAAATGGCTGTCGATGTCGCCTTATCGAAAGGGCGAGAGGGAGACACGGTCCTTCTTTCGCCGGGTTGTTCAAGCTATGACATGTTCCACGGGTATGAAGAGCGTGGAAATGCCTTTGCCATGCTGGTGAGGGAAGCTCTCGGAGTCTATAGGGGAGGGGCTTGATGGTTCAGGACTCAACTTGCCATACGGGTGTTCCGAAAAAGATAGAAGACCCTGAAAAAACTGAAACAATGGATGGGCAGGACGGAACAGGCCCTTTCAGTGTTGACCGGACCCAAAAAATGGACATTGTCCTGATCTGCAGTGTGATCCTTTTGATCTTTGTCGGAGTCGGGATGGTCATGTCGGCTGCAATCGCCACCAATCAACCGTTCCGCCTTTTTAACCGGCAGATGATATCGGCCCTTTTGGCCATTGCCGTAATGCTTGTGACCTCAAAGATTGACTACCATTTCTGGTCCCGCCACCGGTTTCTGGTCTATATGTCCGGACTGGGTCTGTTGATGCTTTTGTATGTTCCCCATGTTGGAATGGTGATGAACGGGGCAAGGCGCTGGATACATCTTCCAGGGTTGACTCTTCAGCCTTCCGAGATTGCCCGCGATGCGATGATCTTTCTTGCTGCGGTTCTTCTGAACAAGGCGTATCAGAAACGCAAGGATTCTCCCGATCAGTCTGGACCCCTCGAGATTCCTTTGAAATCCCTCTTTATTTTCAGTATTCCTCTCTCTATTTATTGCGCTCTGATGCTAAAAGAGCCGGATTTTGGTTCTACAGCATTTATGGTCATGATTCTGGGAACGATGTTTTTTCTGGCCGGTCTCTCATGGAAAAGATTGTTCCAGATCCTTGGCATCACCGTTCCGGCCGCCTTGTTATTTGTGTTTTTTCATCGCTATGCACTTGAACGATTCCATAACTTCACACTGGCCCATCATAGTGCTTCGTCGGCTACGACCCAGCTAGGGCAGTCTCTTGTTGCGCTTGGGGCTGGAGGACTTGCGGGGCTTGGGCTTGGCCACGACTGGGTCGGGGGAGGTATTCTTCCTGAGCCGGGGACGGATTTTATCTTTGCGTTGGTGGGGGAAGAATTTGGGCTTATCGGAACGCTCATGATCCTGTTTTTTTTCCTGCTGATCTTTTTCAGGGGAATGAGTATTGCCGGAAAAGCCCCGGATTTTTTGGGGAGGATTCTGGCACAGGGATTTACTCTGTCAATCGGAGTTGAGGCCATTTTCAACATGGGCGTTGTAACCGGTCTCTTCCCGACAAAGGGAATTCCTCTGCCTTTCCTGTCCTTTGGTGGCTCTTCATTGCTTTCAAATGCGATCGGTGTGGGAATCATCCTTTCTGTGTCCAGATTCTCAGGGAAAGATGCCCGTGAGCTTGCCACAGCTCCTGTCGGGGAGGCGATCACTCATCCGGAAGTTCCGGTTCATGGCCGCTAAAAGGTTCCCTCTTGAACGTGTTCGACGACTTTTGGTGACGGGTGGGGGGACGGGGGGCCATGTCATCCCTGCTATAACCATTCTGGATGAAGCACGGAAAAGGGGGGTTGCGGTCCTTTATGCTGGTGCGCCTGATAGCCTTGAGGAACGACAGGCGAAGAATCGCTCCATTCCTTTCTCGCCACTCAAAGTAACAGGTTTTGCTGGAAAGGGGGTGAGTGAAAAAGTTCGTGCGCTGGGGATTCTTCCCGGAGCGATCAGGAAAGCCAGTCTGCAGATCAGGGCATTTTCTCCCGATCTTTTGATCGGTACCGGAGGATATGTCCAGATTCCATGGGTTGTTTCTGCCGGTTTTTCTGGCGTTCCGGTAGTCCTTCTTGAACCCAACGCGGTTTCGGGTTGGTCGAACAGGATCTTGTCCCCCTTTGCCCAGATCATATCGACAATCCACCAGGATGCTCCATATGGAGGCGTTCCGGTCCGGGGGATTCCTGATGTTGGCTCAGTTGAACGATTCCGGGAGCCTCTAAGGATTGTTGTTGTGGGGGGGAGCCAGGGTGCCAGAGCTCTCAATGAAGGAATACCAAGGATACTCTCCGATCTTTACGGGAAGCCCGGAGTTCCCGCTTTTTCGGTTGTCCATCAAAGTGGAGAAAAATGGCTTGAGATGACTCGCTCCGCATACAACGGGGCCCCTTTTGAGGTTGATGTCTGCGGCTTTCTGGAAAACTTGCCGGAATATTACCGCACGGCATCTCTTGTGATCTGCCGTTCCGGAGCGATGACCGTGACCGAGGTCACCGCAGCTGGCGCTCCGGCAGTTTATATTCCTTATCCGCATGCTATTGGTGACCATCAGAGGCGAAATGCCGAAATCATCGCCAACTGCTCGGGTGGGTGGATATGGAGAGAATCCCTTATCCAGGAATCAGGGTTCTCCCATTTTTTGATCAATGTATTGTCCAATCCGGACCTGCTTTCAAAAACCGGGGAGAATGCCCGCCTCAATACTCCGGCGGTTATGGTGGATCGATGGTTGGAACGGCTATCACCAATATGGGGAAATCTTTCCAATGCCTGAAAATTAATCCATAATGGCAATTGCTTGGGGGCAGCTTGGCCGCCGTGGTGGTGGGGGCTGTTCCTGACTGAACGAGGGAGAATAGGTGTATGCTTAGATACATGGTCAAATCGCTTCATTTAGTGGGAATCGGTGGAAACGGGATGGCTCCCATTGCAGAAATTCTTTTGGCGAAGGGGTTTCGTGTTACGGGATCAGACAGCTACCAGACAGATTTGACCAGAAGGCTTTCGGAGCTTGGCGCCACAGTTTATCTTGGACAAAGAGCCGAGAATGTGGGCGATGTGGATGCGGTTGTTGTTTCAACAGCTATTTCCTCGGAGAACCCTGAGGTTCAGGAGGCTCGGAAACGGGGTATTCCTATTGTCCATCGGGGAGAAATGCTGAGCGAGCTGATGAGAGGGACTGTCGGGGTTTGTGTTGCCGGCTCTCATGGAAAGACGACAACAACTTCGATGATCTCGACTCTCCTTTATCTCGGAAATTTGGATCCGACATGTGTTGTCGGTGGTCGTGTCCATCATTTCGGGGCTCATGCAAGAGTGGGAAAATCCTCTTTTTTTGTTGCAGAAGCTGATGAAAGCGATGGATCCTTCCTGAAGCTTCCGCCAATCATCTCCGTCGTTACGAACATCGATCAGGAGCACATGGATTTTTATGGTTCCTATGATCGTCTCAAGGCGGCGTTTCTGGAGTTCATGAATCATGTTCCATTTTATGGGAAGGTCTTTGCCTGCATAGACGATCCTGGCGTCAGGGAGTTGATCGGGAATGTCAGTCGTCGTGTGATTACTTATGGGGCGAGCCCAGATGCCATGATTCGTGTGGTGGGTGGTGCCGAGGGAATTGTGGTGAATGGTCTTTCCTCAACCTTCTCGGTGGAAGGACATGGCGAGAAATGGGGATCTTTTTCACTGGAAGTTCCTGGCCGTCATAATGTCATTAATTCTCTTGCGGCCATTGGTGTTGGGCGGGAACTGGGAATGCCCATGTCGGAAATCCGCGAAGGACTCTCCCGATTCCGGGGAGTCGGGAGACGATTTACTATAGTGGGTGAAGAGTCGGGTGTCCTGATTGTTGATGATTATGGCCATCACCCGACGGAAATTGAGGCAACTCTATCTGCTGCAAAACAAAGCTTTCCCGACAGAAGGCTTGTGGTTGTTTTTCAGCCGCATCGTTACAGCAGGACGAGAGATCTTCAGTCCCGCTTTGCCCACGCTTTCCTGAAGGCCAACCTGCTGATACTGACTGAAGTCTATGGCGCGGGAGAAAAGCCGATTCCCGGGGTGACCGGAAGATCCCTTTGTGAAGAGACTCAGAAGGTAATGGGGGCTGATCGCGTGCTTTTTGAAGGGGATCGCCAGCGGTTGCCGGCATTCCTATCCGAGATTGTTCGGTCTGGTGATGTTCTTCTGACCCTTGGAGCCGGAGATATTACAAGCCTGGGTCAGGAATATCTGGACATGGTCAGGAGTGTCAGCCGAATTTCATGACAAATTCAGGGGCGATAACGGGGCTCAGGAGAGAGAATCTTTCAAGGCATTCGACGATCCGGATCGGTGGTCCGGCGGAGTATTTCTTTCTTCCTGAGTCTTTTGATGATCTTTCTCGAATTCTGGCAGATGTCGCATCGGGATCACTGCCCTCTCCCCTGCGTTTTTTTGGGAAAGGCTCGAATATTCTTTTTTCGGACGCAGGTCTGTCGGGAACGGTCGTTAGTACAAAACGACTGACAGTGTTGACGGTTCTTCCGGATGGGAGTTTTCTGGCCCAGGCGGGTGTTTCTATGCCTTACCTCTCCAAAGTGGCTGCTTTTAGCGGACGGTCCGGATTTTCTTTTATGGCCGGGATCCCGGGAACAGTCGGGGGTGGTGTCGCTATGAATGCTGGTACTCCGGAGGGGGATTTTTCCCGCATCGTAAAGAAGGTTCGTGTTGTCTCACCAGAGGGTGTTATTACCACCCTTTCAGGGGATGATCTTGACTTTTCTTACCGCCATTCGATTTTTTCGGGTGAAGCTCCGGAGTGTGGGGTGATTCTGGATGTCCTTTTGTCAGGAGAGGCTTCTGATCCTGCTGTTTTGCAGGAGAAAGGGAAGGAATCCCTGATAAGAAGAAATGAACGTCAGCCTCTTGATCGACCGAGTCTGGGATCGGTTTTCAGAAATCCCCAATCAGACCATGCTGGCCACCTTATCGAAATCTCCGGATTGAAGGGAGTCCAGAAAGGGGGCATCAGCATCAGTCGCAAGCACTGTAATTTTTTTGTCAATGAAGGATACGGAACGGCAGCAGAATTTCTTGACCTGATGGAGGAAGTTCGCCAAAGGGTCAAGACTCTTACGGGATTCCTTTTGGTTCCGGAAGTCCAAACACTGTTTTAGTCTGTCACATCGTGAGTGTTTCAACCGATTGTTCAACGGTATTTTCAAGGGGATGATTCGTGGTTTCAAGGTTCGGTCGGGTAGCGGTTCTTTACGGAGGAGATTCTCCTGAGGCGGAAGTTTCAAGAATGACGGGCGAAGGTGTTCTGTCTGTTTTGTCCAGCCTTTCAGTGGTTGCGAGGGGAATGGAAGTCGGGCCAGGACTGCCGGCGCTTCTATCGGAGTTTCATCCTGATGCCTGCTTTCTGGCAACTCATGGAGGAAAAGGGGAAAATGGAGCGCTTCAGGGATTGCTTGAAGTGATGGAGATTCCCTATACCGGGACCGGAGTCCTTGGGTCCGCACTTGGAATGAGCAAAAGTGTGTCCAGGAAACTGTTTCGTTCCGGAGGGCTTGTCGTGCCGGAAACACTTGAATTTTCCTCGAAAGATTTCCCCCGGGATCTGGCCCTTCCTTTTCCGTATCCCGTGATCGTCAAGCCGGAGTCAGCCGGTTCATCGATCGGGATTTTGAAGGTGGATTCTCCTGAATGTCTTCGAGATGCCATTTCTGATGCGATGTCGCATTCCTCTAAAGTGCTCGTGGAGCCTTTTCTTGTCGGGCGCGAAATTCAGGTGGGTCTCTTGTTCGGAGAACCGATTGGCATTATTGAGGTTGTTCCTGATCCCAAAGAGCCTTTTTATACCTTTTCCTCAAAATATCAGCCCGGCGGATCCCGCCATCTTTTTCCGGCTGCGGTTACAGAGCCGGAAGAAAAAGCCTTGCATCATGCGGCAAGTGTGGCTTGGGATCTTTTGGATCTGAGGGGGGTTGCGCGGCTTGACACAATCCTTCTGCCGAGTGGGGATGTCGTTGTTCTGGAGATGAATACTCTTCCCGGAATGACGAAAACATCGCTTTTGCCCGAGATTGCCATGGGGATGGGAATTCCTTTCCCTGACCTGGTCTGCCGCATATTAAATGGGGCATGTCTTGATAGTGCTCCCGTTTCACAACTCAAACAGTAAAAGATGGGTGATCCTGCCCCAAACACTGCTCCCTTAATTCTTAAGGGTAGTATGAGAGGGAAGGGGCGGTGGATTCTCGTCCTCATCTTTTTCCTGTTTCTCGCGATCCTGATCTTCCTGCCATCCCCGAACCGCCGCACTTCATCAAAAGCCTTTCATCTTGTCCTGAAAGGGGGAGTGGCTGTATCAGAGCGGTCGGTGGCTTTCTGGATAGGTCCAGATCCCATCTCCAGAATGGGATCGAATGAGACAATTCGCTTATGGGTCTTGCATCATCCCTGGGTCAGGACTGCGGCTCTTGTTCGTCAGCCATGGGGTGGTGGTTCCGTTATTGTTGATTTGCAGAAGCCTGAAGCGATTCTCCGTCCTCCAACAATATTTTCTCCCGGACAGCCTTCTTTTCCATGGGGACAACCCAAAATCCTACCCTATCTGCTTCCGACAGGAAAAGTTGTGACGGGGTTGTCCGTTTCCCGTTTCAGAAGTCTTCCTGAGGTCATTCTCCAGACACCACTCAAGCTTGGGGATGGTGAACGTGTGCTCAAAACGATCCGGAGAGAACGGAAATGCCAGGATCACGGTGCTCCCGAAGGAAAGACATTCGTTTTTCTGGGGAAACATGAAATCAGGATGCTTCCTGACCATGCTTCTTACTATCTGGTTCTTCCGGAAGGAAAATCATGCGATCCATTCCGAATGCTCGCCAGATTCTTCAAGACGCACCCTATGGATCCAGGAGGCCACCTGAATGTGGGGGAAGGGGGGGCTGTTCTTGGGATCGATCTTCGGTTTTCAAAAATGATCCTTTTGAGACAGCGAGTGGAAGAGAAAGCTCTTTCAGGAAAACATGCACCCAGAAAAAAGTTGTGATCATTTTGAAGGTGTGAGAAAATCACCCGGTCTTGTTGTTGATATCATAAGCGGTCCTGATGGTTCTTTCTGGGGAAATCGGTGGGGAAAAGTGTAATGATGATGAGGGTGGTATTCTTATGGAATTGAAGGAATCGCAACATTTTCCGGAAACGTCTCTGTATGCGGCTCTTGATCTCGGTTCGACGAAGGTTGTTGCGATCGTCGGAAATGCGCTCGAAGACAACTTGTTCGAGATTGTTTCTGTGGGAGTTGCTCCTACAGGAAATTTTATCAGAAATGGGACGATCGTTGATGTCCAGCAGGCTGTATCTGCAATCAACCGGGCGCTGGATCAGGTGGTCAGGGTTGTTGGAAGGCCGGTGAAGAAGGTTGTTGTCGGTTTTGCCGGTGGCGAAGTGGTTGGGACCGATCAGCGTGTGATCGTGGCATTGAGGGACCGGGAAGTTCAGCTTCCGGATATAGAAAAGGTCATGCAGGAAGCCCGTTCAATGGTGAACCGGCCTGTATCGGAAATCCTGCACGTTATTCCGAAATCCTACACAATAGACGACCTTTCCGGAATTCCCAATCCCATCGGGATGGTCGGCAATCGGCTTGAGGCGTCGGTCCATGTGATCAAAGGGTCGGAAATGGTCATTGCCAACCTGAAGAGAACAGTCGAACGGGCCGGGCTTTCGGTATCGGATGGTGATCTGATCCTTCATCCTCTTGCCAGTGCGAGGGTTGTTCTTTCCGAGGATGACAAAGAGCTTGGGGTTGTTTTGGTCGATATCGGTGGCGGAACAACCAATGTTGCGGTTTATGTCAATGGGGCCATTGTCGGGGTGCGGGTCATTCCTCTGGGTGGCATCAATATGACTCGGGATCTGGCTATTGTTCGACGTGTTTCCCAGGAAGAGGCCGAGAGGATCAAGATCCAGACGCTTTCAAGACTCTCTCCTGCCGAACCAGGCCCCGACGGGACCGAAGGGGCTGTTGAGGCTCTCGATGCGCCTTCCAGGGAGGTTGTCGAAATTGTTGAGGCCAGGCTCGTCGAGATTCTGGAGCGGGTTGTGGCCTGCCTCAAGGAGATGAAGGTGGATATCCAGTATCTTCAGCGTGGGGTTGTCCTGACGGGAGGCGTGAGCAATATGCCGCAGATGGTTGAAATTGCCCGGAAGGTTTTGTCTCCCCTTCATATTACCCTCGGGTCTGTGGAGTCCCGTGTTCAGGGAGTGGTGGATCGGGCATCTCTTCCGGAGTACTCTTCGGCGGTGGGGCTTCTGTTCTGCGCAAAGGATCATTGGGGTGAGATGGTTCCTGAATTGGATTCTCCAAAGCAGGAGGTCCTCCTGTCTCCTCCTGAGAAGAAGCCAGCTGGCTCCATCTGGAGCTGGATCAAGGAAATTATTTGATGGAGAGCCCCAAGGGATTTTGTTTTCGAGATAAGCCGGATTCCCGGGTATGAAAACATATGTGAAAGGATCGTTCTGATGGAAGACCAGAAGCCGATGATCGACTATAACCAGTCCGGTCTTTTGAACGCTCGCATTATCGTTGTAGGAGTCGGAGGAGGCGGATGCAACGCTGTTTTGTCGATGATCCAGGCGGAAGTGTCGGGAGTTGAGTTTGTTGCAGTCAATACGGACCTTCAGGCATTGAACAGGGTTCCCGCAAACAGGGTCCAGATCGGCGGGGCAACCAGCCGTGGACTTGGTGCCGGAGCCAACCCCGATATCGGCAGAAAAGCGGCTCTCGAGGACATTGACAAAATCCGGAATGTCCTGAAGGGTGCGGATATGGTTTTTGTCACAGCGGGAATGGGCGGTGGGACCGGTACCGGAGCGGCACCAGTTGTTTCTCAGGTTGCAATGGAGCTTGGAGCCCTCACCGTTGCTGTCGTTACCAGGCCCTTTTCCTTTGAAGGGCCAAAGAGAGAGGCTAATGCCCAAAAAGGGCTGGCGGATCTGAAAAAAAATTCGGACACACTGATCGTTATTCCCAATGACCGGCTGATGTCTGTGGTGGGCAAGGATGTTCCCCTGACAAATGCGTTCAAGACGGCAGATGATATCCTTCGTCAGGGCGTGCAGGGGATATCGGATATCATCACGAAACCCGGGTTGATCAATCTGGACTTTGCCGATGTCCGGACAACGATGTCCAAAATGGGCCGTGCCGTTATGGGAATCGGATCAGGGACCGGAGAAAAGAGGGCCGTTGAAGCCGCCAGAAACGCGATCAACAGTCCCCTTTTGGAAGAGGCTTCCATAAGGGGCGCAAGAGGTGTTCTGGTGAACTTCAGCGGAGGATCAGACATGACTCTCCATGAGGTGATGGAAGCTTCAAATCTTATCCAGGAGGAAGGTCAGAAGGGACTCAATATCATTTTTGGAACAGTGGTTGATGAGTCTCCCCAGGAGGCTATCCATATCACTGTGATTGCGGCAGGTTTTGACCCTCCGGAGTCCGAAACACTTCCGATCTCCGAACCTTTGGCTTCTTCCGGGGAGATTGATCCTGAGGCACTCCAGGCGATTCCCGCCTACCTCAGGAGGCAGACGCCTGTGGTCAACAAGCTTCCTGGTGAGAAGGATGATGGCGAGGATCAGGCAGAGTTCGATCCGGCGCATATTGATACTCCGGCCATATGGAGAAAGAGGGGAGATGCCTAGTGTACCTTCGCCATCCACTCCTGTCTTCATACGGGATTGAACATGGTTTTGGACTTGCTCTTTCCAAGGATCCTGCGAGCAGGCCACTAACAGCCCGTCAGGTCCATGGGGTGGATGTAAGAAGGGTGGATGAAAACAGGGACGCTGCTTTTGAGGCGGATGGTCTATGGACCGAGGCCCCGGGAACAAGAATCGGGATCTGGACGGCAGATTGCCTCCCTGTTTTGTTTGCCGACAAGGGGGGGCGGGTTGTGAGCGCCGTTCACGCCGGATGGCGGGGTGCGGTAAGGGGAATTGTCACCGAAGCTCTTGAGCGCCTCAAAAAAGAGGGAAATGTACCACCTTCCAACCTTCTTGTTGTTCTGGGGCCATCAGCGGGTCGTTGTTGTTATGAGGTCGGTCCGGAGGTTCATTCTGAAGCATTGTCCCGCTATCCGGACTTTTTGGGCCGGAAGGCACATCCGAACCATTTTGACCTTCCTGGACTGGTTCTTCACCAGCTCGCTTCTGCTGGAGTTCCTTCGAGCCAGACAGGTTCGATCGATCTGTGCACGATCTGTCACCCTGAGCTTTTTTTCTCTCATCGTAGACAGGGATCCTTGAGGAGTGGCCGTTCCATGATCAATTGGATTCAATCCGCAACGTGACCCGAGAAGAGATTCTCTCCATTCGACTCGGACTGATTCGTGAGCTGATCGCAGTTGAGTCCTCCGCTCGGGGAGATGCATCTGCCGTGGAGGTTGTGGCAGTAACGAAGGCGGCATCCGATAATGATTTCCTTGCAATGTCGTCCTTGCATCTTCCCCTTGCGGAGAACCGATGGGAAAAGCTCTCGGCAAGGCTTGCGCTACTGGGCAATGCCGGAAAGGGTATCCCTTTTCACTTCATTGGGGCCCTTCAGCGAAGATCGACAAAAGACAAAGGTTTTCCTGTCAACCTGATCTCAAGCGTTGACCGGGAGAATATTTTGCCAATCCTGAATCAAATGGCTCTTCAGTATGGTGTTTTCCAGAATATACTTGTAGAGCTCGATCTCTCCGGGATCCCTGGTCGAAGCGGTGTGTCGCCTGACTCCCTTCCTGTCCTTTTGGACGCGATTTCAAAGTATGGGTCACTTGTTCTCAAGGGACTCCTCGTTATGGGGGTTCCTCCATCTCCTTCGGGAGACCTGTCTGAGACGATCCGGATCTTTGATGGGGGGAGGAGGCTTTTCGATTGGCTATCCGGACAATGTTCAACGGTGGACACTCTTTCCATGGGGATGAGTGGAGATTATCTGGAGGCGGTTCGGGCGGGCTCCACACAGGTTCGCCTTGGAACAATCCTGTTTGGAAAGGAAGAAATCATTGGGAGATCACACCCTGTCTAACCCCTCGGCCATATGGGTGATCGGATGCGGGAAAATGGGGGAAGCCTTTCTGAGAGGGGCTCACGCGTATTTTTCCGGGATGGGCCGGGAGAAAGATCTTCTGGTCATTGAACCGGCTGATGCCACCAGGGAGCGGGTTGCTTCCCTTTATGCTGTTTCCACCTTTTCTTCAGTCGAAAAAGCCATTGAAAATGGACGTTTCCCTGAAATCATATTTCTGGCCGTAAAGCCCGACCGATTCTTATCATTGGCAGGAGAGCTGAAGCGCCTTTCTTCTCCTGTTCTGGCGATTTCTGTTATGGCAGGAATCACTCTGGCACTCCTTGAACGGCATGCTCCGGAGTTCCGATGGGTCAGGACCATGTCTAATCTTGCACTGACAACCGGAGAGGGCATGACCCTGATTGCTCCGGGATCCACGGCAACGTCTTCTGATGAACGACTTGTCTTGGACCTCTTTTCCCGGATGGGGAAAGCGCTCATTCTTGAGGAAAAGGATTTTGATATCGCGACGGCTCTTGCGGGTTCAGGTCCGGGCCTTATGGCTCTCGTTGGCGACGCTCTTGTCGATGCGGGGGTATTGTTTGGTCTCAAGAGGGAGACAGCTTCTCTTCTGGTGGCCCAGATGTTTTTGGGAACGGGAACACTCCTCCTTTCCGGGTGTTCTCCTTCAGAGCTGAAGGGGTATGTCTCTTCCCCCGGTGGAACAACGATTGAAGGAATCGCAAGTCTTGAAGACAGGGCTGTCAGAGGGGCATTCATTGAGTCCATTTCGGCTACAGTGAAAAAGTCCAGACAGTTATCTGGAGATCCCTCCGGCTCTGCCGGAGCCAAAAACTGATTTATGCACCAATATGCAGTTCATCAAGGAGAGGATTGTCAATGCTGCTTTACCGGCTTCTCTATTTATATTCCTGGATCGTGATCATACGCGCCCTGATTTCATGGGTTCTTCCCGATCGGTCCCACCCTGTTGTAAGGTTCCTCGAGATGTTGACCGAGCCTGTTCTGGCTCCGATCCGGAAACTTGTTCCTCCAGAAAAACTAGGAGGAATGGATATCTCGCCGTTGATCGTTATTTTTTTGATTCAGGTTCTTCAGCACTTTATCTACTGATATTGAGCCTGATCTTAACGGATGAAGTCTGGTTTCCATTTCTGAGGAGGTTCTTTGATGATAGACCATAATCGTATCAACGAACTGAGGCACATGGAGTTTGCAAAGGCTTTTCGTGGTTACGAGCCTAAGGAGGTCGATGCTGTTCTGGCCCAAGTTATAGCGGAAATGACGGAGCTTCTGGATGAACGGCGTGGTTTTGAAGAAAGAATTGCAGAATTTTCCGCCCGCTCAGGGGATCTTTCGGGAAAAGAAGCATTGTTGGGATCGACTCTTTTAAAGGCCGAGCAAATAGCCGAGTCACTCAGGGAGTCGGCCCGTCGAGAGTCCGAGTCGATGATCGAGGAAGCTCGCAAGGAAGCTTCCCGTATTCTTGACGAGGCGAGAACAGTCCATGCGAGGTCCGTTCTGGAGATGGAGGGAACAAGAGATGAGTGGTTACTCGGGCTTTCAAGTGTCCGCCAAGATGTCCAGAAGCTTTTGACTGGACTTTCCCAGCTTGAGGAAAAGTGGTTGTTTCTGGATCCTGACCGAAGTTTGGGGACGGGGGAGCCGGAGACTGATTCTTGAGCTCTCGGAAAGATCAAAACAGTTCAAGGTTGTTTGTCAGGGTCCATCCAGGCAAAAAAACTGACCGCTTCTATCTTGTCAATGAAGAGTTTCATATCGATCTTTCCTCAAGAGCCATTGAGGGTCAAGCGAATCAACATCTCTTGAAGTTTCTGGGGAAGATACTCTCTGTTCCGCCATCGTCTCTTGTGATTGAACGAGGGTTGTCAGCCCGTTACAAGGAGGTGGGGTTCCCCATTTCACAGGAGAATTTGATGGAGCGAGTCAGGGGGGCTGTCTCAGTATAATGGGTCAGTCGAAGGTCAGGTTGGCGCTTTTCACTTCATGGCCATCGTCTACTCTGATGTCCAGGGTAATCGAATCAACAGGAGAGCCGCCCAGCCACAACGTTCTTTCCGATGTTTCACCAGGAGCAATCGGCTCAAACAGAAGGTATGTCGGAGGAAGTTTCAGCGGAATGATTGATCCGTTTCCAATTTTGTAATGGGCTCCGAGAATCTGATACTTGATTGGTGATTTTCCTGTCAGATGGATCTTGAAGTAGGCCACCGAAGGGGAAAGCATCATCTGGATGTTCATGTTCCAGTCAACACCCTGTATGCTTTGAAATGTTGTTCTGGTACTGATGCTTCTTTCCGAAACAATCTTGTGTTTTCCAAAAAGGGGCTTTCCGGAGAGTCCCACGATCGATCCGCCGATTCCGGCAACCAATAAAAGACCGACAACAATATAGACGGCAACCGCTGTAGGTGAAAAGCCAGGCTCCTCCCTTGGCTTTGAAGGCTGGAAGAAAGCCTCATCCGGCAACTCCTGATATGGGCTTTGCCCATCCTTCGGGTTTGGCGCGGCAGAAGAATCAATATTTTTTGAAGCATGGCGACTCTGCTCACCATGTTCTTTGGAATCTCTTTTGGGGGGTGTGGCCGGTGAGGAAGTCATCTGGGCTCTGCGGCTCCGAAAAAAATGGTCACTGTCTTTTCTCCTGATCAAACATAATTTATCCATTCTAACGCTAGTCGGGTCTAAGGGCAAGGACATTGTCCCAAAGCACAGTCATTTCCTCCATCGATTGGTGGTTAATCCATGACTGGCAGAAATGGGAACCATAAAAATCATTATTTTCCGATTCTGATGCTCAAGTCTTATACTGGTGTTCAGTTCGTGATCTTTCCTCTATGATCAAGGGGGGGCTTTCGGGAATCGCTCATTCGGAATTTTTTGGGTTGAGGAAAAGGTGGGGATAAGATGGATTATGACCTGATCACGATTGGTGCTGGCGGTGGAGCTTATCCTGCTGCTTTTAGACTGGCACGCTTGGGATTGAAGATCCTGATGGTTGATTCCAAGGGAGTGATGAGCGGGAATTGTCTGGCTGAAGGATGTGTGCCCTCGAAATCTGTTCGAGAGGTTGCTGAACATTGGGAGCGACAACGGCGATTTTCTTCCTTTGGACTCAAGGGTGATCTGGTTCTCGATTTTGAGCGGATGATGAACCACAAGGATTCCGTTCAAAAAGTGCGTTATCAGCAGCATGACGGGGAATTATCCAGAACTCCGGGGCTTTCCCTTTTGAAAGGGAAAGCCAAAATGGTTTCCAAGCACGATATTTCCGTTTTGACCGATGATGGGGAAAGACTGTTTAGGGGAAAACATATTCTGATCGCAAGCGGTTCAGATGTCTTTATTCCTCCGATCCCCGGTGCCAACTTGTGTCTGACAAGCCATGATCTTTATAAAATGAATTCTGCCATTCATTCATGTCCGTCTTCGGTGATTGTGATCGGGGGTGGCTATGTTGGACTTGAAACGGCAACATTCTTTGCGGCATTCGGATCATCTGTTACGGTTCTTGAGCTTGGAGATCAACTGCTTCCGGGAATTGATTCCGAAATCGTTTCAATGCTTGTGCCCCAACTTTCCTCCCTGATTACTCCGGTTCTTTCTGCACAGGTTCTTTCGGTTACATCTCAATCAGAGGGAAAAAAGAGAGTGAAATATCGTCACAATCAGACGGAGGTCGATATTTCCGCCGAGATGGTTTTTATGGCGGCGGGGAGGCGTCCGGTCATCCCGGATGGTGCGAGGGAGGCAGGGGTTGTTATGGGCCCCAGAGGAATTGAAGTCGATGACCGGATGAGAACGAATGTGCCTCATGTTTTCGCGTGTGGGGATGTGAATGGGAGAACACCCCTTTTTCATGCGGCGGTCAGGCAATCTCTGGTCTGCGCACATCAGATCATGGGGGGAGAGCATGCTTCTGACAGGATGGATTTTGGATCGGTGCCAACAACGGTTTTTACCCTGCCGGCAGCTTCTTATGTGGGATTGACGCCATCAATCCTGAAGGAGCGTTCTATCCCCTTTAAAAGAGCCACGTATTTCTTCGAGGAAGATTCTCGAGCCCAGATTTTTGGGGAAACCGCCGGTGGGATCCATCTTTTTTTCCATTCTGAAACACTGAAACTTTTGGGAGGGTATGTCGTCGGAATCGATGCGGAAAATTTAATCGGGGAGATCGGCCTCGCCGTTTCTGCCGGACTGTCAGCCATGGACCTTGCTTCTTTTGCCGACCAACATCCAATGGCATCAGAGGGAATTTCCAAGGCAGCAAGGTCTCTTTTCTAGAAAACCCAGAGATATAAAACCGGTGTGAAGGAAATCGTTTTTTCTGAGTGATCTTTTATGGGTTTTATGGAATCCTAAAGGAGGAGTCATGGCAAAAGAGTTGAGTCCTTTGGATCTTGAAGGTATTGATGGCTATTGGCGCGCGGCAAACTATCTGTCTCTCGGGATGCTGTATTTAAGGGAGAACCCGCTTCTTAGGGAACCTCTCGCACCATCTCATATCAAAAGGCGCCTTCTGGGCCACTGGGGATCCGATCCCGGACAGAGTTTTATCTGGGTCCACCTCAACCGGCTGATACACGAACAGAATCTCAATATGATGTATATCAGTGGACCTGGACATGGAGCGCCTGCGAGCCTTGCCAATGCCTACCTTGAGGGGACCTATTCCGAGGTTTATCCGGATCGTGGACAGGATATCGAAGGTCTCCGGCAGTTTTTCCGAAAATTTTCAAGTCCTGGCGGAGTAGGCAGCCACTGTACTCCCGAACTGCCCGGGTCGATCAATGAGGGCGGGGAACTCGGATACAGCCTGTCCCATGCGTTTGGAGCGGCGTTCGATCATCCGGACCTGATCGTGACAGCTGTTGTGGGTGACGGAGAAGCCGAAACAGGCCCTTTGGCCACCTCCTGGCACTCGAACAAGTTCTTGAACCCGGCACAAGACGGAGCCGTACTTCCGATCCTTCACCTCAACGGGTACAAGATTGCTAACCCAACAATCCTTTCCCGCATTTCCCCTTCAGAGCTGAAAAGTCTTTTTATCGGATATGGATATTCCCCTTATGTTGTGGAGGGGGATATCCCGATGGAGATGCATCGGACGATGGCCAGAACGCTCGACCGGTGTATTCGGGAGATTCGTTCGATCCAGCGTCGTGCCCGGGACGCTGGGGATTGTCGCCGCCCTCGTTGGCCGATGATCATTTTAAGAACACCCAAGGGGTGGACTGCACCAAAAACTCTTGATGGCCACAAGATTGAGGGTTTCTGGAGGGCCCACCAGGTTCCTATCCTTGATGTGGAGAGCAATCCCGCTCATTTGAAAATCCTTTCGGAATGGCTGTCCAGCTATAGGCCAGAAGAGTTGTTCGACCAGAACGGTCAACTTTTTCAAAAGTTCAGGGATCTTGCCCCGAAAGGAAACAAGCGAATGAGCGCGAATCCCCTTGCCAACGGTGGACTTTTGAGAAAACCGCTACGACTTCCCGATTATCGAAACTATCAGGCCACATTTTCCAAGCCAGGAACAAAGTATCTGGGAAATACCACAGTGTTGGGGGAGTTTTTCCGGGATGTCTTTCGTGAAAACCCTGACAATTTTCGTTTGATGGGGCCTGATGAAACCGCTTCGAATCGTTTGAACGCTGTCTATGAAGCTTCCCAAAAAGCCTGGATGGCTGATATCCTTCCGGAAGATGCCGACGGCTCCGAGCTTTCAAAAAACGGTCATGTGATGGAGATGTTGAGCGAGCATACCCTGGAAGGGTGGCTCGAGGGATATCTCCTGACGGGACGGCACGGTTTTTTTAACACTTATGAAGCCTTTGCCCATATTATTGACTCGATGGTCAATCAACATGCCAAATGGCTTGAAAAATGCAAGACGGAGGTTCCCTGGCGTGCGCCTATTTCTTCGTTGAATATTTTGTTGAGTTCAACGGTCTGGCGTCAGGATCATAATGGTTTTACCCATGAAGATCCGGGGTTCATTGATGTCATCTCGAACAAAAGCCCTTATGTCACAAGAGTCTACCTTCCTCCGGATGCAAACTGTCTTTTGTCGGTGGCGGATCACTGCCTGAAAAGTACTGATTACATCAATGTGATTGTGGCGGATAAACAGCCCCATCTCCAGTTTCTGGATATGGACAGCGCCGTTCGCCATTGTGCAAAAGGTGTCGGTCTCTGGGAGTGGGCTTCAAATGATACGGGTAGTGTGCCGGATGTGGTCATGGCGAGTGCCGGAGATGTGGTGACGATCGAGTCGATCGCTGCAGTGGCCATTTTGCGTGAGCATTTTCCGGATCTCAAGATCCGGGTTGTGAATGTTGTCGATCTCTTCAAGCTTCTGCCCGAATCGGAGCATCCGCACGGACTTTCGGACAGGGACTTTGACAGCCTTTTTACGATGGACAAGCCAATCATCTTCAATTTCCATGGTTATCCGTCACTTATTCATAAATTGGCCTACAGGAGAAAAAATCATGGGAACCTTCACGTGCGCGGATACAAGGAGCAGGGAGGACTGAACACCCCTTTGCAATTGGCGATTGCGAACCAGATTGACCGCTTCAATCTGGCGATCGATGTTATCGACCGGGTTCCGCGCCTTCAATGCACAGGTGCCCATGTCAAGGAGTGGCTAAAGGATCAGATTACCGACCACTTGAACTATGCGAGGGAGGAAGGTCTTGACCGGCCGGAAATCACCGACTGGAAATGGCCTTTCTAGCTTTGGAAAACGGCCGGTAAAAAAAGATTTTTTCGATTGATTGAAAACTTTAAAGGAGGTCACTATGACGGCAACAGGTAAAAAGTCTTTACGACTTGATGGATTAACAAAGCTTGGTCAGAGCCTTTGGCTTGACAGCATCAGCCGGGAGCTGATGGACTCCGGGGATTTGAAAAACCTGATTGAAGTGGTCGGGATCAGGGGGATGACATCCAATCCGACCATTTTTGAAAAGGCCATTAATGGAAGTCCCTCCTACGATAATGAGATAGCTCTCCTTTCCCGGAAAGGCTATTCAACCGAGCAGATCGTTCGATTTTTGATGGTGAGAGATATACGGAGAGCTTGCGACTTTTTCTTGCCTCTTCATAAGGAATCGGGTGGAAGTGATGGATTTGTGTCCATTGAAGTGAGCCCACTTTTGTCACGGGAGACAAAAGCAACGATTTCCGAGGCGAAGTTGCTGCATGCGCTTGTTGATCATCCGAACCTGATGGTCAAGGTTCCAGGAACCCCTGAGGGGATGCCGGCCATCGAGGAGCTCACTTCGATCGGCATTTCTATCAATGTGACCCTTCTGTTTTCTCCGGAGGCCTATCGAAATGCGGCAATGGCCTATGTAAAGGGGCTCTCACGCTTTCTTGAAAAAGGTGGAGATATTTCCCGGGTCCATAGTGTTGCGAGTGTTTTTGTCAGCAGAATCGATACAATGGTCGACCGGAAACTTTCCGATCTCAAAAAACCGCAGGCAGATGCTTTGAAAGGTCGTCTGGGAATCGAAAATTGCCGCACAATCTATGCGATATTTGAGGAGATCTTCAAGGGGGAGTTTACACAAAAGCTTTCATCGAAGGGAGGAAATCTTCAAAGGCCTCTATGGGCATCGACCGGCACGAAAAATCCCGACTATTCCGATGTTCTCTATGTGGACTCGCTGATTGCTCCGGATACGGTAAACACCGTACCCATGGCAACATTGAAGGCATTTGTTGACCATGGAAAGATTTCTCCGGCACTGTTGGACAAAAAAGGAAGCGATCAGTCCTTTTACAAAGAGCTTGCCTCTTTTGGAGTTTCTTGTGACCAGGTTTTTCAAACCCTTCTTGAGGAAGGTCTCAAGGCATTCGAGCAGTCTTTTGAGACATTGAATCTGGCGATTCAGGAGAAGGTCAAGTCAATCAACCCTGGCCGACCTTCTCCTGCTGGAGTTACGGAAACACAGCAATGGGCAGATGAAATGAAAGTATTGATCGGGACATGGGAAAAAACGGGAGTTCCAAAACCGTAATACCCCTCACATAAAAAGCCCCTGAAAGCTTTTTTATGCTTTCTGGGGCTTTTCTTTCAACCGAATTCCGTCTATTTTTGCGACAGTATCCACTTGACAACTTCCTCGGCCTGGGGAAGGGGGAGACCTGGATGAGGGGGCATTGCCATACCGCCTGTGTCGGCGGTCCAGTTTCCTCCACCTCCGGTGATGATCTTTTGTGCAAGAACTTTGACAACTCCTTTTTTCCCTCGGTAGCGATCTGCGATCATTTTAAATGAAGGGCCCACCAGCTTTTGGTCAACGCTGTGGCATGAGGCGCAGTCCTGCGACCCCATGATCTTCTGCGCATCATCTGCCTGGGCTGTGGTCGTCACGATAAGTCCTGAAAAGAGTGACGCAAGAATCACCGCTTTTTTAATTTTAACCTCCTTTTTAAACATTTTTAGCCTTTTCTGAGAAGGATAGCAGTATTTTACTCCCTTTGAAGGAAAAGTAAAACCAGTTTTTGGGAGGATTACCCAAGCCTTCTCCTGAAAAAGTGGCTGGCGAGTAGAAGGGTTGTGAGCCCAATGGCCAAAAGAGCCAAATACTCCGGTAATAAAATGGAAATCCCTGCACCCTGAAGAAAAACTTCTCTCAAGATCACCATAAAATACCGGAGCGGATTCAAAAGTGTCAGATCCTGGATGAAAATCGGCATGTTGGCAATAGGGCTTGCGAATCCCGACAGAATGATCGATGGGACAAGAAAAAGGAACGCCCCCAGGAGACCTTGCTGTTGGGTTGAAACAAGGGAGCTGATCATCAGGCCAACTCCGAGACCTGAAAGAATGAACAGGAAAAGACCGAGGTAAAGGGCTTCCAGGGAACCCCTTAGTGGAATGTGGAAGATGAGCACTGCCAGCACGATGATCCCTGTCGCTTCGACCATACCGATGACAAATCCCGGAAGAACCTTTCCCAAAATGATTTCGAACGGAGTCAGTGGAGTGACGAGAAGCTGGTCAAAGGTCCCTTCTTCACGTTCCCGGGCGACGGATAGTGCAGTGACGAGCAAAGTCACCACAAGCGTCAAAAGACCGACGATCCCGGGGACAATGAACCAGCGGCTCTTGAGATTCGGGTTATACCAGGCGCGCAAGGTGATCGGAGCGATCGGTGTCGGAATTCCCCTTGCCGTAGCAATGTCTGTTGTGTAGTTGTTGACGATCGTTTCGACATATCCAAGAAGGATCATCGCGGTATTGGACTGGCGACCATCAAGAAGCGCTTCAACCGTTGCCGGATTTGAGGAAAGCAGGTTCCGGCTGAAATCGCTTCTGATGTGGAGAACCAGCAGGACCTTTCTGTTGTCGATTAACGGGGCCACTTCCTGCTCATGTGTGATTGTCCCCACAAGTTTAAAGTTTGGGGATCCGGAAAACCTGGCAAGAAGCTGCCTTGAGTAAATCCCGGTGTCTTCGTTCCATACGGCATAGGAAATGTTATTCAGGTCAAACGTTGCGGCATAGCTAAAGACAAGCAGCTGGACGGTGGGAGGGACAATCAGGACCATCCGGCTTTTCTTGTCACGAAGAAGAGCCAGAAACTCCTTTTGAACAAGTCGTAGGATCCTTATGATTCTTTGCACTATTCAATCCTTTTTCTACTGATGCGGCGAATCAGGGCGAAAAGAAAGATGCTGAACAGGAGAAGTGCGACCGAGTTGGGAATGATGACCCCAGGAATATCTCCAGCAAGAAAAACCGATTGGAGAATCGTCACGAAATAGCTTGCGGGAATGATATGGGTAATGGCCTGGATGAAGGAGGGCATGGAATGGATATCAAATATAAAACCGGACAGGATAAAAGCCGGAAGAAATGTAAAGACAATGGCGATTTGTCCGGCAACAAACTGGTTTTTGGCTGCAGTGGAGATAAGGAGCCCCATGCCGAGGGCAGAAGTCAGAAAGAGAGATGATGTGATGGTCAGAGTCAAAATCGAACCTCTTAACGGAACTTCAAACAAGAATCGGCTCATGAGGACAGACAGTGCCATTCCGCTCATCCCCAACATGAAGTAGGGAATGAATTTTCCGATTAAGATTTCTCCAATGGAAACAGGTGTGACAAAGAGAGCTTCCATGGTGCCCCTCTCCCATTCCCTTGCGATGACGAGGGCTGTAAGAAGTGCGCCGATCAGGGTCATGATAACAGCAATCAGACCAGGAATGAGAAAATCCCGGCTTCTATTGTCCGGGTTAAACCAGATCCTGACCTTAAGACTTATTGGTAGCGTTGAGGCGAGTCGCCCTCGCTGATTTCGAAGAGTCAGCCACGTTTGCCATGTATTGGTCAGATAGCCCTCGACCAGTCTTGCCGTATTGTCATCAACTCCATCGACGACAACGTGGATGGGTGCGTTGTGAAACGATTCAATACCCCTTCCAAAATTTTCCCGAAGCCAGAGAATGCCTTCCACATCCTGACGTTTGAGAGCACTTATGGCATCGTGAATATTGGCGTATGGCCTGGGTGAAAACCAATGGGAGTTTCTGAGACTTGCGATGAACCCCTCTGATGCAGGAGTCCGGCTGTCCTGAACAACCGCAATGGGGACATGGCTCGCATCGAGCGAAACACCATATCCAAAAATCAAAAGGAGGACAAAGGGCAGGACAAGGGCAATGGCAAGGCTTGAAGGATCTCGCAGAATCTGCAGAGATTCTTTATATACAAGTGCCCGTATCCTGTTTATTTTTAATGATAGAGAAGAGTGACGAGTGGGTTGTCTCATTTTTAATCACCCTGTGTTTTTTTGAAATTCAGACAGAAGGGACACAAAGGCATCTTCAAGAGAGGGGTCGGGGATTTGGGGTGTTCTTGTCTTTTCCTTGATTTCGGCGGGACTGCCCATGGCAAGAAGTGCCCCTTGTGCCATGATGAGCAGTCGGTCACAGTACTCCGCCTCTTCCATAAAGTGCGTTGTCACCAGAACGGATACTCCGACTGTAGCCAATGCATTGATGATATGCCAGAACTCCCTTCTGGCATTGGGATCAACGCCTGAAGTCGGCTCATCAAGAAAGAGAATTGAGGGTTCGTGAATCAGTGCGCAGGAAAGGGCGAGTCTTTGTCGGAAACCCAGCGGGAGTATGCCGGAAGAGACATTTTTATAGGGTTCGAGTTCAAAAAAGTTCAGTGAATCCTGGATTTTCTCTTTTTGCAGGGTGCCGGAAAGACCATAGGCGCTACTGTAAAAGATCAGATTTTGAAAAACCGTCAGCTGAGAGTAAAGCGAAAATTTCTGAGCCATATACCCGATCTTCCCTCTCGCCTGTGCCGCCACTTTTCGCACATCCTCACCGGCTACGATGAGTTTTCCTGCCGTCGGTTCCAAAAGCCCCGCAAGCATCCGGAATGTTGTGGTTTTTCCAGCCCCATTGGCTCCCAGAAGACCAAAGACTTCTCCTTTCTTGACATGGAATGTCAGATTGTTCACGGCTTTGAATGAGTCAAAGTAACGATCAAGATTTTCGACTTCAATGGCGTCGTATATCACGCTATCATTGCCTTGCGTTCTGGACATCTTCTGGTAAAGACGATCGATCGAAATGGATTTGACATTTTCTTTGGTGACTTTTTTGATCCGGGACATAAAGGCATCTTCAAATCGGGGAGGGGCTGATTTCAGAATGATCTTCCCCAGATTCTCAGGAAAGATCGGAGGAGTGTCCCCATCCATGACGATTCGGACGGTCGATCCCTCAAGCACCGTGTCAACAACTCCGGGAAGAAGCGAAATTTGAGGTTCCACGGTCCTGAGTGATCCGGTCGTTTCAGCACGGTATCCCCGTCCAGCCACCTCTTTCCGGAAGGATTCCGGGGGACCACTTCCAAGGACTTTTCCATTGTAGAGAATCAGGATTTCGTCACATCGCTCGGCTTCATCAAGGTAGGAGGTGCTTACAAATAAGGTGGCACCTGACTCACTGACGAGCTTTCGAAGAATTTCCCAGAGCTCTCGACGGGATACAGGGTCAACCCCTACAGTGGGTTCGTCCAGAAGAAGAATCGGAGGCTGATGGACCAGTGAACATGCAACTCCCAGTTTTTGTTTCATCCCCCCCGATAATTGGCCGGCCAGACGTTTTTGAAAAGGAGACAGACCGGTCATCGACAGGAGGGGAGCGTAAAGCTCTTTTCGGCGATCTTTCGGTACACCCTGCAGATTGGCATAGAGATCCAGGTTTTCCTGAACGGAAAGATCCTCATAGAGTCCAAACTTCTGGGGCATATATCCCAAGGATCCCTGAACTGACAGGGGGGCTTTGGATGGGTCGTTTCCCATGATCCGGATATCTCCTCCGTCCGGCCAGAGAAGTCCTGAGAGAAGTCTCATCAGTGTTGTCTTTCCGGCACCGTCAGGACCAATAAGACCAGTGATTGAACCTTTTTTCAGGGAAAAGCTGATCTTGTCGAGCGCTGTAACAATACCTCTTGGAGACGGAAATGTTTTTGTCAGCTCATTGACGGTGATCAGTCCTTCGGAAGTGGGGATATCAGCCACGGGGGGAGAAATCCGGTCGGGAACCATCAGGACATGTTGCCGGTGAAGATTTGGGGGAATGAAGCGGAATGGTGACAGTGACAGGCATTCCCAATCGGAGTTCTGTCGTCGGGCAGCTCAGGTACACTCGCAGTCGATAGACAAGGATTGTTCTCTGGTGGAGTGTCTGAACCTCCTTGGGGGTGAATTCCGATGTCGGAGAAATATATCCGATATAACCGGAATAGATTTTTCCGGGGTATGAATCCGAGGTAATGTCAGCGCCCATGCCTTCATGGACTTTGCCAAGCTCGGGTTCTTCAACATAGACGCGGGCCCAGAGAGGGTGGGATCGTGCGATGGTATAGACTGGGGAGGAGGGGAAAGCCATGTCGCCGGGTTCAAGGATTCGGTTCTGTACAACCCCATCCACAGGTGCATAAACCTTTGTATCAACGAGTTGCCGTTGATCAAAGGCAAGTTGGGCCTCCGCCTGGCTGATCGATGCCTTTGCGGCATCAAGGGCTTCCGTCGCGTCGTCAAGCTTCTGTTCCGAGTTGAACTGGGCATGTGCGAGCTTTTTGACTCTGGTAAAGGTTCTTTGAGCGTCGATCAACTGGATCTTGTTCCGGGCGAGGGTCGCCTTGTCCGCATCCACCATGTCCTGATAACGAATCGGATCCATCGTCGCCATCAGCTCGCCTTTCTTGACGGAGGAGCCTTCAAGATAGAGAAGTTTTTTGATCCTCCCCGTGTCATGAAAGGCGAGCTGGACTTCCCTCAGGTCAATGTTTCCATAAAGAGTCAGGCTGTTTTGGGTGACGTTTCCGGAGGGGAAGATTTTCTTGTGGAAGACTGTAAGGATGATGGCGGTGAGGACGATAATTGCCAGAAGAAACCGTTTTTTGGTGGACATGCCGGGACTCCATGCGAAAGGTTGTGATTCGGTGCAACCAAGTGGCATGATACCACAATCTCCAAAAGGTTAAGCTTTTTATAACCAAGAAAATGGTGCCATAATAATTGTATTGAATGGACTTTGAAATCGATATGTCGGACTTTTTGGGTAGGTTGTTATGGGGCTGGAGGAGGGTGTTCGTGGAGAGCTGTTTCCGTAAAACGATTTCAGCCGTTGCTTTTTTTTGCGTTTTAGTGAAGGCAGTTTTCCCGTTCGGGACCTCACTTGCTCCTGCATTTGGATCGGATGAGATGGTGTCTCTTGTTGAGGCGGTGCAGGAATCACTCTCCAACCGGCCTGATCTCAAGGCCGAGATCTATCGTGTAAAGAGTGCGAAAGAAAGGATCGGGGCGTCAAAATCCAATTATTATCCTCAACTTTCAGCAAGCTTTGAAACAATTTACGGGAACAGTTTCTTCGGTTTTTTTCTGTTTCCTGGGTATAATTATGCCGACCTGAATCTGTTGACCGTTACGCTTTCCCAGACCATCTATGATTTCGGAAGGACCGGTTCTCTTGTTTCACAGAGCCGTTGGGCGTTTGAGCTCGAAAAAAGCCGGGAAGCCGAGATCTATCAGGAGACCATCCGCGCCGCAGAGACGGATTACTTCAACCTCCTTTCAAGCCAGCACCAGGTTTTGGCCGACAAGGAAAATCTTGCCGATGCGGAGGAACAGCTTGCCCGTGCAAAGTACCGCTTTAATGCTGGAACCGGGATCATCCTTGATGTCACAAGGGCTCAGGTCAATGTGGAATCGGACAAGCTCCAGTTGATCCGGGACAAGGATGCGGCAAGGTCGATCGGCATTGATCTTGCCGAAGTCATGGGACGCTCCAAATCGGAACGGCTTGTTGCCGGAGATGTTTTTGTAGACCCAAACAAGGGAACATCTCCCGATTTTCAAGCCGATCTCATTCAGGCAATGAAACATAGGCCCGAAATGATCGAAGCAATGGATCAGGTCCGGATGTCCCAGTCGGCACTGAAAAATGCCAAGTCTCAAAACTATCCCTCTGTGACAGGTCTTTTTCAGTCTTTTACCGCTACAATGCCACAGGGAAGCCTTCCCATTCCCTATGCTCCCAACAACACACCCTATTCGACAGTGAATCTTGGTGGAGTTGTGAACATCCCCATCTTTGAGGGGGGTCTGATGATGCATCAGATATCGCAGGCTCATTACGATCTGTCGTCCTCCATCGAATCCCGAAGGTCGGTTCGCCTGAAGGTCATCACGGATCTGAAGAAGGCCATCCTTGAAATTCGTGATGCCACTCAAAGATTGGTGGAGGCGAGAACCGAACGAATGAATGCAGAGAAAAACGAAAGTCTGGTCGCGGAGGCGTACCGGGTGGGTTCTGTTCATTCGGTTGATGTTATGGATGCCCAGGCTGCCTTGAGACAAGCACGCGAGTCTGTTATCCAGGCCCGATACCAATTGATGGTCGGATACCTCGATTTTCAATACGCCCGTGGAACCTTATCCACTCAAAACTTATTTTCTTCTCAAAAATAGAACCACTTACCTTCTCCTTGGATCTTTTTTGGGATTCTGTGCGATTGACAGATGTTGGAATATTTTTTATCTTGTCTTGAGACTAAGTTTCAATGTTATGGTTTCAGGGCTGTAAGTCATATGGGGAGGTTCGCTGAAAAAGGTTATCTTTACAATCTGCCTCGCCTTGCTCCTTCTTTCGGACCAGGGATGTGCAACGGCTCCGAAAGGTGCCGAGTCGAAGCGCTCCCTCATGGAGGAGTACTCAAGGGATATAAGCTCGCATCACATTGATGCGGCCCGTGCAGCCCTTCTTGAAGGGACCAGACTCTATCCGACCGAGACCGTTTTTTGGAATGATCTCGCTTATCTCGACTTTCTTGAGGGGCATTACCCTTCCGCTGCAAAAATGCTGAATCGCGGCCTCATGATCGACCCTGGCAACCAGGGGCTTCTTCTGAACAAGGCGCGTCTTTATTTGGCGGAAGGGGATGTTGCCAATGCAAAAAAAATTCTCTTTCGGATGTTGCCACGTCACCCATGGCTTCATGGGTACCGTCTTCTTCTTGCCATTGTAGAAGTCAAAGATGGAAATATTGAGGCAGGACGAATTCTTTTTGAGGATCTCAATGATCATCATCCGGGTGATGCCCTGATTAAAAGCTATCTTCAGAAGTTAAACGAATCGGAAAAATAAAGAGCAGATCCGGAAATTGTGTTCAATGTGTTTTGGAGGTCTTGTTTGTCTTTCAGGTCAATACAGCATCGTCGCAGCTTTTGGCGGCAGTTCAGGCTTATTTTTTTGCCTCTGGCTCTCTCGGTCTTGATTCTTTTTTCTTTGGTCAGTTCTGTTCATTTTTATCGTCAGGCATATATTTCCGGATCCCATTTTTCTCCACTGACTCCCAAATCCCAGCGCTCTTTTTCCTTTAATGTGGCAAGGGCCAATCTTCCGGCTGATTCCGGAAGCGAGCTTCTTTTGAAAATCACCAAAGAAAAAAACGCGTTTGGAAGCACCCGATACTGGCATTCTGGAAGCGTTGTTCTCTCTCTTCCTCTTCAGATTTCCACGTGCGGAATTTGCATACGGTTGGCTCTATGGGATCCTGGTGTCTATCGTGTAACGCTTTCCAATCATTCAGGTGATCTGGTTTTTTCGTCTTTGCTGACGGTCATTGCTCCTCTGGCTCTCTATCGGGACGATATCATCCTGATTTTTGTGACGCTTTGGTTGTCCTGGGCTTCTGGACGGCTCGCCGTTTCCATATTGGGTGGGGAAAGGCCATTTATTCCGGTAGACATGCAACGGAAAGTTCAAATGGGACTCATTGCGGCAGGATTGATGGCCCTTGGATTGATTTTTATTCCCTATCCAGAACTTCACACACATCAAGCTTCGAAGACCTCAATCATGTCCATGGGATCGGATTCCCCTTCAGGAAAAGAGCCCTCCACACTAGAGTCCGAAGGACGTATTGATGCTGTTCCGATTGCTCTTTCCCCACCGGGGACGATCATACCTCCCGGATATCTGACAATTCGCCATCATATGGATTCCTGGACGGAGTTTGGTCGCACTCTGACCGTTTTTGAAGGTGCAACGGCTTCGCTTGGGGCAACCGGCTCATTCTTCCTTTTGCCGGATGACGGGCGATATTTTTTATCCCTTTGGGCATCTACCTCTTCGGGAAAATCACTTGCGGACACTCATTGGGTTCTTCGATCCCTACCTGTTTCTCCACCGCTTCCTGTGGCTCTTCTTTCGGGACTTGCCCTTTTTTCCCTTTCCGGATTCTTTTGGGGTTTGCTGATCCGTACGCCATTTTATCGGCACTCCGGAAAGTAGGGGGAAAGAAACTCCCGCATTCCTGAGTTTTTCTCTCACAAAATGATCAATATTATACGCATTTCTTGCAGACAGACTGTTGCACCTGTAGAATGATCCTATTAGACAAAGAATTTCTAGCGAAAAGAGGGGTGCCGGGTTTTTCTAACCTGCTCTCTGGAGGTTTTTTATTATGGCAAGAGTTTATTCCCCAAAGGCGGGGGACAGTTCAGTGCCGTTTGAGGAAAAAATATTTGATAAACCGGAGAAAGCCTCTGATCCGGGATTCCGGGAACGTCTTGAAGAGGCGATAGCGAACGCCACGAGATCTCTCCTTGATCGACAGCATCCCGATGGATATTGGGTCGAACCTCTTGATGCAGATGTCACCATCCCAGCTGAATATGTCATGTTCCAGTTTATTCTCGGGAGAAAGGATGAAGTCTTTTTCCGTGAGGTAGCAGAGTACATTCTTTCCATTCAGGGTGCTGATGGTGGGTGGCCTTTGTTCACTGGAGGGACGGCTGATATCAGTGCCAGTGTCAAAGCGTATTTTGCCTTGAAACTTCTGGGCTATTCCCCCGACCACCCGGCTCTTGTAAAAGCCCGCGCATTGATTCTTGAAAGAGGCGGAGCTACGACCGTAAATGTCTTCACGCGGATTATCCTGGCGCTTTTTGCACAGTACGACTGGAAGGGAATTCCTGCCCTGCCGTGTGAAATGATTCTTTTGCCAAAATGGTTTCCTCTTTCGATCTATACGATTTCCTATTGGTCCAGAACGGTGATTATCCCGTTGTTGATCATCTATCACTATAAGCCGGTCACTCCGATTCCTCACGGGCAAGGGATTGATGAACTTTTTTTAAAGCCCATGGAAGAGGTTCATTTTGGTTATTCCTGGGACAAGAAGGTTTTGTCCTGGAAAAATCTGTTTTTTGTGCTGGATTACTTTATTCAGCACTGGAATCGCCATCCACCTTCCTTTTTAAGAAAAAAAGCTTTGTCGAAAGCGGTTGAATGGCTTATCCCCAGAATGAAGGGGGAGGGAGGTCTTGGAGCGATTTATCCGGCAATGGCCAATAGCGTCATTGCACTTAGGCTTTCGGGCTATTCAGACGATCATCCGCTTGTGAAAAGGGCCATCGCCTCCATTGATGACCTGGTTTTCTCCCGGGACAATATGCAGTCAGTCCAGCCATGCCATTCTCCAATATGGGATACGGCACTCAGCCTTGGGGCCCTTTTTGAGGCCGGAGTTTCTCCGGATCATCCGGCCATTTCCCGTTCTCTTGAGTGGTTTCGGAGAAAAGAAGTGAAAACGGTGGGCGATTGGGCTGTGCATGTAAAAGGTGTTGAGCCAGGTGGATGGGCATTCGAGTTTGAAAATGACTATTATCCAGATGTGGATGACACCGCGGTCATTCTGATGGATTTTGCCAAATGGACAAATGGCTTCAAAGGGTACGAGGATGTTGTCAGGAGAGCGGCCAGGTGGGTTCTCGCAATGCAGTGCACAGATGGCGGATGGGCTTCTTTTGACAAGGACAACGATCTCCTCTTTCTCAACAATATTCCCTTTGCAGACCATGGCGCACTGCTTGATCCGTCAACTGCGGATCTGACCGGACGCGTTCTGGAGTTTTTGGGGCTTTATGGGTATCGCCCTGATTTTCCACCGGTCGCCAGGGCACTGGACTACTTGCGTCGCGAACAGGAAGCTGATGGTTCATGGTATGGTCGGTGGGGAGTCAACTACATTTACGGGACATGGTCGGTGATCTCCGCCTTTAGGGCATTGGGTGTCGATATGAAATCTTCCATGGTCCAGCGTGCGATGAGTTTTTTACTTGATCATCAAAATGACGATGGCGGATGGGGTGAAAGCTGTCTTTCCTATTCCAAAAAGGAAACTGCTGGCGTGGGAGAGTCGACCCCCTCACAAACAGCATGGGCACTGATTGCGCTTATTCATGGAGAGCATGCGGATCATCCACAGGTCAGGAAGGGAATCTCCTGGCTCCTTGAAAACATGCGCCCTGATGGTCGATGGAATGAAACGCTCTACACGGGAACCGGTTTTGCGAGGGTCTTTTATCTTCGTTATAACATGTACAGGGATTACTTCCCGTTGTGGGCGCTAGCCCTTTATCAGAATGTCCATTTCGAAGGGGCTTCCCGGGTTTCCGGGAAAGTGGCCGTCTGGAGGAAGCAACCCTTTGCCCCTCTCTCCTCATTCTTCTAGTCAGGATCTTGATTTCCCTTCCCGACCCATTCTGATTCTGACTCCGCTAGAGGAAGAAGCCCGGTGCTTTCTTTCCGGGCTGATTCCTGTACTGAAAAGACATGGTCGATCAGTTCAAAGGAAAAATGGAGAAATCCTATCGGAGGGGCTCTTCCGGTTGAGAGTCATTGGGATGGGGCCACCAGATCAGGATGATGACGAACTCCTCTCTTCTTTGAACCCGGGAGATATTGTTTTGCTTTCAGGGTTTGGGGGAGGACTTTCAATCCGTGCCCAGAAGGGAAGTGTCTTTTTTTTCTCCTCCATTGAGACTCTTCAAAAGGGAATTTCCCAATCTCTTCCAATGGCTCAGACGATTGATCTCCCTGCTTCGATAGAGATGGGGCGGATATTGGGATTCTCATTGGGAAGGGGCGTTACTCTTCCCCAGATAGTGGGGAGTCCTGATGAAAAAAAAGAGCTGTTTCAGGTAACAGGGGCCGATGTTTGCGATATGGAAACAGGATCATGGGAGAGGGCCATTCACTCCCGGGGTTGCCACTTTGTTGCGTCAAGGGTCATCTTTGATGGCTCGGATGAATATTTGCCGGAATTTTTAGGAGATTTGGTTCAAAAAAATGGAAAACTTTTTCTCCCCAACCTCTTTCGGGCGCTCCTTTCGCCTCCAAAGCTTTTGGCATTGATAAAGCTTGGATTTTCCCAGAAGGTCGCGAGAAAAAGTCTCGCCAATCTGGGCGAGAGGGTTGGGGTTCTCTTGACAGAAGGTTCAGAGGGGAAAAATAAGGAAGCCATCTTCAGGATTCTCCGATTATTGAGCTTGTGTCTTTTCTTTTTGATCAGCCATCCCAACCACTCTTATGCGATTCCTGTCCTTCCCCCGCCTTCTTCGTCAGGTCCCCCCGGAACGGGACCGTTTTTAGCCCCGGGCAATGGTGAGAGTTTTCCACAACTGCCAATTGGTGTTCCCTCTCCGTTTTCCTTTACCAGCCCGACTCAAAACACGGTGGTGATCCCCTTGCCGGCCATTGGTGTCAGTTATAATACGGGGGTTACGATTGGTACGATCGTTCCAATCCTTTCAGCACTCCCAAGTGGCCGGATTACATCCATCCTCGCACCTTCCATCACATACAATCCCTATCTGGGCACTCAAGTGGGTGCACGTTATTACCGTTATTACAAGGGCAACCTTAAAAGATGGCACCTGATCGGTCTCCAGTCCAACTCCATCTGGAATTTTTACGAATTTCACTACAGGGATCTTTCCATGGGAGATGGGAGATACATCCTGGATATCCGCCTGAAGGATTTCAAGAATCCGGCAGCCCGTTTTTATGGACTGGGTCCTGATTCTTCATTCGGCAATCAGACGAACTACACTTTGTCAGAGGCATCAGCTCATGTAACGATTGGTGCCAACCTTGACCATCAAAAAATCAGGGCCTGGTTTATGGAACGACTGAGGGAGTATGGCGCATCACCCGGAGTCATCCCCGGGATGCCATATTCCGGAACAGTTTTTCCAACTGTCAACGGAATTTCGAACAGTCCTGTCATCATTTCCCATCGGGCCAACCTGACTTACGACACGAGGGATAACCACCTCATTCCAACTACCGGAACATATGCGAGGGCCTTTGCCGAGCTTGACCAGAATGAAACGGCCGGTGAGGTCAGTGTCTTTGACCGTTTTAATGCGGAATACAAAACATGGATCCCCCAGGGAGATAATGACCAGAATGTCTTGGCGATAAGAGGGATGGTCAACCTGATGAATGGTCCCAATATTCCTTTTTATGCCCAAAGCATGTTGGGAGGAGCCTATACCCTCGAAGGATTTGGTACAGGCCGTTTTTATGACCTGGATGCAGCTATTTTCAATGTTGAGGAGCGGATCCAGGCTTTTGACATGACGATGCTTGGTGTGACCAGCTCATGGCAGATCGCACCATTTTTGGGGGTCGGAGAGGTTTTTCATGACCAAAGGGAACTGACCAACCCTTCCCTTTATGCGATCAATCCTGGTGTCGGTTTCCGGGCCCTTGTCCAGCCAAATGTGGTCGGACGTCTCGATATAGGCTATTCAACCCAGGCGGGTCCCGTGGAGTTTGTCGGTATCGGATTCCCCTTCTGAAGGGTTTCTCTTATCCTCTCTTCGGCTTTCGTGTCATTTTGTTTGGTGACCGCCTGAATGGTTCGCTTGTTGCTGTCCAGGAGAGTGCATGAGAGGTAAGAGATGGGTGACAGAAACAGGTCGACCGTGCCCATCAGAAGTCCGTCTGTGAAAAAAGTGGGGAGCGAGACATCGCTATAGTGTCTGAAAGTAAAAGCTGGCCGGTCAAAGACACATGTTGCAATGGATGTTGTCTGTGTTTTTCCTAGTTTGTGGACATCCCTGGCGGAATTGACCATGTAACGGTTGATTGTGTATTCGTTCGGAAAAAAACGGGCGGTGTAGCGAGTGATATGCCATTTTTGATTTTGGTCAAACCAGAAGACTTCATCTCCCTTGATGAGATGCTTTCCGATGGTGTATCTGGGGTCTGACCATGCGAATCCGTCTTTTTTCAGGACAGGTTCCATTTGGGACTCCAGTTCGGAGGATGGAAAAACCGTGTCGGGAAGTTCGATCTTGCCTGCATCCAATGCACTCTGGTCTTTCAGGGGGACCGGAGCGGTTGTACAGGAAGCAATGATTAAAAAAAGGGCGGAACTGGTGAGGAACTTTCTGATGACTGTTATCTGCTCGATCAAAAAAACCTCTTTAGAAAATGTCGGTTGAAGTGGGACAATGTCAGGAGACGATGATGGTAGAAAACTGCCTTTCATTTTATCACAGGAGTTCTCTCCTGAAAAAATATGAAATCTTGAAGGAGTTGTGATGGCGAAAGGAAATCGAACAGCCCTTGTTACGGGGGCGACAGGTTTTGTCGGCTCGCATGTGGCAAGATTGCTGATCGAGGAAGGTTACTCGATTCGGTGTTTGATAAGAGACGGCAGTGACAAAAGGAATCTGCCGGAAGAAAGTGAGACCGTTTCCTGGGTAACGGGTGATCTTCTTGATCCGCTGTCTCTCGTTCGTGCTCTTGACGGGATGCAGGAGTTGTATCATGTAGCCGCAGATTATCGATTGTGGACCCCTCGGAAAGGTGAGATCATTCAAACCAATGTTGAGGGGACTCGAAATATGCTGGAAGCTTGCAGAATATGCCGTCCTGAAAGGATTGTCTATTGCTCGAGCGTTGCCGCACTGGGGACTCGGACGGATGGAATCCCGATCAATGAGACGATGGAAGTTGACACAAAAACGCTGATCGGGGAATATAAGCTGTCGAAGTATCTCTCAGAGCAGTTGGTATTGTCTTATGCAGGGGGGCATGATGGGGGAGTATCTCTTCCCATTGTGATCGTCAACCCCAGTGCTCCAATCGGGGAGAGAGACATCAAGCCGACTCCAACGGGCCGGATTGTTCGGGATTACATGCGCAAAATGATGAAGGCGTATGTTCGGACAGGACTCAATGTCATCCATGTTCGGGATGTGGCCAGGGGCCATCTTCTGGCAGCACAAAAGGGTATTCCCGGGCAGAAATACATTTTGGCGAATCAAAATATGCAGTTGATCGAAATATTTCATCTTTTGGCAAAAATAACGGGAGTGCCGGCTCCGAAGGCAGAGATGCCCCGGTCTCTTCTTTTTCCCGTTTCCGTGGTGTCTGAGGGGATCTCCCTCTTGACAGGCCGTGAACCGCTTGTTCCTTTTGATGCGGCTCGAATGGCCCATAAAATGATGTTTTTTTCAGGAGATAGGGCTGTTAGGGAGTTGGGCCTCGTCTTGACTCCTGTTGAAAAAGCTTTTGAAGATGCTGTCGTGTGGTTTTCAAAAGAAGAGTATATGGGAGCCGGGACCTTTCCGGGCTCAGTGGGCTGACCTGAAGTGAGTCGAAGAGCTTGTCCGTTGTCTGACAACCGTTCGAAAGTCGGCTTTTGGCAAGGGTCATTTTAACAATCAGGAGAAATTGATGGATATATTTTTACCGGAATATGCAGGAGTTTGTGTTGGTGTGAAGCTTGCAATCAAACTTGCGAACAAGTCTGCTGAAGAGTCAGTGGGCCCTGTTTTCATTCTCCATGAAATTGTTCACAATACCCATGTCGTAAAGGATTTGGCAAACCGGGGAGTGCAATCGGTCGATGCTGTCTCTGAGGTGGATCGTGGCACGCTGATCATCAGCGCACATGGTGTCGCTCCCGATGTCATCAAGGAAGCCCGGGATAAGAATCTTGAAGTGGTTGATACAACCTGTCCTCTTGTTTCAAAGATCCATCGCATCGTCCGCAATCTTGCCGACAAGAATTACACGATCCTCCTCTTGGGTGAGGAGAGTCATGATGAAGTGATGGGTGTCCAGGGTTGGGCAAAGGAACATATCCATATCTTCCACAAACCGGAAGAGATTGATCGTCTTCCTGTTGTCAGCGGCCCGGTGGCATTGGTTTCCCAGACGACTCAGAGTATCAAGTATTTTGACGAGATCCTTGCCCTCCTGACCGTCAAATATCCCCAGCTCGAGGTCCACAACACCATTTGTGATGCGACCGAAAAGCGTCAGACATCCGCTCTTGAGATTGCCGGCGACATGGATGTGATGATCACTGTCGGCTCCACGACAAGCGCCAATTCCCGCCGTCTTCAGGAGGTGTCTGCCGGTCTTTGTCCAAAATCCTACCTGGTGGACAGTGCCAAGGATATCAACCCGGAGTGGTTTAACGGAAGCGAGCGGGTCGGTGTGACTGCAGGAGCATCCACCCCGGACTGGTTGATTGAGGGTGTGATTGAACGGTTGGGCGAGATCTCGAGCGAGAGAGGCTATGCTGTTACGGTCAATCGCAGTGAGTCTGCAGAAGAAGAGTTCATCTCCACACATTAAATTTTTGTGGATAGATCTTGTTCCCTCGTGTTTTTAGAAATTATGCAAAAGACAGGATATGGGGCTGTTACCGTTCCCGGCGCTTTTTTCTGAGCCGTTCCGGAGAGTCCCCAAAAAAGAAAGGTTTCGGATGCTTAGAACATTATTTTTAAATCCTCCTTCCTTCTCGGATTTTGATGGGGGAGCGGGGGCACGATATCAGGCAACCAGAGAGGTTCGCTCATTCTGGTATCCGACTTGGCTGACCTATCCGGCAGGAATGATGCCAAACTCCCTTGTTCTGGATGCTCCTCCTATGGGGTGGGGAGTGAAGGAAACTCTGCGTTTGGCCAATGACTTCGATATGGTTATTTTATATACAAGCACCCCATCTCTGAATAACGACATTGCGACGGCAAAAGGCTTCAAGGCCATCAATCCATCAATGATTGTCGGTTTTGTCGGACCACACCCGAGTGTGTTGCCGGAGATAACGCTAAAGGCTGATAATGTGATCGATTTCGTTGTCCGGGAAGAATTTGATTATGCAATTCCGGAGATAGCGTCTGGCAAGCCTTGGGATGAGGTTCTGGGGATCAACTTTCGAAAGGATGGAAAGTTTTACGCTACCCCGGATCGAGCGGTCTTGGAAGACCTTGATGTTTTGCCGTTTGCTTCCGAAGTCTACAAGAGGGATCTGGATATTTCCCTGTATGAAATACCCTGGATGAAGCATCCTTACGTTTCCATCTATACCGGAAGGGGTTGTGGTAGCAAGTGCACATTCTGTCTTTGGCCGCAGACCTTTTCAGGGAATGTCTACCGGACCCGATCTGTGGAAAATGTCATCTCGGAAGTTGAGTACATTGTGAAAAACTTCCCGGGGATTCAGGAGCTCTTTTTTGATGATGATACTCTTACGGAATATCGGGACCGTACGCGGGAACTCTCTCATGCCCTGAAGCGATTTAACCTGTCCTGGGGATGTAACTCCAAGGCGAATGTTGATTTTGAGACCCTTAGCATCATGAAGGATTCCGGTTGTCGGGTGATGGTTGTCGGGTATGAGTCTGGTGACCAGCAAATCCTGAATAATGTCAAAAAAGGCATCCGTGTTGACCAGGCCAGGGAGTTTACGAAAAATGCCCATCAACTTGGTATGACAATTCATGGAACCTTTATTGTTGGTCTCCCAGGAGAAACTCCTGAAACAATAGAGAAAACCATTGATTTCGCTTGTGAGATGGATATAGAGACACTGCAGGTTTCTCTGGCTTCTCCCTATCCCGGAACACATTTTTTTGAGCTTGCAAGGGAAAAAGGATATATGAGCGAAATCGATATGGTGAATGGTGACGGAATTCAAAATTGCAATATCAGTTACCCGGAAATCAGTGCCAGAGAGATATTTATGGCCGTTCCAAAGTTTTACCAGCGCTTCTATTATCGTCCCAGCTATATTTTTAAAGTTCTGAAGCGAGCAATGAGGGATGGCAAGGAAGCCCGGAAAATCTTTAGGGAAGCTGTCGCTTACTTTCGCTTCCTTTCTAAAAGGAAAGCAGCTCTTAAAACTCCACCGGCCTCGGTTGCCTGAGTTATTTGCACCTGTGGTCTGACAACAGTATCTGAAACGGTTGGGCTGTGGTGCTGTCTTTCCCGCAGCGCTCAGCCCGGAGCCAAAATTGCCGCCTTTTGTTTTTGATTTTTCTCTCATCCTCCTTTCTCTCGGGGGAATAGGTCTTCTTTTCGATGGTCTGGCCTGGTGGTCAGGCCATCGTCATTTCAAGAAAAAGACTCTCTCTGATCCGTCAATATGGCCTTATGTTTTGATGATCAAGCCGGTTGCCGGTCTGGACATTGGCGCCAGAGAAAACTTCCTCTCGCTTATCCATCAGGATTATCCTCATTTCTCCATTGTTTTTGTTGTTGGTTCTATCGATGACCCCGTTCTCCCCCTCATTGAGGAATTGTGTTCTGCTTTCCCGGATTGTGTTTCCATCAAAATTGTGGATGGACCAAGAGGCACGAACCGGAAAATCAGCAATGTGTTTTTGTTCATGGAGCAGAACTTGTTTCCTGATGCGCCTTATATCCTTTTGAACGATAGTGATATCAGGGTTGGAGCGGATTATCTCCGTTCGATCATGAGGGAAGCTCTTGAAGATCCTAAAATTGGTATGGTGACATGTTTTCAGCGCGGCAACCCCACAGGTCCTGGAACAAGTCAAATGGCTTCTATCATGTTGAACACCGAAGCGATTCCTCAAGGGCTCTTGGCAGCAGCGCTTGCTCCCATCGATTTTGCATATGGCCCAACAATGCTGATGCGAAGGGAGGCACTCTTGAAAATGGGCGGTTTCGGCCCTATCCGGAATCTTTTGGCAGATGATTTTCATTTGGCGCAAGGGATCCTCAGGGAAGGTTTTAGGATTGTTTTGTCAAGATATATTGTTGACGCACAAATTCCGGACCAAAGCTGGCGCTCCTTTTGGGAGCAAGAGAGAAGGTGGGTCATTACCTATAGAAGCTGTCGTCCTCTTGGATACTCTTTTTCCATCATATTAAGGCCTTTTCCATTTCTATTCTCTTCAGGGGTATTGTTCGAATTGGCCGGTGATCCTTTTCTTTTGATCTTTTCACTGTTTTTGTGGTGTTCGCATCTGCTGATCCTCTCTGATCTATCCAAAAGATTCGTATCGCGTCCAATTGGAAAAAGACAATTACATTTGTTGTTCATTAGGGAAATCCTTTCATTGGCGCTTTATTTTGCAAGTTTTGGGCATCAGATCATCTGGCGGGGAAGGCGTTTTTCCGTTCTCAAGGGAGGGCAATTGATGGAATTTCCAAAAGGGCAGTCATAGAATCATGCTTATTCATTATAGTGAGGAAGCTATGCACGGACCGATTGCTTCTATTGGAGGGTGGACATTTTTTTCAGGATTTTTAGTGGCTTTGATTCTGGAACATATCGGTTTTATCGTTCTTTCAAAAGGAATGAGGGAATCAAGAAAAAGCTCAGGGGAATCTGCTGCGGAACGTTTCAGGGGAACGATTGTCAATCCTTGGGTATGGGCTGGAGTCTCTCTGCAGGCGATTTACTACATTATGCTATTGGGATTTCTCCAGCGTCTTCCCGTCAGTCTGGTCATCCCCATGACAGGATTCGGATATGTGTTGACCGCGATGATGGCCAGAATCTTTTTGAAAGAGCATGTCTCCTTTAATCGGTGGGTCGGAGTTCTACTCATTACTTCAGGGGTTATTCTTGTTTCGAGGAGCTAGAATCCTGAAAATATTGCCGGCAAAACATCAAAGGATAAGGGACTTTTTTCATGGAATAGATCCAGCAGATTCATTCCACGGGCTCTGATTCTCCTTGGTCGCTGCAGTACAGCCACCGGCCTTAGCCCGAATTGAGATTGTGTTTCGTTGGGTGTTGCCTCTTCCTAAAGATTGACGAATCTGATCCCAGTCATTCCAAATGCTCTTCCCGTTCCGATAGGCGATATGACGAGAAAATCCTGTTTAGGACTTTTCATGGTTCGGACTCTTTATCGTTTCGTGGTTTCAATAGAATTTTTATAAGCTATTTGCTGAAAAAAACTTGAATATTTGCCCGCGCATTCCCCTTCTTAGGCCATGGGTCAAGAGGGGGTCAAGCGGGCGGTTTTGTTTTTCTTCTTCCCGCTTTTTCAGTTGTTCCTTGGCTTTCGACATAGCGACGGACCGTTTCCAGTGTCGCTGCGCCTACACTCCCCACATAGTAGGCCCGATGCCAGAAATACGGCTTCCAGTAAAATGGCTTCAGATGGTCCGAAAAACGATTGCGAACCCGTCTGGCCGAGGCCGTTTTCAGATTGTTGATCAGTGTGGAGATGTTGAGGGCTGGGTGGATCTCCGCCAGAAGATGCACATGATCCGCTTCCCCTCCGAATTCCAGCAAGGTGCATCGCCAGTCCGACAGGATCTCGCCGAAGGCGCTCTGTAAATATTCCAGAAGATCCGGAGAGAGCACCTTGCGCCGATACTTTGTCACAAAGATAATGTGTAGCTTAAGAGAATAAACGGCATTGGAACTAGACTTGTTTGGTTGAGTTTCCATGTAAGTAAAGGTATCATGCTCTCATGCAGACCGGCAAGCGCTTCCGCGCGTATCCCACTCCCGCCCAAGAAAAGATCTTGCTTCAATGGATCGGACACCAGCGGTTCATTTACAACGCCAAGGTGTCCGAAGACCGGTATGACCGGGCCTTCGCCAAAAAAGCGGTCTCTCTTTCGGGAACGCCCGTTCCCGTCGACCAGGAGTACGCCCGGTTCATCGGACCGGAGACCTCCTGGCTCCGGGAGGTTCCCTCCCCGATCCTCCGCAACGGGGCAGTCCGGTGGAAACAAGCCTACGCCCGCTTCTTTTCCGGCCTGGCCCGGCGGCCCACGTTCAAGGTGAAGGACGGACGGCAGTCGGTCTGGATCACCTCCGAACTGTTCTCCTTCCAGACCAACGATGAAACGCAATGCGGAGAACTGATTCTGGGAACAAAGAAATTCCCGCTCGGGGTTCTGTCCTTCAAGGCCCAGACCCCGTATTCCCGTCCCGCCTCGCTTCACGTCTCGGTCGAGGCGGGGAAGTGGTTCATCTCCTTCTCCTCGGACGATGGACTCCCGGAACCGAAGGAGGAGGACACGGTCTCCTGGCTCCGGATGTTTTCGGAAGAAGAGCTTGAGGGCAAAACCCTGGGCTTCGACCGGGGCGTGACGATTCCGGTGATGGCCAGCTCCGGCCGGAGGATCGACTTTTCCGACATCCAGAAGGCCCGGATGGAGAAAAAGGAACGGACACGGAAACGCTGGCAACGAAAACTCGCCCGGCAACAAAAAGGGTCGCAGAACCGGAAGAAGACGAAACGACGCCTGGCCCGGTCCTTCGAGTATGCCAAGAACGTCCGCAAGGACGTGATCCACAAGGCCACCCGCGACCTTGTGTCCGATCCCGACCGGACCCTTTTCGTTGTTGAGGATCTCAAGGTCAAAAACATGACGAGGAGCCCTGAGCCGAAAAAGGACGAATCCGGACGGAATGTCCGGAACGGAGCCCGCGCCAAGGCCGGACTCAACTGGGCGATCCTGTCGTCCTGCTGGGGTCTGTTCGTGGTGCTCCTGTCCTACAAAGCCCGGAGATCCGGAAAGCTCGTCATCAAGGTCTCTCCTCAATTCAGTTCGCAGGAATGCGCCCGGTGCGGGCACATTCATCCGGACAACCGGCCTTCCCAGGCCGGGTTCGTCTGCCAGCGCTGTGGACTCGCGGACAACGCCGATCTCAACGCCAGCCGTGTCATCGCCAAGAGGGGCATTCGTCTTCTTCTGGAAGGGAAAGTCCCGCAGAAGACGATTCGGCGGTGCGGGATCGGAAAACTCAAAACACTAGGGCCGGAACGGTCCGAAGTCAAAGCCTCCGGAGAGGACGATAAGACGCGAAGGACCAAACGCCTTCGCGCATCCTCGGCGAAAGAGGAACTTCCGCTCGCGAGATCGGAAACCCCTCCTACAGCGCAAAGCGCTTAGGAGCGGGAGAGTTCATTAGAAAAGGGAAAGTAAACGACAGAGAAAGTGTTCATCTCTAGAAAAAGGTCTTAATGGATGGGTATTCAATTTTTTTCGATTATTTCTGGGCATATTGGGAAAGCCTCTTTCCTCTTCAGCCTGTTTCATGATCATTGAATTGTTTCTGATATGATGTGAGAAAAAATATTGAGATTCATTCTCCAAGATCCGGACCTTCCAATAAGAGCTGAGTATCGAGGGCATTAAATCGATATGCTGGAAAAATATTTATCCATTTCTGGTGCCCAATTCTTTTTCTCTTGGAAGGTTTTCATCCTGGGAGTCTTGATCAGCGCTCTTTTTTCCCCCATTGATGCTTCGGCCGTCCAAATTCTTGGTGATGAAAACCCTTATCTGAATATGGGAGCAGGTGTCTTCAATCTGGTTGGTGGAACGAGTGAACACAGGTACGGATATCCTTCGTATGATCATTCTCCGGCGGAGGGTGACGTTGAATACCAGTCAGGCAAGACCTTTTATGGAATTGGATATGCTTTGGGGTTGTTGGCTAATAGTGATGGTGCTGTTGATGGATATGGTGGTATTTATTTTAACATTGCGCTCTCTCCCCACTGGATCTTGACCCCGATGGGTGGCATCGGAGGTTATGATCAGAACAATAGCAAATTTTTGGGAAGTGTGTTTATGTTCAGGCTGGAAATGACCTTTTCTTACCAAATGGATAATGGCGACCGGATTGGTCTGAAATTCGGTCATTTGTCCAATAGTGACATTGCTCACTCCAATCCTGGAGAAAATGAAGTGTTACTCAATTATGCCGTGCCCCTGAAATTTCCTTAGACTGCTTGGGGATAGGGGATTTCCCCGAATGTTCCCAGAAAAGATCGATTTTTCAGGAATGCATACCGCTCACTAGAAATCTTTCATGCGTGCGACGATATTTTTAACGGATTTTCAGGGAGATATTCTTGATTCTTCTTTTTTTGAAGACATTACTGTTCAGGTGGTATGTTTTCTTTTTTCTGTTTCTGGGGTTTGGGTTCCTTCTCCGACAAGTAGGTACATTGGGGGCGAGTGCTCGCTTTGCCCTATCTTTTATTCTCAGTTATTTTTGTGAGTGGAGCTCATCGTTGCCAATGGGGTGGTTCCCTTTTGGCCATTACACTTACTTGCCGACAACGCATGATCGAGAAGTTTGGATTGGTCATCTTCCCTTTATGGACTTTCTTTCGTTTTCTTTTTTAATGGTCGCAAGCCTGGGTGTTGTTGTTCGTGTCTGGGGGCTTTCCATCAGAGAGGCTTTGAGTTGGCCCGTCAGGCTCGTCTGGCCTGTTTTATTTCTTGCGGATCTTCTGTTTTTTGGTATAGATATGGTGATCGATCCTGTTGCACTGAGAGGGAATCGATGGTTTCTAGGTCAAATTTATTATTACCCGGACGGTGGAAGTTACTTTGGCGTTCCCCTCGCCAATTTTTTAGGATGGGCTGTTTTGGGGGCTATGATCTTGTTTTCCTGGCGTATTGTGAGTTTTGTAATTCCTATCCACAAGCTCCCGATTCAAAAATCAGATCATTGGCTGGAAGTTGATCGGTGGGGACCCACTTTTCTCTGGTTTTCCGTTTTCCTGTTCAATCTGGGCATTGCTCTTTACTTGGGTGAATTGTTTTTGTTTTTATCCGATCTGATCGTGATTACTGTTTTGCTCAGTATCGTCTTTTTCACTAAAAATGTATTTTGGAGGCGATTCCCATTACGCTCTTCCGATAAGGTTGATCGATCCTGAGTGTCTGGATTGATGTTAGTAGCAAGTAGAGTTGTCCGGTTTTATAGCAAATGAGTTGTCCGCTTTTTTTCATTTGAAAACTCCGGGTTTCCCCGTTCTCAGACATGAGCTTCGACCGGGCGGATTCCGGTCGAAGGAGCTTTGGTTCGTGGTTCCTTTTTCGTTTTTGGAATCTCCGGTTTTTCGACAGGATAGTCGGAAAGCTTCCGGGGTCCATGAAACAGGGAGAGCGATCCGTCGGGATGCCGGTGGATCTTGACTGTGGCCCGGACGTAATGGAGCCGGTACCGGTCGGAAGGGATCTGAAGGGTCCGTCCTTCGAAAGACACGCAGTTGTCGTTGCCAACAATCCGTTCGTGGTGCTCACAGAGGATCTCGTCTATAGAGTCTCCGGTCCAGGGAACGAAGGCCGATCCTTCCTCCGGGGCCCGATGGGAAAATTCGGTATTGAAGGCTGGAAGATAGACGTCGGACAGATAGCGGTTGGCCGCTTCCATCGTCGTGATTCCCGCCAGGGCGAGCTCTTTGGGAAGACGCTCCTGATGGGTCCGGAAAGCCCGTTCACTGCGTCCCCGCGCTTCGGGGGAGTAGGCGGCAATCATTTCGATGCCCAGCTGTTTCATCGCCCGTCCAAACTGGGTGAGGTTCTTCTTGTCCACCTTCCCTCCCGCTTCCGGCGTGACCCAGTAGTGGCTGCCCCGGTCTGTGTACAGGGAGGAAGGAAGCCCTTTTTTCCCGATCACCTCCCGTATCCCCTGAAGACTGGATGCGGTTCCCTCCTCCTCCACAAAGAACATGCTGTAATGCTCATTGGTCGCATCATCCATCGTCACCACCAGATCCCAGATCTGTCCGGACACCCAGGGATGACTGCTGGCATCCTGATGGATCATCATCCCTTCCCAGGCCGCACGTTCCCGTCTCTTCCGGTGCTTCCCCTTGCCAGGAGCTTTCCGGACCGCTCCGTTCTCCTGAAGCGTCTTCTTGACCCAGGTATAGCTCCGTTTCCCGCCTTCTTTCCGGTACCAGAAGTGAAAGTGTTTCACGTTCCAGCCATCATGCCGGCTCCGGTACTTTTCGACCAGTCCCAGGGCTTCATCGACCGGGGCCCGTCTCGATGAGGCCTGGGTGAGTCGTTTGTCCAGAATCCCCTGGATCCCTTCCTCCTCGACTCGCCGGACATATCTCCGGAAGGTCCTTTCACTCATCCCGAGAATCCGGCCGGCCTCTTCCTGAGTGAGGCATCCTTTCTTCCATTCATTCCAGGTGTCTTCAAAACGCATCTTCCGGATCTCCTGTAGCACATTTGTTCGGTCCATTCTGGCTCCTCCTCGGACCCATTATGGAACCGGACAAGTCTTGCGCTACAAAACCGGACAGATTATGTGCTCCCTACACTGAGTGTCTGGATTGATTGACCTTCCTTCAAGCCAACCCTATAATCTTTTCATGAGCGAACATAACCCAAAAGAGAGTTGTCGACCAGGACCGAACCATTTGCTGAGCCCTGTTTCTGCAGATTTGTCGGGAAAGGGGTGGGGCGTCCTGATTGTTGCCCATGGAAGTCCTGAAGAGAAGGGCAATATTCATTTTCGCCAAACTTTTTCCATGCTCAAAAAAATGCTTCCCGGGGTCGATCTGAAGCAGGGGTTCATCGAGCATGCGGCCCCTTCTGTATTGGATTCCATCCGGGAATTTCCCTCGAACGTGGAGGGGATTGCGATGGTTCCATACCTCCTTTTTGACGCAGGTCATTCCAAAAGTGATGTCCCTTCCTATATTTCTGAAGCCAGAAATCTTTTTCCGGAGTTGCGGGTCATTCGTGAGTGGGCTTTGGGCATAGACCAGGTCCTTGTCGATATTCTTCTGGATATTCTTCCCCCTGCAGACAAAGACAAGAAAGAGGCTCTTGTTCTTATAGGGCGAGGAAGCCTGGATCCGAATGCAAATGCTTCCTTGTACTATCAAGCCCGTCGTTTATGGGAGCGCAGGAGGGGAGGAGATCCAAAAGTCACCTTCATCGGAGTGACAGAGCCCAGATTTGCTTCGGTCATGGCCGAATTGAAGCCGGATTTCGACCGATTGCTAATTGTTCCCGTATTTTTATTTGAGGGCGTTCTGATGGACAGGATTCGACATCAGGCCAGTCAGTTCCAGGAGAGAACCGGATATGATGGCGAGATCCTGATAACCCCGGCTTTTGGAGATCATCCGCTTCTTCTCGCCCACATGGCTAAAAAGATCACCCGTCTGCTTTATCTTGGACGGACTCCAATGCCAAGATGGCCTGTTGTGCGATTTGAGTCTCTGGAGGGTAGTGGTTCATAGAAGTTTTGCCAATAATGAATGGTATCCCAATCAGTATCAAGACCGAGAGGAAAAAAATGCGCCCTTCCGTTAAAAATGATCTCTTTTTAAAAGCATGTCGAGGGGAGGCCACTTCCCGTCCACCCATCTGGATCATGAGACAGGCCGGGCGTTATATGCCGGAATATCAGGCTCTTCGAAAAAATACAACTTTCCTTAATCTCTGCAAGACCCCTGATCTTGCCGCTTCGGCAACGCTTCTTCCCGTCGATATGCTTGGAATCGATGTGGCCATTATTTTCTCGGATATCCTGGTTCCGGTTGAGGCAATGGGACTTGAGTTGATCTTTTCCGAAAAGAAAGGACCTTCTTTTCCATCTCCCGTTCGAACCCGCAAAGATGTTGAAGCCCTTTGCACACCTGATCCACTTGAGAAAACGGGTTTTGTTGCACAGGCAATCAAGGAGTCCAATCGACGAATTGATGGGCGAATTCCATTGATCGGTTTTTCCGGATCACCTTTTACGCTGGCGACCTATATGGTTGAGGGGGAGATCTCAAAGGATTTCAGCCGGGTGAAGAAAATGATGTTCCAAGATCCTGATACCCTGCACCTTCTTCTTGAGCGCGCAACAAAAACCGTTATTGATTATCTGAAAATGCAGGTGGATGCCGGAATCCATGCTTATCAGCTTTTTGATACTTGGGCAGGATCGCTGAATCCTGTTCACTATCGCGAGTTTGCCCTTCCCTATACGAAAAAAATTGTGGAAGCCCTTTCTCGGGAAGGGGTTCCTTCACTTTTGTATGTCAATGGAAGCTGTGCACTTCTTCCGGACATGATTCAAGCGGGTACGGATGTGATATCGGTGGATTGGAGAGTCTCTTTGCCAATGGTGCGAAATATTATTCCGGAGGGGAAAGGCATTCAGGGGAATCTTGACCCTGTCAGTCTTCTGGGAACATCTGAAGCATTGAAGAAGGAGGTCCACAGAATCCTTGCCGAAATGAAAGGACGAAAAGGGTATATCTTTAACCTGGGCCATGGGATCCTTCCGGAAACATCTGTTTCTATGGCTCAGTATTTGGTAAAACTGGTTCAGGAATCCTAAAGAAAAAAAGATCCTGCCCTTCCTGTTTGATTGGGTAGCCTGATTTTGATGAGGACAAGAATGACTCCGAATATGATGGCCGGCACGCAGGTTAGCCGCGAACTTTTAAAAAAATATGATGTGGCTGGTCCACGCTATACCAGTTATCCGACAGCCCCTGTCTGGACAACGGATTTTACAGCTGAAAATTATAGGGATGCCATTAATAGGGGGCAGTCCAAAAAACCAGATAAACCTCTGTCACTCTATTTTCACCTTCCGTTTTGTGACAGCCTTTGCTATTTTTGTGGATGCAGTGTCATTATTTCGAGAGATCGAGGAAAGACGGCTGACTATATTGATCTTCTGGCAACAGAAATGGCTCTTGTCGGTCCTTTATATTCCAAAAAACGCAAAGTGGTTCAGCTACATTTTGGAGGTGGATCCCCTTCCAATCTGACCCCCCCTCAAAATCGGTTGCTTTTTTCTCACATCAATAAATGGTTCAATGTGGATTATTCTCAAGGGGAAATCTCTGTTGAGATTGATCCAAGACACGCATCTAATGATTATCTGGCTTCAATTCGCGATCTTGGTGTCAACCGGATCAGTATGGGTGTTCAGGATTTTGATCCCAAGGTTCAAGCAGCCGTCAACCGGATTCAGCCCGTAGCTTTGACAGAGGGTGTTTTTAATGAGTGCCGCAAGCTCAATTTTAATGGAATCAATATTGATCTGATCTATGGGTTGCCATTTCAGACGGTTGAAGGGTTTGCCCAGACGCTTGATCAAGTCATCCGCATGTCTCCGGACAGGATAGCTGTTTTCAATTATGCGCATGTTCCGTGGTTGAAGAAACACATGGTATTGATCAAGGAGAAAGACCTTCCTTCTCCAGAGGTCAAGTTTGCATTGATGTCGATGATTTTGGATCGCCTCACCGGTGCTGGCTACGTTGTTATCGGAATGGATCATTTTGCCAAGCCAGATGATGAATTGACCAAAGCCCAAAAAGAGCACTCTCTCTATCGAAACTTTCAGGGATATACGACCAAGGCAGAAGCGGATCTGGTCGGAATGGGAGTCACTGCAATCAGCATGGTGGGGGATGTTTACTCCCAGAACCTGAAAAGTCTTCCGGACTATCAGAAGGCTGTTATGGCCGGGGATCTTCCTGTTCATCGGGGATATAAGCTTTCTCTCGATGATGAGATGCGCCGTCTGGTCATTACTCGAATCATGTGTGACCTTGAGATCAACCGTCAGAATGTCCTAGATCCTTTTGGAAAGAACTTCGATCAAGTCTTCACAAAAGAAATTGAGGAGCTAGACAGGTTCCAGCAGGATGGTCTTTTAATCATTACTCCTGAAAAAATCACCCTGACAACAACAGGGAGAATTTTTATGCGAAATATTGCAATGACATTTGACCGTTATCTTAATGTTTCTGCAAAAGGGCCTCTTTTTTCGCGAACGCTTTGATTGCAATCTGAAGAGCTGTTTGATTGGGGTAGATCATGGAGGGGGACTCCCTCTCCCTTCTTGCTCTATTTTGCTTTCCCCGCAAGAACGTTTCCAAAAGTGAGGGGTTGCCATCCCGATTGATGCCGATAACCGCCAAAATTGGCTGCAAGACGGGTTATCTTCGTTAGAAGCAGCCCACCTCCTTGAAATTCATGGCCCGAATCTTACTGCCGATTTTTCCCAGCCACTCTTCTCCCGTATTTTTTCTAAACTCTGGTCACCCGTTCCCTGGATGCTTGAACTTGCGGTTATTCTGGAGTTTTTCCTGGAAAGGTATCTGGAAGGATTTATTATTCTTGTCCTTCTACTTTTCAATGCTATTCTTGGGTTCTTTGAGGAAACGCAAGCACAGAAAACACTCGCTGCACTCCAGTCAAAACTTGCGGTCAATGCATCGGTCTTTCGAGATCACAGCTGGAGCATAGTATCCGCATCCATCCTTGTTCCTGGAGATATTGTCCGGATCACGATGGGTTCAGTTGTTCCCGCAGATATTGTATTGCTTGAAGGGCAGCTCCTTCTCGATGTTTCTCTCTTAACTGGAGAATCTGTTCCCAAAGAGGTGGGAACAGGAGAGAGCGGTTACTCCGGATCTCTTGTTCGTCGTGGTGAAGCTCTTGCAAAAGTCATGAGTACAGGTGTTCATACCCGCTTTGGAAAAACGATTCAGCTCGTCAAGACAGCCTATGTGGAAAGTACTGAGCAAAAAGCGATATTGCAGGTTGTCAGAAATTTGACCTTTGTGAATGGAGCCATTTTTTTCTTTGTGATGGGGGCCGATCATTCGATTCCGGTAACCGAAGTGCTTCCACTTCTTTTGACAATCCTTCTCGCTTCCATTCCGGTCGCGTTGCCAGCAACTTTTACTTTGGCGGCGTCTTTTGGTGCGAGACTTCTCGCCGGAAAAGGAGCCCTTTTAACCAGACTCTCCTCTTTGGAGGAAGCTGCTACTATGGATATTCTGTGTGCTGATAAAACAGGGACGTTAACAAAAAATGAGCTGAAGCTCATTGCTGTTGTTCCATTTGGAAAAGCATCCGGGGACGATGTTCTCAAAATGGCAGCCATGGCCAGTAACGATGGAGGGCAGGATCCGGTCGATCTTGCTATTTGTAACGAAGCAGCGCGCCTCAATATCCATATGGATCGATCAAGGTTGACACAGTTTGTTCCGTTTGATCCTCAGACAAAGACCGCCAAGGCGATCTGGACTGACGAGTCCGGAGAGGTTATCTCCATCGAAAAAGGAGCTGTCCGGGCAATCTTGAACGAATGCGCTTTTTCTGAAGATGCTCTGATAAAGGCTGAGAAATGGCAGTCAGAAGGCTTCAGGGTTCTGGCGGTATCCATGGAGAAGTTAGGTTTGTCATCAGTTGAGGGGCTGGTCGTATTGACCGACCCTGCGAGAGATGATTCCTCAAAATTGATTCAGGAGCTCTCTCTTTTAGGTATACGGACGGTCCTTGTAACGGGTGATGCTCCAAAAACCGCATTGCATCTTGCCAGGGAGGTTGGTATTTCCGGGGAACTTTACCCCCGTCAGACGATTTCTGAAAATGACTCACCTGGCTCCTACGGAGTTTTTGCGGGGGTCTTGCCGGAGGACAAGTTTAACCTTGTGAAAGTTTTTCAGAAAGCCGGCCATATTGTGGGAATGTGTGGAGATGGCGCCAATGACGCACCTGCTCTCAGCCAGTCCCAGATGGGCATATCTGTGTTGACCGCGACCGATGTTGCGAAGTCTGCTGCGGGAATCGTCTTGACCCGGCCCGGTCTTGAGGGAATTGTTGAAACGGTGTTGGAAGGGAGAAGGATTTTCCAGAGGATTCAGACGTATACGCTGAACTCTATTGTTAAAAAGGTTGTGACGGTGTTGTTTCTTGCAATAGGTCTGCTTGTGACCCATCACGCAGTCCTTACCCCGCTTCTGATGGTCATTATTTTACTGACAGGAGACTTCCTCACGATGTCCCTGAGTACGGATAATGTAGAAGGATCAAAACGACCCAATGTCTGGAATGTACAGGGTTTGACCATTACGGGGGGGATTCTGTCATTTATCTTTTTGACTTTTTCAACGACCATCCTTTTTCTCGGGGTGAAAGCTTTTCATTTGTCTCTTGGAAGCATTCGTTCGCTTGCATTTTTAACGCTTGTTATTGGGAATCAGGCCACTATCTATGCTATCAGGGAAAGGGGACCTTCCGGAAACTCTCTTCCTGGAAGATGGCTTATTCTTTCTTCTGTTGTTGATGTATTGATCGCGCTGGTTCTGGCCCATTTTGGCGTTTTGATGAAACCTCTTTCGAATCAGATTGTATTTGTAGTGTTTTTAGGGGCATTTCTATATATGATCATTTTGTACAGATTGAAAATCGTTATTTTTAATAGGTTTTTGATGCAGTGATCTTTTCCTGAAAGTTTTGGATTCTTTGGCTCTTGCCAAGAGCCATTTTTCAAGCTAGAATTGGCGGGTTGAAAGAGTGAAATCTCTCAAATCCTTATGGGGCTGTGGCGCAGTTGGGAGCGCGCAAGACTGGCAGTCTTGAGGTCAGGGGTTCGATCCCCCTCAGCTCCACCATGTTTTACTTCAGAATGTTTTTATCCTCCATCGATTTCCAATTGAATATTCTTCGTTACTCGGGATGGAATATTTGAAAAAAGTTTTTTTTAACTATCCCCCTCCCATGATTTTCTGCTAACTCAATTTTTATTTTTAATTTCAAGCACAGACCTTTTTCCAGTAGGTTTTTTAACCTTATCACATGGTTTGTTCGCTGGTATCTCCTCAAAAGCTGAAAATATCCGTATGTTTTCTGTTTTATTTTAAATATTTAAATGAAATATGACGCTAAGATTTATTTTGCTAAAGGATGCATGCCCTCCCCACACCACAGTGAAATTGCTTCTGCTTTGTCGGCCATTCGTTACGATTCCATTCCGATCATTATTTTAATGAGACCCTCCTGCCTAAAATCCGCCATAGGTCTTTGGGATTGTTAAAGTGATTCTCCCGCGTAGAATATATCGTTTAAGTATCAATAGAATAATAAATAAACAGCATGGATGAGAATGAAGTTAGATGTTTGTTTTTGGCATTCTTCTCTTGGTATTGATCTGGAATACATTTTCGTCGCAAAGCATGAATGTGCGAATACTGTTCTGTTGGGAGTGTTTGTGTAATCTCTTTTTTTGTCTGGATTTTGTGCGATACCTAAGTGTCCGCTCTTTTGTAAAATGCTTTGAAGACCTTTACTATTGCATTATTTTTCATAATGCGCTAAAAATACAATGCGTGCGAATTGGCAACGTTTTGGGTATGGCGGATCACGGGAGTAGGGTATTCAAAAGATGTGTTCTGGTGCTTTCTGAATATTCTCAAAGATGTTTGATCTGTTATTATGTGCGAAAAATTGAGTTTCTGGAAGGTTATCCCTGAAAAGAATCAATCCTAAAAATATGCTCTCCAGACTTGTTGACTGATTTCGCCAATGAGATATTCCGAAGATGTCTTCGCAATGTGGTCGCATCCTGCTCCGCAAGCGGCAAACTTGAAGTTTTCGCCCCAATCTCCAGGAAGACCAGTCTGCTCTATCCCTTCCTATTTTTTGGTCGAATGGGATGGCCTGAAAGGGTTTAAATCCTTTTATAAAAAGGAGAGAGGCGCGATGCGTTTGCGATTCGTGCTGAGATTTAAATCGGTCAAATCAACATCCGACTCGTTTCTATTGTTTCGCAATAGGGCGAAACAATGAATGAATCGAGAATCGGGATGCATGATTGTTTTCCGGCATGGATAACAATCATCCCAACTTTACAAAGGAGTAAAGCGGTATGTCGTCCTATCAGAAGTTGATCCCCCCAAAAAATGGTCAAAAGATTGAAATGAAAGATGGAAAGCTGGTTGTTCCTGACAATCCGATCGTTCCCTTTATTGCAGGCGATGGAACTGGGCAGGATATCTGGAATGCTTCCGTTCGCGTTTTTGATGCTGCAGTGAAGAAAGCATTTGGCGGAAAGAAAAAAGTCGAGTGGTTTGAGGTGTACGCCGGTGAAAAAGCCAATGAAGTATACGGACCCAATACATGGCTTCCGGAAGATACCCTTGCAGCTAACCGTGAGTTTAAGATGTCCATCAAGGGGCCTTTGACAACACCTGTAGGCGGCGGTATTCGTTCGATCAATGTGGCACTTCGACAGGAACTTGATCTCTATGCATGTGTCCGACCTGTTTCCTGGTTCGGGTCACCTAGCCCGGTGAAACATCCTGAGCTCGTCGACATGGTTATTTTTCGTGAAAACACGGAAGATATCTATGCTGGCATAGAGTGGGCAACTGGAGATCCTGTCATTCAGGAGCTTTATAAAGTTTTTGAAAAAGCTGGTGTCATGAAGAAAATCCGTTTTCCAAAAACAGCCAGCATCGGGATTAAACCCGTTTCGGAAGAAGGAACAAAACGTCTTGTGCGTGCTGCTATCCGTTTTGCTCTTGCCAATAACCGCAAAAGTGTGACCCTTGTCCATAAGGGGAATATCATGAAGTTTACGGAAGGCTATTTCCGTAAATGGGGATATGAAGTTGCAAAGGATGAGTTCGGAGATAAAACAGTCAGTTGGGATGATTGTGGTGGAAATGCTCCGGCTGGAAAGCTCCTGATCAAGGATGAGATTGCTGATGCTTTTCTTCAGAAAATTCTTCTCCGCGCCAATGAGTATGATGTTATCGCAACACTGAATCTGAATGGAGATTATCTCTCTGATGCGCTTGCTGCCCAAGTGGGAGGTATCGGCATTGCTCCTGGTGCAAATATCAATTACGAAACCGGCGCAGCCGTATTTGAGGCAACCCATGGAACTGCCCCGAAGTATGCAAACCAGGACAAGGTTAATCCAGGTGCGGTGATTCTGTCTGGTGAGATGATGTTCCGTTACATGGGCTGGAATGAAGTGGCTGACCTGATTCTCAAGGGTCTCCGTGGGGCTGTTCACAACAAGCGGGTGACTTATGATTTTGCTCGCCAGCTTGAAGGCTCCACAGAGCTTAAATGCTCAGAATTTGGAGATGAGATCATCCGGAATATGTGATCGATTTGACCTTTGTTTCCGCTGTTATGGAAAAGAGGAAGCGAAACGCTTCCTCTTTTCTTAAAGATATTGACATGGTGCTGGTATCGTTTTATGATCGAAAGTGCAAGGTGGACTGATTTGAGGTCTGTTGCAACCACCTAAAAAAAGTGCTAAAAGTCCAGGTATTTACGCTTGATTCCATGTAAACCCTGTGCTCGTGCACCGGGTTTTTTTTTGGCTTGATTCTGACAGGAGATCCAATGGCGCGTGCCCCTTACCTATTTACTTCCGAGTCTGTGACGGAAGGTCATCCAGACAAATTATGTGATCAGGTCTCCGATGGAATTTTAGATGCAATCCTTTCTCAGGATCCAATGGCAAGGGTCGCCTGTGAAACACTCACAACGACTGGTATTGTCATTGTAGCCGGAGAGATTACTGCGCGACACAATACCCAATATGAAGATATTGTCCGTGAAACGGTGAAAGAGATTGGTTATACGGATGCTTCTTTCGGCTTTGATTATAAAACTTGTTCTGTCCTGACAGCTGTTCACTCCCAAAGTCCGGATATTTCTATGGGCGTTGATACTGGAGGTGCGGGGGACCAAGGGTTGATGTTCGGAATGGCGGTCAATGAATCCGAAGAACTGATGCCGATGCCAATTCTGTTGGCACACAGGCTGACAAGGCAGCTTTCCAATGTGAGAAAGACGGGGCTTCTCCCCTATCTTCGTCCGGATGGAAAAGCTCAGGTTTCGCTTCGGTATGATGGATTTAAGCCAGTAGGCGTTGAGACAATCGTTGTTTCAACCCAACATGCTCCTGAAGTGACACAAGAGGAAATTCGTCGGGATATTATTGAAAAAGTGATTAGACCGGTGATTCCAAAAAATCTTTTGGATGAAAAGACCGTGACGTTTCATATCAACCCGACAGGGAGATTTGTGACCGGTGGTCCAATGGGTGACGCGGGGTTGACCGGCAGAAAGATTATCGTTGACACCTATGGTGGTTGGGGGCGACATGGAGGGGGAGCCTTTTCAGGAAAAGATCCGACAAAGGTCGACCGTTCTGCATGCTATATGGCCCGATATATAGCAAAAAATATTGTGGGGGCAGGATTGGCTTCGCGTTGTGAAGTTCAGTTGGCTTATGCGATCGGAGTTGCGGATCCGGTTTCAATTCATGTGGAAACACAGGGAACCTCGACCATTCCTGATGACCGGATCGCTGAAATTGTAGCGGAGATCTTTCCTCTGACACCAAAGGGAATCATTGATCACCTGAAGTTGCGCCGACCCATTTACAAAAAAACGGCTTCTTATGGCCATTTCGGTCGACTCGAAGAAGATTTTACATGGGAGAAGCTTGATCAGGTGGACAATCTTCGACGTGAGGCTGCAAGAAAAGGCTAGTCAGATAGTTTTTATGGAATGCTTTGTGAGTTTTTAAACTTGGCTTTTTACTTTTTTTTTTGAAAGGATTTTTTCTTATGGATTTTGATATCAAAGACAAGTCATTGGCTGAAGCTGGAGCTCATCGGATCAGCTGGGCAGCCAGGGATATGCCGGTTCTCCGTAAAATTGCCGAGGACTTTGCCCGGGAAAAACCCTTAAAAGGCATTCGCATGTCGGCATGTCTCCATGTCACCACAGAAACGGCTAACCTGATGAAGGCATTAAAAGCCGGTGGAGCCGATGTCTACCTTTGCGCTTCCAACCCACTCTCAACACAGGATGATGTTGCCGCCAGCCTTGTTGTGAATGATGGTATTCCGGTATTTGCAATCAAGGGGGAGGATAACGACACCTATTACCGACATATCAGGGCCGTTCTGGATATAAAACCCCATGTCACCATGGATGATGGTGCAGACCTTGTCTCCACACTACATTCGCATTATCCCGAATGGGTCAAGGAAATGATTGGCGGAACGGAAGAGACCACGACCGGAGTCATTCGATTAAAGAGCATGGCCCAGAAGGGTGTGTTGGGTTTCCCTGTTGTTGCTGTCAACGATTCACAGACCAAGCATCTTTTTGATAATCGTTACGGAACAGGACAGTCGACTCTTGACGGTATCATGAGAGCGACCAATCGTCTTTTTGCTGGATCGACCGTTGTTGTTGCCGGATATGGATGGTGTGGTCGGGGTATCGCAAGAAGAGCGCAGGGAATGGGTGCCAGGGTCATTGTTACCGAAATTGATCCGATTAAAGCCCTTGAGGCAGTCATGGATGGCTATTCCGTTGCACCAATGAAAGAAGCTGCCAAGCTTGGAGATTTTTTTATAACGGTGACAGGGAATATCAATGTCGTTGGAGCAGAGGCTTTTGATGCGATGAAAGATGGCGCCATTGTCTGCAACTCGGGACATTTCAACGTTGAACTGAACCTTCCTTATCTTGAGTCCATTTCTAAGGAGCGCTCCATCCTGAGAGATTTTGTGGAAGAGTTTGTGACCAGGGATGGTCGCCGAATCATGGTTCTCGGAGAGGGAAGACTCATCAATCTTGCTTCCGCTGAAGGTCACCCTGCTCAGGTTATGGATATGAGTTTTGCAAATCAGGCATTGGGTGCGAAATATTTGGTTCAGAACAGAAAAACACTTGAAAAGACTGTTGTTCGTCTCCCAGAAGCGGTGGATCAGGATATCGCTGCTCTGAAGCTTGCGGCACTGGGGGTAAAAATTGAAACGTTGACTGAGGAGCAGAAGGATTATCTTGCTTCCTGGGAGATGGGAACCTGAGGTTGCTATGAGAATGTTAGTAAATGGAAAACGCAAGGATGTTCCTGAAGGAACATCCTTGTCCTCCTATCTTGAGATCGAGGGTTTGGATCCTCAATTGGTTTCAATGGAGTTGAATGGCCGAATTGTAGAGCGTGAAGAATGGCCTTCTACACTTTTGAATGAAGATGATGAGCTTGAAATTCTCTTTTTTATGGGTGGTGGCTTGTGACCTCTCCGGAAGGGGACGTTATTCGAAATCCTTTGGCGTTGATCGGGAATACACCGCTTCTTCCCTTGTCAAAGGTGACGGCGGGTCTTGACCGGACTGTGTGGGTCAAGCTTGAGTCAAGAAATCTTGGCGGGAGTGTGAAGGATCGGCCGGCTCTTTTCATGATCGAGCAGGCTGAGCGGGATGGCCGACTTGGCAAGGATGGTCGCATTGTTGAAGCAACCAGCGGAAACACTGGTATTGCCCTTGCGCAAATTGCTGTCCTTAAAGGTTATGCCATTACCATCGTTATGCCTGAAGGTGTCTCCGGAGAGAGGGTTTCCCATCTCAAGGCTTTGGGGGCGGAAGTCCTTTTAACGCCATCAAGGGAAGGAATGGTGGGCGCTATCGGAAAAGCCACCGAGATGGAAAAATCCGAAAAAGGTCTTTTTATGCCGAGACAGTTCGAGAATCCCTCAAACCCTGAATCCCATTACCGTACAACAGGTCCTGAAATCTTCCGCCAATTGGGTCGGGTTCCGGATGGATTCGTTGCTGGTGTCGGGACAGGTGGCACGATTAGTGGTGTCGGACGATATCTTCGGGAGAAAAAAAGGGATCTCAAGATATGGGCACTTGAACCAGCCGCTTCCCCAGTCCTTTCAGGGGGGTCTCCTGGTCCTCACCGGATACAGGGAATCGGTGCCGGTTTTGAGCCGAGGACATTTAATCGATCTGTTGTTGATCGGATTGAGAAGATCTCAGATCGTGAAGCAATTGATATGGCCAGACGTCTCTCTCAGGAAGAGGGGATAATGGCAGGGATCACTTCAGGTGCTAATGTTGTTGGGGCGCTTCGCTTGGCCGGAGAGTTGCCTCCAGGCTCACATGTTGTGACAATTGTTTGTGATAGTTTTGAACGATATTTTTCGATGGAAAAATATTTGAACCTCTAGTGTGTCGTTGGTTTTGATTCTGCCGCCGTTTGGCAAAATCAAGCTTATGAGGATGTTGCGATGGAAATGACAGAAGATCAGATACACCGGTATTCCCGGCATATATTGTTGTCCGAAGTGGGCGGGAGTGGTCAGCTAAAGCTCTTGAACTCCAGAGTCCTGATCATTGGGGCGGGCGGCCTTGGAAGCCCTGTGGCCCTCTATCTGGCAGCTGCAGGGGTCGGGCATATAGGAATAGTGGATATGGATGTGGTTGATCTTTCCAACCTGCAACGCCAGGTGATCCATCACTCCAAGGATGTTGGCAGGCCCAAGGTTCTTTCAGCTTCGGAAAAGATGATTGCGCTGAACCCTGATGTTGAGGTGAAAACCTATCAGGCACTCCTGAGTTCTGAAAATGCCCGGGAGATTGCTGAACCTTATGATGTCATTGTGGATGGTACCGATAATTTTTCGGCGAAATTTCTGATTAATGATTTGGCTGTTCTCACTGGAAAGCCCCTTGTTCATGGTGGCATCCTTCGATTTTCCGGTCAGGTGATGACGATTGTTCCTGGACAAAGTGCCTGTTATCGTTGCATTTTCAGGGAACCACCACCAGCTGGAGCTATCCCGACATGCTCCGAGGCCGGTGTTCTCGGTGTTATTGCCGGAGTGATTGGTTCAATTCAGGCCACAGAAGTTTTGAAGTTCCTTTTGGGAAAAGGCGACCTTCTGACGAACCATCTTTTAACTTACGATGCCTTGACTGTTCTTATTCGAAAAGTGGGTGTCCGGAAAAACCCCCGTTGTCCCGTTTGCGGTGACAATCCAACCATTACGGAGCTTCACGATTATGAGCAACCCGTCTGTGCCAATCCAGTCTGATCCTTCTGCCCATTCCGGCGTGAAAGCGCTAAAATGCCGTGAATGCGGCAGAAGATATGAGCTTTTAGCCATACATGTCTGTGAGTTTTGTTTTGGGCCCCTGGAAGTTGAGTATGATTATGAAGTCATTGGACGGAAGATCTCTCGAAAATCGATTGAGGCTGGTCCAGTTTCCCTCTGGAGATACAAAGATCTGTTGCCTGTCCTTGGAGAGCCTACGGCTGGACTTCATGCCGGTATGACGCCACTGGTACGTGCAGATCGCCTTGGTCGGGCTCTTGGCCTGAAAAACCTATACGTTAAAAATGACACAGTGAATCATCCGACCTTGTCTTTCAAGGATCGGGTTGTGGCGGTGGCGACTACAAGAGCCAGGGAATTAGGTTTTACAACAATTGCCTGTGCTTCGACCGGCAATCTTGCCAATTCGGTTTCAGCTCATGCTGCCAGTTGCGGTATGGAATGCTTTGTTTTTATTCCACATGATCTGGAAGCAGGAAAGGTTTTAGGTAACCTGATTTACAAGCCAACGGTCGTTTCAGTCAAGGGAACCTATGACGATGTGAACCGGTTGTGCAGCGAGATTGGCGCAGAATATCCATGGGCTTTTGTCAATATCAACATACGCCCATATTATGCTGAAGGCTCCAAGTCGTTGGCTTTTGAAACGGCTGAACAGCTGGGGTGGCGGGTTCCGGACCAAGTTGTTGTTCCGATTGCGTCGGGATCCCTTTTGACAAAAATCTGGAAAGGTTTTCACGAGTTTACCCGCCTCGGCCTTGTGGATGAAAATCCGCTTTTGAAGGTCAATGGAGCCCAGGCATCGGGATGTTCGCCTGTTTACCAGGCATATGTTTCCGGAAAAAATCACATTGTTCCTGTTCGTCCAAATACCATTGCCAAATCTTTGGCGATCGGAAATCCTGCCGACGGATTTTATGCTCTTGATGTTGTTGGAAAGTCAGGTGGGCAGGTTGAACAGGCCACGGATTCGGAAATCATCGACGGAATGAAACTTCTTGCTGAAACAGAAGGTATCTTTGCCGAGACTGCAGGAGGGGTGACTGTGGCCTGCCTGAAAAAGCTGGCAGAAAAGGGAGCCATACGACCGGATGAGCTAACCGTTGCTTATATAACCGGAAATGGACTTAAAACCATGGAAGCTCTTGCAGGTTCTTTGTCCCAGCCGGTCAGTATCGACCCCAACCTGTCTTCCTTTAGACAGATCGTCAACCCGAAATCCTAGGAGGATTCATGTCTGTACTGGTTCGCATACCGACTCCCTTAAGGCCTCTTGCCGGTGGGCAATCTGAGCTTTCGGAGGAAGGAACATCCGTAAAGGAGATCTTGGACAATTTGATCACGCGATTCCCGGCAATGAGGGAAAGAATGATGGATGAGTCCGGTGAACTTAGACGGTTCATCAATATTTATGTCAATGAAGAGGACATTCGATTCAGGGAGGGTGTGGCAACTCCGATCTCTCCCGGTGACGAGGTATCTATTATTCCGGCGATTGCCGGGGGGGCTTAGTTTAATGGCACAACTCCGAATTCATTTGACCTTCCCCGAGGACCGGGTTCGGGATCCAATCATCTACGAGATCTCCAAAAACTTTCAGGTCATTCCGAATATCCGCAGAGCGGATGTTTCGGATAAAACCGGATGGATGGAGCTTGAGTTGGTCGGAGACCTTTCTGAGATTGAATCGACAATCGATTGGCTCAGAAAAAAAGGTGTCCACGTGGATCCACTTGAGAAAAGTATCCTTGAGGGGTAACCGTACTTTATTGGAAGAATGTTTCGTTTTTTAATATCATCAATCAGGTAGGACCCCGCTTATTTCATTCAGGGAAGAGACTGGAAAAAATCTCCAGGGGAGAGATCAATGAGTCATGGGATTGCAAAGCCGGTCAATGAGATGACTGAAGAGCAGATCATTCGTTATGGCCGCCACATTATCTTAAAAGAGGTAGGGGGCATTGGTCAGCGGACCCTGTTGGGTTCGAGCGTCCTGATTATTGGAGCGGGCGGTTTGGGAAGTCCTGTGGCTCTTTACCTGGCCGCTGCAGGTGTTGGCAAGATTGGTCTGGTGGACCTTGACACTGTTGACATGTCAAATCTGCAAAGGCAAATCATCCATTCCACCGCGACATTGGGTGTTCCTAAAGTTTTATCGGCACAAAAGACGATGAATGAGCTCAACCCGGATGTGCAGGTTATTTGCCATCAGGAACGATTGACATCCGAAAATGCCATGGAGCTTTTCTCCGGGTATGATGTCATTGTTGACGGGTCGGATAATTTCGGAACGCGTTATGTTGTAAATGATGCGGCCTATTTTTTGAAGAAACCACTGGTTTCCGGATCGATTCTGAGGTTTGAGGGGCAGGTCATTGCAATCAGGGGATACATGGATACACCTTGCTATCGCTGTCTCTACCCTGAGGCTCCACCTCCAGGACTGGTTCCTTCTTGCTCGGAAGCGGGAGTTCTAGGGGTTCTTGCAGGAACAATTGGAACATTGCAGGCAGCTGAGGTCGTCAAGCTATTGCTGGGAATCGGTGAGCCCTTGTCGGATCGCCTCCTGCTTTATGATGCCCTTTCAATGGATTTTCGGAGAGTTCGGGTCCCAAAGGATCCTGAATGCAAGCTTTGTGGTCCCAAAGCGACGATCCACTCGGTAACTGGTTCCACCGACGTGATCTGTGCCATTTAGTTCAAGGTTGTCTCTTGGCGAATGAATCTCCCCAGCCTATTTTTTTTTCGATGGCACTATACCAGTCCATTGTTGCCCATGCCCGTTCGGTGCACCCAGAGGAATGTTGTGGTCTTATTGCCTCAGACCAAAAAGGTACCCCGGTCCGTGTCATTCCCATGACAAACACCCTTCACTCTCCTGTCAGATATCAGATGGATCCCAAAGAGCAGTTTTCAGTCGGGAAATCCCTTAGGCTCGATGGATTGTCGCTTTGGGGAATCTACCATTCTCATTCTATCTCCGAGGCTTACCCCTCTGTGGTGGATGTGAACCTGGCCTATTATCCGGATCTTTTTTACCTTATCACTTCTCCCGTAACGACACCTCCCAGTTTAAGAATGTTTCAGATCAAGGACGGTAAAATAACGGAAGTTCCTCTCATTGTGAAGGAGGATGATTGATGAGTCGACGGATTCTACTGATAGAGGATGAAGCGGATATTCGGACATTGGCCCGACATTACCTTGTCCAGGAACATTATGAGGTTCTTGAGGCATCAAATGGAACAGATGGTCTTGCGCTTGCAAAGTCCCAGTTGCCGGATCTGATTGTTCTTGATCTGATGCTCCCGGGAATCGATGGGCTTTCCTTGAACAGAATGCTGAAAAAAGACACCAAGACAAACCAGATCCCTGTTATCATTCTGACGGCAAAATCCGATGAAACAGATCGGATTATTGGCCTCGAACTTGGAGCGGACGACTATTTGGTAAAGCCCTTTAACCCCAAGGAGCTGCTTGCCAGAATACGGGCGATCCTGAGGAGGGTTCATCTGGAACCTCAGGTCAAGGCGGATGATATCATTCGGATCGGAAGTATCTCCGTGAATGAGTCCCGGCATGAAGCCATTGCCCAAGGTGTCACAATGCCATTGACAGCCAAGGAGTTCTCCCTTTTGCAGACATTGATGAAAAATGCTGGTCGGGTTCTTGACCGGGCCACTCTCCTGGATCTTGTCTGGGGCGATGACTATGAGGGGACCGATAGGACAGTGGATGTCCACATCAGGAGGCTGAGAAAGAAGATGGGGCCCTTTCAGGACAAGATCCAGACTGTAAAGCAGATCGGGTATAAGTTTTCGGATGATCCAGACGGGAGTGATTGAAAGTGACCTTCCGGGGTGTTGTCATAAGCCTGTTTCTGATCTCTTTTTCAGAAGGCTGGTTCTTTTCGAGACTTCATGAGACGTTCGAACGCTCCATATTAATTCTCTCCTCATTGCTATTTTTATTCCTACTGTTGAGCCTAATTTCCCGCAGAATTCGCTTCCAAATTAAGACAGCGTTTCAAAAGCCACAAAAAATGCAGGAAAATACCTGGTTTGATGATCTTCTTGATGAGATTTATATCCAAGTCAGTCGATCCCATGCCGAAAAGCTTCTAAAAGAGTCTGAAGTCAAAGAGCTTGCTGCCCGATCAGAGGCTGTTCTTGATCATATGGTTGAAGGAGTTGCAGTCACTGACACAAAAGGTCATGTTCTCCTTCATAACAAGTCATTCTGTCGTTTTTTTCCTGATGAAACGAGAATTGTTGGCGAATCTCTTGGATTGCTGGCGAAAAAAGCTGGAATTGACGATCTGATTGAAGAGGTTCTCTCGGGGAATCATCCTGTTCATACGGAAGTAACTTATTCGGGCGGTTTGTCGAAGACGTGGAGTCTTCTTGGGATTAGGACACCGGGAGATGGAGCTCCAAGGTCAGGGTATGGAATTTTTTTGTTTTATGATCTGACAGAGATGCGGAGGCTTGAAAGGGTCCGGAAGGATTTTGTGGCGAACGTATCACATGAAATCCGAACACCGTTGACCTCTATCTCTGGTTTTGCTGAAGCATTGATGGATGGTGCGATTGATGATCCCAAAACAGCAAGAAGCTTCCTTGAAATCATTGTGAATCAGTCTCACCGTCTGAACTCGATCGTGACCGATCTGCTTCATTTGGCCACGCTTGAATCCGGTAAAGCCAGTTTGATAATGAAGCCAGTGGAACTGGCTACCCAAGTAGATCGTATTCTGGAAGCAGTTCGCTCGGTGGCGAAAGAAAAAAATATCTTTCTTGAAGTGGAGATTGACCCTCCCTCACTCATGTATGAAACAGATGAAGGCAAGATGAATCTTGTCCTCTCCAATTTGCTTGATAATGCCTTGAAGTATACTCCTGCGGGGGGAACGGTCCGTATCTCCGGACAGCTTCTTTCGGGACGGATCGAAATTGCCGTAAGCGATTCCGGGATAGGGATTCCCAAGGAAGATTTGAGTCGGATTTTCGAAAGGTTCTACCGGGTGGATCGGGCGAGGTCGCGGGAATTGGGAGGGACTGGATTGGGACTTTCCATTGTCAAACATGTCCTTGAGCTTTTGCGCGGGGAGATCCGTGTGAAAAGTCATCCCGGAGAAGGATCGATGTTTATTGTCTCACTTCCTTCCAAATAGCGTTTCTTGTGCTGAAAATCAGATCAGGTTGCCATGATTTTTCCCGGGAAACGATCTGTCGGTTTTGAAATCTTCTTTTCAAGAATTCCTGCAGTGATTCAAACGATTGTGCCAATAGGGAGCCTCTCGGATATTTCCCTGATGTGTTAATCTTTTTTCCGATCCATGGAGTGATCTTATCCCCCTCTTTTTCCCGGTGTCCAAAGCAGCCTACCGATTTCTGGTGTCATTTGAGTGGCCATCAACTCCCATTCGTCTGTTTGAAGCCTGAGCGAGGGGATTGAACGGTCATCCGGATTTCTTTCTTCGGAGCATGGGAAGTTGTGGGGCAAGTATCTTCTCCTCGCCCTTATTTCCTCGGGCAGATGATGTCTGTCAGTCATCCTGCAATCTCGACAAGCCTCAAGGTCTGTGATAGCCTCATGTCATGATAAAGTGGCCATCCCAGAAGGACTTCAAATGAGGCTTTTTGAGATAGTCGATGAGAGGTGGAGAGTTCTTTTCGATGAGAAATCGGTCGGTTCAGGTATCTGTTGTATTCTTGTTGTTGTCTGCCTTTTCACTCTTGTTTTTTCAGCCACTCGTTGCAACTGCCAGTCCGATGCAGGATGGTCCAATCGGTTTCTACTTGATGAATCAGGAGAATCTGGGCTTAACAGCTGATCAGGTTTCAAAATTGCAGGCGATCAGTATGAAGTTCCAAAAACTGAAAGAAGTGGAGAAAAACCGGATTCACCTCATCCATATGGAAGGCATGCAGCTTCTCATGCAAAAAGATGTCAATGTCAGTGTACTAAAAAAGGATATTGACAGGGTTTTGCAACATAAGAAAAACATTATGACAGCCCGGATTGAAATGTTGTCAGATGCCCACAAGGTTTTGACCGACCAGCAGTTTGCGAAAGTTAAAAAACTATTGCAACAGATGATGATGGGGGGGAATGATCATCCCATTTCACCGCCTCCTGTGAAGCACTAGAATTTTGTGAGCTATCTGAGCGTTCTTTTTTTGAAATCATGAGAGGGAGGGGGGGCTCCCTCCCTTTTTTTGGCTTGGGCACTTTCCCAAGTCTTGCTCTCAGGAATGTGTCCTATCGATAGGTTTTTAATCATGAGGTGATCTCCATGGTAATGGCGGGCGTTCATGTTTCCATTGCCGGTGGAATATCGGAATCTGTTTCCAGGGCTTCCCGTATCGACTGTTCCTCTTTCCAGATTTTCACTCACTCTTCGAGAACATGGGATTTCCCTGAATTCACAGATCAAGAGGTTGAAGAATTTCGCAGCAGATGTCTTTCGGAGCTCTCTGGCGCTCCTTTCCTGATTCATGCCAGCTATTTGATCAACGTGGCTACCCCTCGCCCGGACCTTATCCTAAAATCATCAATCACGCTGAATCTCGAATGGGAGCTTGCCAACAGGCTAGGTGCATTGGGCTTGGTCCTTCATCCGGGATCTAGTGGGGGTGCGCCAATAGGAGAAGCACTTGAACGCGCTTCAGAGATGATCTCATCCGTTGTTGAGAAGAAGTCATCCGGAAAGACAAAACTGCTTATAGAAAATACGGCAGGAGCTGGTCATACCCTTGGTAGATCTCCTGAAGAGATTGCTCGTATTATGGAGCTGGTGGGGCAACCAGAGAAAATGGGAGTCTGCCTTGACTCATGTCATCTTCTTGCAAGTGGGTACGAGATCAGAAACGAATCAGGATATTTGGAAACGATCTCCCGATTCCTTGATGCTGCCCCCAAGAGGAAGGTGGATGCTTTTCATTTGAATGATGCTTATGCTGCTCTGGGTTCCGCAAAAGATCGGCATACACATATTGGTATCGGTCATATCGGTCCGTGGTTTTTTTGGCGACTCCTCCATGATCAGCGGTTTTTTGATACTCCAATGGTTCTTGAAACTCCCAAAAAAGAGGGGACTCCGGAGGATATATTAAATCTTGCGGTGATCAGGAGACTTGCTGAAATGGAAAATCCGCCCGAAAAAAATGATCCTGTTTTGGGCAATCTTATTGATCAGTTGAGGGAGTTCGCTCCAAAATGACAGATATGCTCCGGAATCACTGAAATGCTTGTCGACCTTATTGAATCCGTCCAGTCCTTTAGCCTTATGATCTATCATGCGGCGAGATATTCCCTGATAAACTTCAGAAGCAGGGAAGTTCTGATCCAGATGGATCGTATCGGGGTCGGATCGGTGCCAATTGTTTTTTTGGCAAGTCTTTTTGCAGGACTCGACATGGCATTGCAGTTTGAGGTTGTTATGGCTCCCTATGGTGCCAAAGCGCTTTTAGGTAAAGTGGTGACAACGTCGATCGTCCGGGATATGGGGCCGGTGATGGCATCTCTTGTGATGTCCGCCAGAGTGACAAGCGGCATTGCTTCCGAAGTCGGGATGATGCAGGCCACAAGCCAGATAGAGGCTTTGTCCGTAATGGGTGTTGATCCGATTGATCAAATCGTGGCTCCCAGGATCCTTTCAGGGATTGTGATGATGCCAATCCTGTCTGTCATAGGGGATTTTCTGGGGATTTTTGGCGGTCTTGTGATCGCTTTTTTGGCTGCACATATTCCCGCTCCGCTTTATTGGTCTGGGGTAAGGGAAGCATTGACACTTCCAAACTTGGTGAATGGAGCGGTTAAACCGATTTTTTTTGGATTTATCCTCACATCTGTCGGGTGCTTCTATGGAATGAAAGCCGGAGGAGGTGCCGCGATGGTTGGTCGGACAACCACCCGAGCTGTCGTTGCAGCTGCGGTCTGGATACTGGTTGCGAATTTTCTGATCAGCAAGCTTCTTCTCAATCTTTGGGGAAACGAAGGGTGATCCAGTTCGAAAACGTTTCCCTTGGGTATGGTGAAAAGGTCATTGTCAGGGATATCAATATCGAAATCCCCGATGGGAAAACGCTCGTGATATTGGGAGGAAGCGGTTCGGGAAAGTCCACTCTTCTAAAGGGAGTTTTAGGGCTTCTTCACTGCATGACTGGAAGGATTGTGGTGAATGGTGCGGTCGTTGACAGCCTCAGCCAAAATGAACTCCTGTCTTACCGCCAGCGAATTGGGATGGTTTTTCAGGAAGGGGCACTTTTTGATTCGTTGACGGTTGGAGAGAATGTCGGTTTCTGGCTATGGGAGCACACCGACATGACCGATGCTGAAATAGAGGAGCGAGTTCGACTTCTTCTCAGCTTTGTTGGGCTTATCGAAACGATCAACTTATATCCTGGGGAGCTATCCGGGGGGATGAAGCGGAGAGTTGCGATTGCAAGGGCAATGGCTCCCCAAGATCCGATGGTCATGTTATATGATGAACCCACCACCGGGCTGGATCCTTTTACCTCAAAGTCCATTTGTGACCTGATCAGGCAAGTCCAAAAGGAGTTTGCCGCATCGAGCCTCGTTGTGACACATGATTTGCAGGATGCCTTTCGCGTGGGGGACTTCTTTACATTTGTAAAGGACGGATCACTTGTGGTCACAGGTGACCGGAATGTCATTTCAGAAAGTTCTGACCCATTTGTCAGGACATTTCTGGCGGTATGAAGCATCGGTTTGTTTGCTCTGATGGCAGAGTTTCGGGGGGATGGGTCGATTTATGGCCATGAAAAGAAGCGTCAATGTGAAATTTTCGGAAATGCGTGTGGGAATCATCGTCGGGGTGAGCTTTCTTTTGGGCATCCTCGCCATTGTGACCTATGGAAAGGTCCATGAGATATTTTCAAAACAGGTCCACCTGACCGTACTTTTCAAGGATGTAAGGGGGTTGACGGTCGGTGCACCTGTTCGTCTTGCCGGTATCACTAGTGGATTTGTGAAGGAGATCCATCTTGTCCAGATCAAGGGAGAGCGATTTGTGCAGGTCGGACTCCGTCTGGACGCAACACGTCTTCCTGACCTTTCGGAAGAGGCCACTGCAAGAATCGAGACACAGGGACTAATGGGAATCAAGTTTGTGGAGCTTATTCCCGGAGATCTGAGCAAAGGCCCTTTAAATCCTGCGATTCCTATCATGGGTTCCGGAACCCAGACCCTTGAGTCCGTTCTCGGAAAAGGGAATCATCTGGTGAAAAGCCTGAATGCGCTTTCTTTTGAGTTGAACAGACTCATCGGTGGCTTGAACTCTGGAGAAGGGACGATCGGCTCTCTTGTCACAAGCAAGTCCCTGTATCAGGATCTTGATGCGTCTGCAAAAAATCTCAATGCCATTACCCAGACGATGAGAACTGGAAGCGGTACGATTCCCCAGTTGATGAATTCTCCCGAAATGGCCCGAAGACTTTCAAGAAGCATTGATCATCTTGACCAATTGTTACAGGCGGCGAACGATCCGAAGGGAACTTTCGGAGAGTTGTCGCATGACCCGGATATGGCGAAATCACTCGCTCAAAGTTTAGCTTCCCTGAATACTCTGCTGAGAAATCTGGCAAATGGAAAAGGGGTGGCGGGAGAGCTTTTAAATAATGAGCAAATGACGGCAAAATTTAATGCGACGCTCGATCGGGTCAATGATTTGCTGAAGGACATGAAAGATCATCCACACCGCTATTTTACAGTAGAAGTCCATGTTTTTTGATGGAGAGACTCTCATTTTTCCGCATGATGATGAACAAGCTGGTTCGCGATGAGATTTAGGTTTTTCTTTTTCATCTTGATGTTTCTCTATGTTTTTTGCCAGTGGGTAGTCGGTCGGTTCTTTTTGTCTCTTGGTTTCAATCCGCTTGTTGTTTATTTTTATTGGTTAACCTCTGCAGCTATGGTTTTCTGGCTGAATCTTTCTTTCCGTCTGGGGCTGAAAAGACCATTTCGCCTGTTTCCCGTTTTTTTTGGGCAGTTCTTTTTTTCCGTTGTTATTTCTGGCCAAATCGCGTTGGGATTTTTGCTTCAGCTGATGTTTTCGAATCCCGTAGGATGTCTATCCTGTCTTAATCTCAAGCAGACATGGCCAGTCGTTTTTTCAGGTCTCATGGTCGTTTTTCTGGTGTCGTTTTTTTACCGTCTGAAGGGTCCCTTTGTCAGAAACATAACAATTGAGATTCCTCATATGTCTGATGGCTTGAATGGGCTTAGAGTTGTTCAACTGTCTGATGTCCATGTGGGTGGGTTTCTGTTTGAACGGGACCTCTTAAGACTTCGGGAGACAGTTCTGTCCCTGGCACCAGACCTTTTGGTATTTACTGGGGACATGATCGATCACTCCATTGAAGAAGTCCCACGATTTTCAAGAATATTTGGAGATGTCCAGGGGCGCTACGGGCGATTCCTTGTTATGGGAAATCATGAACAATGGATCGGTGGCAAGGACGTTTATTCAGCTTTTTTGGATGGGGGGTTTGATCTTCTTGAAAATGATAGCAGGGCTGTATCTATAAAGGGTGCAGATCTTTGGGTTGTAGGGTTGTCCGACCCAGCCGGAAAAGAAGTCTCTCCAGAAGGGGGGCCCAATCCGGCGCTCGCTTTTTCCAGAATACCAGAAAGCAATGAAAGCCTTGTCATTGTGATGGCACATCAACCGGATGTCTGGAAGACTCTTTCCCCTTACCATGCTGACCTGACACTGTCCGGTCATACCCATGGTGGCCAGATCGGAATGTTTCGCAGCGGGTGGAATTTGGCAAGACTGTTTCATCGTCTGGATATAGGACTTTTCAAGCGTACCTCGAATGGGCGACTGCAACAGCTTTTCATCCATGGCGGCGTCGGGTATTTTGGTGTTCCTGTTCGACTTGGGATCAGACCTGAAGTTGTTGTCCTGACACTCGTCAATAAGCTTATTCAGAATGAAGAAAAAGTTCATGCAAAACTTCCGGCCACATAGCCTGAAGACCATGCCCACTGAAAGTTATATCCTCCTAGCCATCCTGTAACGTCGACAACTTCTCCGATAAAGAAAAGACCTGGAACTCTCTTCGACTCCATACTTTTTGATGAAAGCTCATGGGTCGAAACGCCGCCAACAGTGACTTCTGCTTTTCTGAATCCTTCGGTCCCGGTGGGGATTATGGAAAATCTATGGAGGTTCTTCTCGATCATTTTGAGTTGGTTAAGTGAATAGTGACCAATGGCTTTGTCTTCCAGCCAATTGCGGCAATAGTATTGTGCAAATTTTTTTGGAAGATATTGGGCAAGTGCTGTCGAAAGCAATTTTTTTCCTGGGTAATCGGCCAATAATACATCCTCAAGACCCGGTAAAAGATCCAGTTCAATCGGGTCACCAGAATTCCAATAAGATGAAATCTGGAGAATGGCAGGGCCGCTGAGTCCATTATGAGTGAAAAGGAGATCTTCTCTGAAGCTCATCTTGTTGCAGGTGGCAATGGTGTGTATGGATATCCCCGCAAGGTCCGGAAATCCTGATTGTGTTGTTATTGGGACCAGGCCGGGTTTAAGTTCCGTGACTTGCAATCCAAATTGTTTTGCAAGCTTGTAGCCGAAAGGGCTTGATCCCGTTTCAGGAACGGACAACCCTCCGGTTGCAATCACGAGAGATGGCGCGGAGATCGCTTGGTTTTCGATCAGGACCGTAAATTCTCGATCTTTTTTGCCTGCTTCATGATGGACCTCGACAACTTCTTTGCCGGTCAGAAACTCAGCACCCGTTTCAAGACATTCCTGCCTCAGCATATCGATGATATCTCTGGATGTATTTTTTAAGAAGAGCTGGCCAAGTTTTTTTTCTTGCCAGTCAATATTATGTTTTCGGAGGTATCCGATAATATCTTGTGGTGTAAACCTTGACAGTGCAGAGCGGCAAAAATGCGGATTTGCCGAAATATAGTTTTCCGCTCCAACATTTTGATTGGTAAAATTGCACCTTCCACCTCCGGAAATGCGTATCTTTCCAGCCAGTGTTCTGGAATGGTCCACTAGGAGCACCCGGCGTCCTCTTTCTCCTGCGGAAATCGCGCACATCATTCCTGCTGCCCCTGCTCCGATAATAATAACGTCCTTATTCATCGGATAAGGCCAAATGTTCAAAAAATGACGAAGGGTGAAAGCGAATGGCGTTATCGGAAATCAAGCTATCTTTTTGATGCATGTGTTCCAGTCTTCCTGGTAATAGAATGAAAGAGTTTTCCTATGGTGAGAGCGCTCCGATAATTCCTGCCCATTCCCCTTTGTCAGGGAATCCAGGAAAGAGGTAATTGATTCCTTTTTTCCGATAAATCAGAGTGGGGGTTTCAAGACCACCATTCCCCAGAAGCTTCAGGATGCGGTTGTTCTTTTGAACCATGGAGCGAAATTTTGGAGAGGAAATGATGGGTGCTCCGCCCTCTTCGTTTTCTGTATCAAAGTTGATTTCGTCTTTGCTCAGTTCAGCAAATCCGTTTTTCAGGATGGCTGAAGCCTTTCCGATCGATCCTGACTTGAGAAATCCGACAGGAATCCACCGTATTTCGATTGTTTCTGGAATGGGGTGCTGATGGATCATGAGAAAAAGGCGATGACACCAGATACAGTTTGGATCAAAGAAAATCCAAAGAACTTTGGATCCCTGTCCCTGCGAAAGAAATGAGGTCTCTTTTTCTAACAGATCCATTTTGAAAGGGGAGACCTTGATCTGATCTGCTTCATCTTCCTGAAATTGTGTTTTTTTGGGAGCAGAATTGGTTTCTTCTTTCAGAAAGGCATCCGCAGACTGTTTGGTGAGGTTGATTCCATTTTTGTCAAAGAGGGTTCCAGCAATGAGTGTTTTCGCATCTGCTGTGGCGTAGACAATCGCGAGATGGGTTGAATTCTCCTTGATCAAAATTCCAGTCAATCCGGAAGGACCATTGAAGGTTTTGACAACAGTCACCTTGCCCTTGGTGATCCCCGAGAGGAGGATCTGGGCCTTCGGGATTGAAAGAAGCGTTGAGTTTCGGGGCTGGAGTGACTGGCATGTCGTCAAAAGAAGAAAAAAGAATATCGGGAAAAGCGAGAGGGGACGAAATCCGGGAAGCTTGTCCAAGTTGGGTCCTTCCAACCGAAAAGTTTGCATGATGGTCTTTTGAGAATTGAAGAGATCATAAACATATTAGCAGATCACTAAAAAAGGCGCCGTATTGACCCGGCGCCTTTTTGGTATGTTGAACCATGGATCGATCAGATCTAGAAGCTGAATCCGGCGGTGATCGGGATGTAGAATGACCCATTTTGTCCCTGCGTAAATTGGGGAATAAACTGGGGAAGGTAGGCGACCTTGGCTTCTACAAAAAAATAGGCGAAATTGATACCGATTCCGGCATCACCATAGCTGGACCAACCGTGAGAAAGCTCAGTGCCCCCAAAGGCGGATGCTCCGGTTACGAGCTCCTGATAGGCTCCTCCTGCATCGACAACAGCGTAGAAAAAGTGTTCGGGATCTCCCAAAAGGTTAAACTCAAGACCAGCTGTAATGGGGGCGGACTTGATGGAGTTGGCGGAATAAAAACCACTCTGGTTTCCCTGGAACATGTTTCCTTGGGCCATCATCCTGAATGCGATGTTGTCGGTCATCCAGTAGGCAAATCCAATTCCTGCTCCGTACCCGTTTTCAAAGCTCTTTGCAAAGGTTTGATTAGGACCTGTTGGATTGATCGGAAGATTGGATGAGTCGAGTGCCGTAAAGTCATAGTTCCCGAAAACCATCAGGTTCAGCTGCCCATTGGCGGCAACTCCAGCAAAGGCTTTAGTGGGTACGGTTGAAGCCAAAAGGAGAGCTCCGACAAGAAAAAAGGCAGAAACGGTTTTGATGAATCGTGACATTTTGGGTGTCCTCATGGTGGATTCCTTTTCCTTCAGGGTTTTGTCATTCCTGAAAAAGAAAACTGTTTTTTGACTGTGTCAAGCGTTGCTTATGGCCAAGTACGCTTTGGATACGTGAGTCCTATCGGAAGAATGCTCCCAAATCTTGAGAGGGATCCTCCGGCCTTCATTGTGTCGTTCATTTTTTTGTATTTTTCTCAACCCTGAGAACAAGTTCATGAGCTAGCTTGACCGCTTCTGTCATTGATCCCGGATTGGCAATGCCTTTTCCAACGATATCGTATGCTGTGCCATGGTCCACTGAGGTCCTGATGATGGGAATCCCGACTGTGACATTAATGCCTTGGCCGAATGAGAGCATCTTCAGAGGAATGAGGCCTTGATCATGGTACTGGGAGACGACGATCGAGTATCTTCCTTGGGCTGCCTTAGCGTAAAGCGTATCTGCAGGAATGGGGCCATCGACTTCAATTCCTTCTGATCTGGCTTCAAGAATGGCGGGGAAAATGCTCGTTGCCTCCTCGTTCCCGAACAGTGAAGCCTCTCCCGCATGCGGGTTCAGTGCGGCAACCGCGATCTTCGGGTTTTCAAGACCGAGATACTCGGTGGCTTGTTTGGCAAGGCGAATGGTTTCCAGAACCCTCTCCTTTGTGATTTTTGAAGCGATGTCTTTAAACGGGATGTGTGTGGTAACGAGGATGACCCTGAGTGGACCTCCGACAAGCATCATCCCGTAATGTTCTGTATTCGTGAGTGCTGCGATCAGTTCTGTGTGGCCGGGATATTGATAGCCTGCAGCATGAAGCATCTTTTTGTTCAGGGGGGCCGTTACAATACCAGCAACCTTTCGGACCATGGACAGCTCCACTCCCTGTCTGACACAGGCATAGGACCACCTGCCGGCCATGAGCCTGTTTGACTCCGTGATGATTGATTCGAGTGGTTTGTCCAGACTGGGAATCATGACATCCATGACTCCCGGGTCTTTTGAAAACTCTTCGGCATCTGTGATTGTCCTGACCACGAGGGAGGGTTCGTAACGTCGGGCGACATCTTTCATGATTTCCGGGTCACCAATCACAATCCGGTCGACTTTTTGAATCTCGGGATTCAACCAGGACTTGACGATCACCTCCGGCCCGATTCCCCCCGGATCTCCCATGGTGATTGCAAGTGGTTTTTCAGAGTTAGTGAGAATATGGGGTGACATGGTGTTCCTCCTCCGTTTGATTGGGTTCTATGTGAATGATCACTTCGACGACAGCTGGGTGTTTCTCCCGGATTCGACTTTCCACCAGATGGGCAATCCCATGTGCCTGGGAGACGGTAAGGGATCCATCGACTCCAACGGTCATATCCATGGTGATATGGGACAATGAGCCGCGGGATCTGGTCTGGTAACAGCTTTTGACTCCCGGAGTGGATAAGGCTATTTCAATGATTTCCTGTGGATCGAGCGGAGAATGATCGGAGAGGATCTTTGTTCCCTCCCGCATAAGCTCCCAACCTGCGTGTCCGATCAGGATCGCTATGGCAAGGCCCGCAATTTCATCGATGACAGGGTACCCCAGTCCGGATGCCACTAATCCCGCAAGCACCGTAAACGAAGACAGGATATCCGATTGGAAATGGAGCGCATCGGAGTGGACAAGAGCATTTCCGGTTTTTTTGTAGACAACCTTCTCAAGACTCATCGTGATCGTCTGCACAGCCATGGCCAAAAGCATGATGACATAGGAACCCGATGTGACATTCGGTGTGATCTGGTTATGGAACTGATCATATGTTCTTGAAAGAACTTCATATCCGGTAAAAAGAAGCAGGGCGCTCACTCCCAGCTGCGCAAGGGCTTCAAAGCGGATATGTCCGTAAGGGTGATCTTTGTCAGGGGGCTTTTGGGCAACAAGAAGTGCCGCCAGGCACAGAATCCCGGAAACGGAGTCCAGAAGGGCATGGTAGCCGTCCGCTAGCATGGATACAGAGTGAATCCTGTGGCTCCACGTAATCTTTGCCAGTGCCAGAAAAATATTGGTTGAAAGGGAAAAGGTCATGATGCCTGTTGGAGTCATGAGTCTTTTTGTGATCCCCTGTAAAATCACAGGACCCTTTTCCGTAAGGCCTCTCCTGTATAGGAGTTCCTGCTTTTCATCACTTCCTCCGGCGAGCCTGTCGTGACAATCTGTCCTCCCCTGTCCCCGCCTTCCGGCCCGAGATCAATCAAATGGTCTGCTCCCCGGATGACATCAATGTTATGTTCGATAATGATGACTGTATTTCCCTGTTCGACAAGTGTATGCAGTGTATCCAAAAGCTTTTGGATGTCCGCGAAGTGAAGGCCGGTAGTCGGCTCGTCGAGAATGTAAAGGGTTTTGCCGGTCGATCTTCTTGAAAGTTCCTTGGACAGTTTGATTCTCTGCGCTTCTCCTCCGGAAAGAGTCGTGGCGGCTTGTCCAAGATGGATGTAGTCAAGCCCAACATCCCGAAGGGTTAAAAGCTTGGATCGGACAATCGGGACGGGTGCAAAAAAATCCAGTGCTTCCTCCACGGTCATGGAAAGGATTTCCGAGATGTTTTTTCCGTGATAGAGAATCTCCAAGGTCTCCCTGTTATATCGGAGTCCATTGCACTGATCGCATGTGACGTAGACATCCGGCAGAAAGTGCATTTCGATTTTGAGGACTCCATCGCCCTGGCAGGCTTCGCAACGTCCGCCTTTCACATTGAAGCTGAATCGTCCTTGTTCATATCCTCTTGCCCTGGATTCCGGAACCTGAGCGAAAAGGTCCCTGATCGGGGTGAAAACACCGGTATAGGTGGCTGGATTGGATCGGGGAGTCCGTCCGATCGGGCTTTGGTCAATGTTGACAACTTTGTCAATCCTGTCCACACCACGAAGTTCCCGGCACTTTCCGGGCTTTTCCCGTCCCTGGGAGAAGACCTTTGCCAAGCGCTTGTATAGGATATCGATGACAAGTGTGCTTTTTCCCGATCCCGAAACTCCGGTAACGACTGTCATCATCCCTAGGGGGAAATGGGCATCAATATTCCTGAGGTTGTGTTCCGACGCACCGATGATGGAAAGCCATTCCGATGGTTTTTGAAGATTTTTTTTCCGTTCGATCTTCTTTCTTCCCGAAAGGTAGTCACCGGTCAGGGATTTTGGATCGTTACGGATCTCAATGGGGGTTCCATGGGACAGGATTTCTCCTCCCATCCTGCCGGCACCGGGCCCCATGTCCACAACATCATCCGCGAGCAAAATGGTTTCTTCATCATGTTCAACAACAATCACTGTATTTCCGATATCCCGCAGATGAAGAAGAGTTTTGAGAAGTTTCTGGTTATCCCGGGGGTGAAGTCCGATGGAGGGTTCGTCGAGGATATACAGAACTCCTGTTAATCCGGACCCGATCTGTGTCGCAAGACGGATCCTTTGGGATTCGCCACCGGAAAGAGTACCGGCGCTTCTTGAGAGCGTCAGGTACTCAAGTCCGACCTCCCGAAGAAAATTCAGCCTCGAACGGATTTCCTTCAGGATCCTTTCGGAGATGGTTTTTTCTTTTTCGGAAAGAGTCATCTGATCAATAAAACAAGATGCCTGATGAATCGTCATGTTCGAAAAGTCCCTGATCGAAAGATCAGAGACACGAACGGCGAGCGCCTCGGGGTTCAGCCGGGCTCCACCACAGGCATCACAATCCTTTTCGGACATGACGCTTTCAAGCTCCGACTTTGCCCAGATGGAAAGATTCCCCTTATGGTAAAGATCCTGCAAAAAACCAAGGAGGCCTGCAAATCGGATGTTCTGTGGGGAACCCTTCTCTGGAGAGGTTCCATGAAAGATCATCTCCCTTTCCGATTCCGGAAGTTTCCCAAATGGAGTGAACCTGGAAATTCCGGAGATTTCCAAAAACTTGATGAAACGGTTTCGAATGTCGGAAAAGGCTCGGTGTTCCAGAATCTTGATCGCCGTTTCCGCAATGGAGAGATCCGGGTAGGGTACGAGAAGTGTCGGGTCAACCTCAAGGAGGACTCCGAGCCCGGAGCATTTTGAACAGGCTCCATATGGAGAATTGAAGGAGAATAGTCGGGGTGTGATTTCCGGAAGGCTGATATTGCAGGTCGTGCAGGCCTGACGCTCTGAAAGAATCAAGTCTGTTTTCAGGTCAGGGCGGTGGATGATGACCATCCCGCCGCCATGAGTCAGTCCTGTCTCGATGCTTTCGGCTAGTCTCTGCCGGATTCCCTCTCTAAGAGAAATACGGTCGATAACGATTTCAATCCTGTGGGATTTTTTTCGGTCAATCTCCGTGATTTCCTCAATGGGCATGACAACTCCGTCAAGCCGGATGCGGGTAAATCCTTCTTTCAATATCCGTGCGATCTCTTTTCGATATTCTCCCTTTCGGTCAGAAACCGTCGGGGCGAGTATGATGAGCTTTTCCCCCTCGGGACCGCCCATGAGCTGATTGACCATCTGTGTCACTGTCTGTGGGCTGACGGACTGTCCGCATGACGGGCAATGGGGATGGCCGATACGGGCAAAAAGAAGCCTCAGGTAATCATGGATTTCTGTCACCGTTCCCACCGTTGATCTGGGATTTTTGGAGGTGACCTTCTGGTCGATTGCAATGGCGGGAGAGAGGCCGTCAATACTGTCGACATCTGGTTTGTCCATCATCTCCAGAAACTGGCGGGCATAGGCAGAAAGGGATTCTACATAACGTCTCTGTCCCTCAGCGTAAAGTGTATCGAAAGCCAGAGAGCTTTTCCCCGACCCTGAAAGACCGGTAATCACCACCAGCTTGTTCCGGGGTAGGGAGATATCCAGATTCTTCAAATTGTGTTGTCTTGCTCCCTTGATCACAATGAAGTCCATCGGAGAAGTGGCTCCATTGGATTGTGAAATGGGCTTGGCAGCTTTCCTTGATGGCATCAGTTTGATCCTTCAGGGCTTTGGGCAATGGTTGTTCCCGGAGGGATGTCCATTGTGAACGATTGGTTGGGGAGTGTCGAAAGTGTCCGGATATCGGTAAGGGTGATCGAAAGTATGACGCCGTTGACCTCCATGAACACAATTTTTTGGGGAAGCCATGTTTTGGGGTCGATGGTAATTCTGGCGAGGGCCAGATGTCTGTCTGCTTCTTTGGGTACCAAAGAAATCGTCTCCCCCGAAACACTTTTCCCGGGAGACTCGGGACGTATGTAGAAATATTGGTCAAGCTCTGCGATTTTTTCCAGCAAAAGTGCAGGGGTCTCCGGAATGGTCCGGCTTTTGAGTGTTTTGTTGATCAACTGAGTGTTTTGAGGAATATAAAATGACATTTTGTTTCCTAACAGCAGAAGGACCTGTCCCTTGGGTTTTTGGTAATGGAGGATCATTTTTCCTCCCTGCCCAAAAATCAGGTCTCCCTCCGACCGGATCGCTCCACTATTTGGCGGGGAGAGTGTCTGGCGGAATCTTGCAGTAAAGCCAGGGTGTTTTTTGACGGAGGCTGACATTTTTTTCAACATCCCCTGGGGGGAGAGCTCTTCCGCATGAACAGGGATGGCTGAGATGGAAAACAGAAAAGCAGGTAGTGCGAGCCAGGCAATGGCCGCCACTCTGGATAGCGTGGTCGGGATTACCACTTTTGTATCAATCTTCCTGTTCATGATTTCTATGTCCTTTTAAAAGCGGTCTCGGTTTACTGCCATCCTGTTTTCCGATCAGCCCTTCCTCTTCCATTCGTTCAATGATGCGAGCCGCCCGGTTGTAGCCGATCCGGAGGTGTCTCTGTATGAGGGATGTGGAAGCTTTGCCCTGCCGTCGGACAATGGCGACTGCTTCTTCATAGAGGCCATCATTGGAATCCGAGGAGTCATCATCGTCCATGGAGCCGTATCGGGTTTGCTGATCTCCGGGAATTTCCGAAAGGGTCAACCTTTCCATGATATCGCCAAGGCTGTTGTCTGTTCCAGTGGAGACTCGGGGAGATTCTTTCCAGAAGGTAACAAGCCTTGAAAGTTCTGATTCGGAAATAAAGGCTCCATGAAGTCTCCTGAGCGCATCCGTTCCCGGAGGCCTCATCAGCATATCGCCAGCCCCCAGAAGACTTTCTGCACCTCCTTGGTCGAGTATGACCCTGGAGTCGATCTGGCTTGTTACCTGAAATGCGATCTTTGTCGGAATATTTGCTTTGATCAGCCCGGTCAGGACAGCAACAGACGGTCTTTGTGTTGCCAGTATCAAATGGATGCCGGCCGCTCTCGCCATCTGGGCCAGCCGAATAATGGGCGGTTCCACATCTTTTTTCAGACTCAGCATGAGATCGGCAAGTTCGTCGATCAAGACCACTATGAAGGGGAACCAGTCTTTCTCAGGCACCGCCTTTCTGTATTCGCTGATGTTTCTGACACCGGTGTCTTTCATCAAATCATATCGCCTGATCATCTCATCTGCGAGAATCCGCAGTTTGGATGCGGCAATCTTGGGGTCGGTTATGACCGGTCCCAGAAGATGTGGTATGCCTTCATAGGGCGCAAACTCGAGTCTTTTGGGGTCGATCATGATAAATCTGACATCTTCCGGTCTTGCGCTCATGAGAATGCTTGCAATGAGGACATTCATGCAGACGGATTTTCCCGTTCCCGTTGCACCGGCAATTAAGAGATGCGGCATTCTGGCAAGATCCACTGCGTAGGGATCACCGTTGATCGTTTTCCCGATGGCCAGGGAGAGGGGGGAGTTGATAGAGCGAAAGCTGGGACTGGAAAGGATTTCCCTGAAAGTCACAAGTTGTCTGACAGGGTTTGGAACTTCGAGGCCAATCGTGGATTTTCCGGGAATGGGAACATGGAGATTGACTTGAGGGGCTTTTAATGCCATGGAAATTTCGCTGGTCAGACTTGTCACCCGGCTGACCTTTGTTCCAGGAGCAGGCAGAAATTCAAAGAGGGTCACGACGGGACCGGGTTGGGATCCAACCATCTTTCCCGGGACGCCATAAGTCCTGAAAAGGTCGGCAAGTGTTTTCTCTGTTTCCCTTATTTGAGATTGGGGCATGACCTCCTTTGCTGTTCCCGATGGATCGAGAAGGTCACTGGTCGGGAGGGGTGGTCTGGAAAAATCGGATGGGCCAGAAGGTCCGGGGAGATTCTTTTTGGAATTTGGGTTCGGTTTTGGTTTTTGCTCGACGGCTTCTTCTTTTGCTGGCAGGGGTTCAACCATCTGGCTCGGATTCAATGGTGAGGTCTCTTCTTCTTTTACAACGATGTATTGGGGATCGGTGTCCTTGACCAATAGAGATCTGATCGAGTCCCTTTTTTGTCTCAGCCAGTCTGTGATGGATATTCCTTTTTGACTTCCAATAAAGGCCACAATTGGAGCAAGAAGAAATAAAAGCGATGTGAGCAGCATTCCTCCCAGAATGAGCATGGAGCCAGGCTTGTTCAGCTTTGAAAGGGAAAAGGCAAGAATTTTTGCACCAATGGTGCCACCAGGCTGGTATGGGGCGGTGAGAGTTTTGGAAAATATCATGCAAAGAAGTGGTGGGAGGGAGAGTGTTAAGAGAATCCATCCCAGGATAGACCATGGGGGTGGATTTTTTGACTGTCGGTGAAAAAGTGAAAGACTCGCCAGAAGGATAGGGGCAAGAATGGCGGATAGCCCAAGCGATTCATAAAGGACGGCTGCCACACTCGCACCCCAGAAACCCATGGTGTTTCGGGGTATGGAAAGGCTTGAGACGGTCAGGATGGACGGGTCGCTGCTGTTTGATGTCAACAGGGACATCAAGAGAAACAAAGTGAGCGTCCAGAGAAAAACTTGCTGCACTCTTCGAAGGAGCGTGTTCATATGATGAGACTCCCTGGAGGAGTCCTTTTCCGTCAGTTTGTCCACACTCAAGATTTTCCTGCTGATATGATTTTATGGGACATTTTTACATCTCGAGTATGATGGGAATGATGACAGGGTCCCGCTCAAAGTTCTTCTTGAAATACTTTCTAAGGCTATTGTGGATCATTGTTTTGAGAGCGGATGACTCTTTCCTGACCTCAGGCTCGGAGGAGTTGATGGCAATTTCCACATGAGTTTTGATCAGCGCTGTCAGTTCGAGAGAAAGATCTGAGAGGACAACACCCCTGGTTGTGACTTCAGGACCCATGACCATATCACCAGTTTGCTGGGAAAGTGCAACGATCACGGTCACAATGCCATCCGAGCCAAGCCTTTGTCGATCGCGGATCACAACTTCTTCGACATCTCCAACACCTTTTCCATCCACAAAGGTTCTTCCGCTGGGTATCTTCTGAAGTACTTCAGCCTGATCCGGCCCAAGTTCAAGGACATCACCGTTTTCAATGACAAAAACATTATGTTCCGGGACCCCTGTAGCCATGGCTGTCTTTGCATGTCTTGAAAGCATTCTGTACTCACCATGCATGGGTACAAAGAACTTTGGTTTGAGCATCCGGATCATCATCTTTTGATCTTCCTGACTTGCATGGCCAGAAACATGTATTTCAGAGACTCTCTGATAATGGACAACAGCGCCTTTTCTGGAGAGGAGGTTGATGATTTTGCCGATGGCCCTTTCGTTTCCGGGAATTACCCGTGCGGATAACAAAATCGTGTCATTTGGTCCGATGGCAATATGTTTGTGATCACCAAGAGCCATACGGAAAAGGGCACTCATTGGCTCCCCCTGGCTTCCGGTTGTGATGATTGTCACCTCCCCGGGGGGAAGTAGGGTTGCCTGGTCAAGTTTTATAACCTTGTCCGCAGGGATGTGCAGATAACCCAGTTCAGTAGCGATCTTGTAGTTTGTTTCCATCGAGCGGCCAGTAAATGCAATCTTTCTTCCCAGCCGGATAGAAACATCCGCCACCTGTTGCAATCTGTGGATATTGGATGAGAATGTTGCCACGATGACCCTTCCTGGTGCCATTGAGATCAACTGATGAAGTGGTTCAGCCACGAGGGCTTCCGACAGGGAAAGCCCGGATTTTTCTGAATTGGTGCTGTCACTCATGAGACAGAGGATGCCCTGGTCTCCGAGTGCGCAAAATCGGTGCATGTCGAAATGCTCTCCGTCGATGGGGGTCAGGTCAACCTTAAAGTCACCGGTATGGAGGATTGTGCCGGCCTCCGTTGTGATCGCAAAGGAAACCCCGTCTGCGATGGAATGGGTAATCCGGATGGGTTCGACCGAAAAGGGCCCCATTGTGCAGGCTTCTCTCGGCTTCAGTGTCACAAGCTTCGTTTCTGTAATGTTTTTATGTTGCTTGAGCTTGCCTTCAAGAAGTCCAAGTGTCAGTGCTGTTCCAAAAATCGGAACATTGAACTCCCGAAGAAAGTAGGGGACGGCTCCAATATGGTCTTCATGACCATGGGTCAGGAAAAGTGCAAGAACTTTTTTACGATTTTCCTTGAGATAGGAAAAGTCTGGGATGATCAGGTCAATGCCGAGAAGATCGTCCTCCGGGAAAAGGACGCCGCAATCCACAACAATAATTCCCTCGGATGTTTCATATGCGGTCATGTTCATTCCAATTTCACCGATTCCACCTAATGGAATGATTCTTACTTTTCCGGGTAAGATCGGTTCAGGTGGGGCAATGGGCTGGATATCTGCATTCACTGGATAATATTCTCCTTGTTCTGTTTGTTCGGATTCCGGTTCTCAAAGATTTCTCCGGTGTATTCGTGTTTTTGTTTCAGGTTTCTTGCATTGTCATGGATATGAGATGAAATTCCTCCGGAAGCAACCGTTCGACTCTTTTTGCCGGAGAAAGTCCTGATAGATTGATGATCTCCTCAAAATCACTCTTAGGTGTTTCTGGAAAAGCCAGTTGTAGAGCGTTTTGAAGGGTCCTTCTCCTGTAAGAAAAAAGTTTTCTGGATAAAGTTAATGCATTGCGTATTTGTTCCCTCTCTCCATCGCTCTCAAAGATCCTTGGCTGGATCAGAACAACAGAGGAGTGAACCTTTGGTGCCGGATAGAAAGATCCGGGCTTCAGATCGAGAACCTTTCTTGCCGAAGCCGAAAGCGCCATCGCTACCGACAGATGTCCGTAATCATCGGATCCTGTGGAAGCAACGATCCTTCTGGCCACTTCACGCTGGAACATCAGGACCATTTCCAAGGGCGGTTTTGGAGTCGACAAAAATCGAAACAACAATGGTACGGATATATTGTATGGGAGGTTTGACACGATCCGGTAGTCCCCTCCGGAGAATGGGGGAGACTGGTAGGCATCTCCTTCCCCAAAAGGATAATCAAGCGCATCGGCCCGGATGATCCTGACTCCGGGAATGGTTCCGAAACGCTCCGTTAGGTCTGGAATCAGAGTGTTATCCTTTTCCAGAAGGATAAGGTTTGATGTTTTATTCAGGAGAGCCCTTGTGAGAATCCCTTTCCCCGGTCCGATCTCTATCAATGGTGTTTCCTTCGGAATGGCGGGATCAAGGAAATCCACAATTTTTTGAGCTATGGACGGATCAGTCAGAAAATTTTGCCCCAGACTTTTTCTGGCTCTGTGGGGCGGGATCGTCATCATCTTTTCCATGGGGGGAGCAGGAGCTTCTCCGATCTTGAGATTTTGTTTTGATTAGTTGTTCGAATAGAATATCACAAGGGAAACCATAGATGGTTCAATTTGGACTCAAGAAGAGAGAAAAATCAACCGTGGGCGAGTTGCGCCTTTCGAGGAGCGGGTATCATCGAATTCGATGCATTTGAAAAGCCTCCTTACCGGCAGGCGCTGATTCTTGTTAACCATGGTGAAGACGATATACGGTGGGCCTTTCGCTGGTTTGTCCTTGTCTCCATCCTGCTTCACGGCTCCTTGTTGCTTTTGATGATCAAGGATCCTGCGCTTTTGAATCGTCTTGAGGATCTGATCGCTCCACAAAAACCACCGATGACCGAGGCGATGAGAAAAAAGCTGGCAGAAGAAAGAAAGCCTGTATTTGTTGACATCCTTGATCCATCAAAGGTTCCTCAATCGACCCGGACGGTTGCTCCGCCGCTTCCGAAAGGACATTCCCTTTCAGGCAAGCCTAACCATCATGACTCGAAAACAGTTTTAAGGCCATCGACCGCACCCCCTCCGCCAAGAGTGGTAACGCCCCGTCCAAAGGTTGCACCATCGGAGCCGGAAAGGGAAGCTCCCCTTGCCAAGATGGAACCCGGGCTTTCACAGGTCAAAAAATCCGAAAGGCATGATCACCCTAATCATAACAAAGCCAAGGAGACTGAAAAACATTCTGAACGAATGGCTAAAACGGCTCCAGTCTCTCCAAGTGAAAAACCGGAAAAACCAACGAAAATTGTCCGGAAAATCTCACCAAAGGATCTCAATCGGATCTTGTCCCAGGAATCTCTGGGGGATCCTTTTTCCAAGAACCTGAATCTTTCCAAGGATCTATCTCCGGCATATTCGGACAAGCCCGATCCAACAGACCGGATTATGGCCAATCTGGAAGATGAAACCTATTCAAGCTATATAAAGCGAATACAGGAACGCTTTGAGACAATAGGAGAATATCCTGAAGAGGCTGCCTCTCGGGGAATAACGGGCCGGGCTCTTGTGACCTTCCGAATCCTTGCGGACGGAACACTGGACGGGGTGACTCTTTCAAGAAGTTCCGGGTCGGCCATTCTTGACGAAGAAGCATTGAGAATTGTCCGTGTGGCATCTCCCTATATTCCACTCCCGACCGCCTTTCATAAAAAAGAGCTAACATTGACCTGGGCCTTTATTTTTTATAACGGAGGGTTCCATGTCATTCAATAGGTTCTCCGGGATTGTCTTGTCTGTTTCCATAACGATTCTTTTCCCATTTTTTTCTGCTTATGCGGATACTTCCCTCCAGGGTCGATCTTCTGGAAATCCACTTGTCAGGGTTGTCAGAGATCTGTCTTTTGGGGATGAAAAAAAGGCGAAAGCAGACATCCGAAAGATTACAGTCCCGGAAGTCAATGGATTTTCCCGGCAGCGACGCAATCAATATTACCTCCTTGAAGGATACCTCAATCCTCCAGCTTCCCTGTCGGATTCCAAAATCAGGAAAGTCCTGAGACATGTGGGCAGGAATGCGGACCTTGTTTTCTGGAGAGCCTACCAGGGACAGATGGGAAAGAAATATTCAGGGGACTCTCTTTTTCGCCGATTGTCAGCAATGTTCCCAGACTCGAATTATTTTCATCCGGAAGGAGGATCTGGTTCCCATTCCGCTCAGGCGTTGTGGCAACGATCCCTGTTGGAATATCACCGGGGCCATTTCCAACGGGCTTTGGCACTTTGGAAGAGCATTTACCAGGATCATCCTCTTGCTCCGGAAGCGGGGCTTGCCCTCCAGCGTTTACCAAATAACGCATCCATGGGGGCATTCCTGATCCCACGTTGGAGAACACTTTATTCCATGGGACAAAAGAAAATTGTTTTGAATGAAGCATTGGCCTATCTCAAAACTCGTCCTGCTTTTCCCTATCGCGACCGGGCAATCCTTTTTGCGGCTTCCGGCCTTCTTTCCGAGTCCAGAAAAGATGAGGCACTGTCCCTGATTGAAAAAGGCAAGTCGGCAAAAGGGGCAAAGCTTTTGTCATCTTTGTGGCTTGAAGGGTGCTCGGCAGAAGGTTCCAACACGGTGAAGCAAGATTGCCTTCACCATTTTCTCTCCCGTTATCCTTTGTCTATAGCAGGAAGAGTCCTTTCCAATGCTTCTCTCCGGGCCTCGATTGCGTCGGGAAAAACCACTTTTGATCCTCTCTGGTTACCTCCGCCTCCGCTGAAGTCCCTCTCATCCGGCGAGACTTCCTTGTGGCTTTCAGGGCTCTGGTTCTTTTCCCATGGAGAAACAGAACAAGCCCGTACCCTATGGAAGGAGCTTTCCTCAATCCTGATAGATGAAGGGGATGATGAGCTTCTTCCCCGTGTCACTTATTTTTTGGGAAGACTCGATGCACGGGAACATCGACTTGAACAAGCCCAAAGACGCTACCGCAAGGTCATGAAGTTATGGCCCGAGTCTGTTTATTCGCTTTGGGCGAGTTTGTCCTGCGGAGACGATTGCGGGAGTTTGCCTGTTGCCTTCCATCATCCGTCTCCACAGATGTCTCATTTGACGTTGTCCCATCGGCAGAGGCTTCTGAAGTTGATTCAATTGGGGTTGTGGGGGGCCGCCTGGACCGATTATGTTGCGTATCGGGATCATTTGATGACGAAGGAGAGATTTCTCAGGTATGGAGCTTTGGATCTTCATCTTGATCCCGTCCGAAAACTTCTCCTGATCGATGCTGTTCTTGGAAGAACTCGACCATCGATTGTTTTATCCAAGACCGAGTCTCTTTCTCCATCAGTAATTTCCGCTTTTCAGCGGTCGGGGGTTCCGGTTACATGGGCTGTGTCCATTGCCCGGCAGGAAAGCCGGTTTGATCCAACGGTCCTGTCTATCGATGGAGCCATGGGAGTGATGCAGCTCATGCCGATGACGGCACTCTCCACGATCAGTCATGAGAGCCCTTCGCTTTTGGAGGATGCCCGCTTGAATCTCGGGTCACTTCGGGGTGATTATGTCAATGCCCTGATTGGTGGTCTATATCTGAAGAGACTATTTGATCATTTTCCGGGAAACCCGGAGCGTGCGGTTGCCTCCTATAATGCGGGAATGCACTCGATTGTCAGGTGGTCAGGCATTGCATCGATGGATTGGGACTTTTTTATCGAAGGGATTCCCTATACTGAGACCAGGCGTTATGCGAGGGAGGTTCTCTGGAACCACGCTGTTCTCCAGAAGTCCCCTCCGACTCTTTTTATCTCAGGGAGATGAAGTAGATGCTTTTCGGAGATCCGGTCGAATGGGAGCATGCCCGGACGCTTCAGGACGCAGTCCATTCCCTGAAGGCACTTCTCGATCTTCAGACAAAGGAAATCCTCTCCCTTCGGCAGGAGCTTCGCTCCGTTGAGGGGGAAAAGGCAAGGCTTATTCATCGCCTCAATCTATCGCATCGGGAAAGGGTGTTTTTGAGAGAAACACTGAAAAGGATTGAATTGACTCTGGAAAAGGCGCTCGACTCTTCCAATGACAAGAGTCGTCCGGAAGGTCATAAAACCACATGAAGACCTCTCAAAAAAATACGGTCTGTTATGTTCGTATCGGTGAGCAGACACTCACCATCAAAGGTGTCTTCGAGCCCGAACAGATGGCAGAGTCCGGGCGGATGATTGCGGCTCATGTTGCCAAGATCATGGCATCTGATAATCTGAAAATGGAGGTCATAGGGCTTATTGTTGCCATCGAAAAGAACTATGAGGTTCTGAGTAAAGACCGAGAAATATCACAGCTCAAAAAGGAAAATGATCGCTGGAAAAGTTTGTTTGATACGACTGTAAAGAATCTTCTTGATATCCAGGCATCTTCCAAGAAAGTACTTGTTGATCCAGGAAGACAGGAATAGAATGATTGAAGCCCTGCTCTGTACGAGGCGCGGTTTAATTTGTTACCTGTAAATCTTGAGAAATGGTGTGTCAGTGTTCATGGTGAGCATGCCCGGAAACCTCCGGGAAGCCTAAAATGGCCTACAGCACCAATCCTTATCCCCTAAGGTATCTCAAAAAAAACCGTAACGGCAGTAGCGGGGCATTATTTGATCATGTGACGGTCTTTTCCCGACATTGCCCATTCCCCGATTTTCCCTATAGCAGGATGCCAATTCCATGAAATCCATTTTTGGTGATGGTCCACCAAGCCTTCCTTTTGCGACTCTTGCCGCTCGTCTTTGGCCTGAATCACTTGATGGTCCATTGGGATTTATCGGACAGGATGTTTCAAAGGAGGGAGGGGTCCTGCGTCATGTTCTGGAAACGGGTTTTTTGCGGTCACTGGTTCTTTATGGTCCTCCAGGATGTGGAAAATCGGCTTTTATCCATCTTTTTTTCAAGCTGCATAAAGTTTGCCAAACAACACTGAGGGGCTCGGAAACATCCGCTTCAGAAATAAGACAATCGATTGATCGGGCAAAGGGAGACCGCAAAGCAGGTTCGAGACATGTTCTTGTCGTGGAAGAAATAGACAGGCTTGGAAAAACTCACCAGGATCTCCTGATCGCGCCGGTGGATGAAGGGGATATTATTCTGATTGGACTTTCGAATGAAAACCCCTTGAGAACCTTTCTCCCGGCTCTTGCTTCAAGAGTCCTTTCGATCAAGTTTCGCCCTCTTGTTCCTGAGGAGATTGGCCAGATTCTGGATCGGGCCATTTTGTTTCTTTCGGGACAGTCCGGTCGGCCAGTTGTCATTTCTGGGAGCGGGCGAAAACTTCTTCTTGAGAGGTCCGGTGGAGATGCAAGGAGAATGCTTGGCGCGCTCGAATGGGCTTTTGAAATGGATCGCTCTCACTCCGATCAAAAGGAGGTTGTGATCGCTGAAGCCTCCCTCCTGAACGGAATGGGGCAAACAGGCGGGCTTTATCTTGATCGGGAAAATCATTTTGATTTGATTTCATCATTTATCAAGTCGGTCAGGAACCACGATCCAAATGGAGCTCTCCATTGGCTTTCCCGGATGATCGAGTCAGGGGAGGACCCTCTGTATATCGCCAGAAGATTGATTATTCTGGCCTCCGAAGATATTGGGCTTGCGGAACCTTTTGCCCTGACGATGGCGACGTCTTGTCTTGCCGCAGTTTCTGCTATCGGATTGCCCGAAGCGCGTATTATTTTGTCAGAAACGACCATTTACCTTGCCCTGTCTCCAAAAAGCAATGCCGCCTACAAAGCGATTGATCGCTCCATTCAAGCTGTCAGGGATGGGTTTCTTCCGCCCGTTCCTATTTATTTTAAGCGAGAAGGGAAGTCCAGTTATCTTTATCCACCTGATCAGCCAAAGGGAATTTCTCCCCAGAGGTCGATTCCGCCTGAACACAACTACTATCAGCCCGGTCAGTCGGGTTGGGAGAAGGGCTTACACTCCAGAAATGGAGAGGAGGCTGATTAGGGGAAATGGATGGAGAAATCCGGAGTAGTCTTTCGCCACTTCGGTCGGATAGTTCTTATTGTTAATTAGTTTATATTTAAAAAAGAGTTATGTGTTTAAAGGTTTCATTTTGACCTGTATTGTGTTATGATAATTCTTTGGAATATTGTGATGATTTTATTATCTATTTATGAAATATGAAAAAATGGTTTTCAAAATGGATTTAAAGAAGAATGCTGAGGTGGTCTCATGCTCACAGGCATAATAATATTTTTGGGCGTTGGCCTCGCCTTGGGGGTAGGTATTGTTTTGGGCCGCTCCCTTGCCGAAAAGAAGGTTGACGGGATTGTTGCTGAGAGAAAACGGATTGCTTCTGAAATTGAGGAAGAGGCTATTCGACGGAAGGAATCGATTGTCAGAAACGCCGAGCTTGAAGCCAGAGAGATCGCATTCAAGGCGAAAGTCCAGTTTGAGGAAGAGGCTAACCAGAGAAGGCAGGTCGATCTGGCCAGAGACCAGGCGCTCAAGCTTCGGGAATCTTCCATGGAGGATTTGCAGAAAAGCCTTGAGGCACTGAAGCTGAAACTCGAAAAGGATCTTGAGGGACTGAAGCTCCGGGACAGGCTTCTCGTTGCGAAGGAATCGGCTCTTGAAGAAATGATTTCTCTAGAGCATCGAAAACTGGAAGAGATATCCGGTCTGTCCCTGGAAGAATCCAGGGAACGGCTATTGCGTGAAGCGGAAGACCTTATTCGGATGGATGTTTCCCGTTCTGCACAGAAGTTCGAGCGGGAGGCAAAGGAAAACGCCCAGCGTAAAAGCAGGGAGATCATGACCCACGCTATCCAGCGATATGCGAATGACCATGTGGCAGAGGTCAGCGTTTCAGTTGTTCCAATCGCCTCAGAAGATGTGAAAGGACGGATTATTGGTCGTGAAGGCCGTAATATAAGGGCATTCCAGTTAGCGACCGGGGTCGATCTGATTATTGATGACACTCCTGATGCCATTATTATCTCCGGCTTTGATCCATTACGCCGAGAGGTTGCAAAGATTGCTCTTGAAAGACTGCTTCTTGATGGTCGAGTTCATCCCTCCAGAATCGAGGAGGTTGTGGAGAAGGTTCGAAAGGAGCTTGACCAGACGTTGAAAGAAGAAGCTGAGCGAGTCGCTTTTTCGCTTGGAATTTCGGATATTCATCCTGAAATTCTGAAGCTTGTGGGGAAGCTCAAGTTCCGGACAAGCTATGGCCAGAACAATCTTTTGCATGCACAGGAAGTGGCCAACCTGGCCGCCATGATGGCGGCAGAGATCGGAATTGATGCCAAGCTGGCAAAACGTGCTGCATTTTTGCACGATATCGGAAAGTCTCTGACTCATGAAAATGAGGGGACTCATCCTCAGCTTGGAGCCGAAGCGGCCAGAAAGTATGGCGAGCCTGAGGGGGTTATCAACGCGATTGCCTCCCATCATGGAGATGTTGAGCCATCTTGTCTGGAGTCTGTTCTGGTTGCGGCAGCCGATGCGATCTCGGCAGCCCGGCCCGGTGCAAGGCGTGAAAGTATGGACGCTTATTTGAAACGACTAGAAAAACTCGAAGATATTGCCAACTCCTTCAAGGGCGTTGAAAAGGCTTACGCAATTCAGGCAGGTCGGGAGATTCGCATCATTGTCAAGCAGGATGAAATCAATGACGAGGATCTTTCGACCATCTCAAGGGAGATCGCGAAGAAGATCGAGTCTGAGTTGACATACCCCGGTCAGATCAGGGTGACAGTCATCAGGGAGAGTCGGATCGTCGAATATGCCCGCTGATGAGTTGAATCATTCGCTATCTTGGATCGTGGTTGTTGGGGATGTTTTTGGTCGACCTGGCCGGAAGGCCTTGTCATTGGGGCTTGAAAAGATCTCTTCGCAAAGAAGAGTTGTTTTTACAGTCATCAATGGCGAGAACCTGGCCGGTGGGAAAGGGGTGAACACAAAGACCGCCCAAGAATGTTTTGATATGGGCGTATCGGTGATTACGACGGGAAACCACCTGTTTGACCAGAAGGGTGTGATCGATCTGCTCCAAAAGGATGGAAAGGTTCTCCGTCCGCTGAATTATTCGAGTCTTTGTCCCGGGGTTGGTTCAGGAATCTATGTTCTTGATAATGGTTTGAGAGTCGGAGTCCTGAATTTGATCGGAAGGGTGTTCATGGCTCCATCCGACTGTCCTTTTCACGCGGCAGACCAAGTTTTGTCCGGATGGAGTGATCAGGGGATATCGCCTGATTTGGTCCTTGTGGATTTCCATGGAGAGGCCAGCGGAGAAAAGCGGGCGATGGGGTTCCATCTTGATGGGAGGGTGGCTGCCATGTACGGAACCCATACCCATGTCCAGACGAATGACTTGGAAAAGCTACCTGGAGGTTCCTGGTATCTCACCGATGTCGGTCTTTCCGGCCCGCATTGGTCGGTTATTGGGGTTGCTCCGGAAATGGCCCTTTCAAAATACCGGACACATGTCCCGGCCCCTTTTACTGTGGGAGAAGGGGAGTTGTTGTTTTGTGCCCTTTTGCTGGGGATTTCCTCAACATCAAATGGGGTTCGTATCGAAAAGGCTGAGCTTTTCCGGGAGGTCTTTCCTTAAGATGGCGATCGATTCGGGTCGTTTGAAAAATACTGGAATTCAGGATGTTTTCACCGTTTCGGAATTGACGCTTGCTGTCAAGGGGACGATTGAGTCCGCTTTTCCCGGAACGATCTTTCTGGAGGGGGAATTGTCGAATGTCAAGGTGGCAAAACCATCCGGCCATGCCTATCTGACCTTGAAGGATGACTTTTCCCAGATAAAAGCCGTCTTTTTTCGTGGCGCAATGGAGATGTCACGAATTGTCCCCAAGGATGGGTTAAAAGTTTTAGTGCGAGCAAGACTCACTGTTTATGAAGCCCGTGGAGAGTATCAATTGGTGATTCTCTCGATGGAGGCTTCCGGCTTGGGACGTTTCCATCTGGAGTTCCGACGGGTGAAAGAGTTGCTTGATTCGGAGGGGCTTCTTGCTCCAGGACGAAAAAGACGAATCCCTTCCTTTCCGAGAAAGGTTGCCTTATTGACGAGCCGGACAGGCTCTGTACTCTGGGACTTTCTCCGGATCTCCGGACAAAGGAATCCAGCGGTCCCTATTGTTGTTGTTCCCGTTCGGGTTCAGGGTGCGGGCGTGCCAGAAGAGATTTTCTCCGCTCTTCTGGCAGCGCAGGCCATTCCTGAAGTGGATGTTATTGTCATCGCAAGGGGCGGTGGTTCAGTGGAAGACCTGTGGCCATTTAATAGTGAACGACTGGCAAGGGGAATTCTCTCTTCATCTGTGCCCGTTGTATCAGCTGTGGGACATGAGACAGATATCACGATTGCGGACCTTGCAAGTGACCTTCGCGTTGCAACTCCATCAGAAGCAGCTGAAAAAGTGATTTCTGACAATCGACCTATCTTATCCAGCTTGGGTATTCTCGACATGCGAAGTCGAAGGGAAATGCTCCGTCTCCTTGCAGATGTTCAAAGCAAAAGGAAGTCCCTTGATGAGCAACTTCATCGTTTCCCTCACAGGCTTTCTTCCAGGGTTCATTCTCTGGATTGGTTTTCCAGAAGAATGGGCGCCTCCATGGGCGCGCGCCTTTATATCGCCAGAAAACAACTTGACCGACAGTCAGAAGTCATGAGAAGTCTTGTTACCGCTCAGAAAAATCTATCCTCAGAAAAACTTTCGAAGTGGGTGTCTCGCCTGAGAAGTCCTTCAGAAGCCACAATGGTGACACATCGTCTCCTGTCTGCTTTCTTTTCTCGTCTTTCCCAATCATTGAATGTTACGATCGGCGAACAGGCTGCCCGTCTCTCTTTTTATGAAGACAGGCTTGTCCGATCGATGTCGCTTTCAGCTTCTCGTCTTCGGGAACGCCTTGGTCATCTTGAGGGAAGTATTGCCCAACTTGGGCCAATGGGTGTTCTCCAGAAGGGATACGCTCTTTTGTTTCATCTTGAGTCTGGCCAGCTTGTCACACAATCTTCGCCTCCTCAAAAAGGGGAAAGACTTTCTGCAATGATGGAGGGCTATTCCTTGATCCTCAGTGTTGAGAATGTGGCTGCGGCCCATCTTGAGGCCCCATCCTTTCCTGTCTCTATTTCACCACATGGAGCAATAGGAGAGGAGAATAGTGGTGGCTAGTCGTAAATCCTCTCAAGGAGCCGATTCTTTTGAGAAAAAAATGGCCAGGCTAGAGGAGATTGTTTCCCTCATGGAGGGTGGTGGTCTTCCGCTGGAAAAAGCCATAGCCCTTTTTGAGGAAGGGGTTGTTCTGTCGAAGGAATGCCGGGGGGTTCTCGAGAATACGGAGCGTCGCATAACTCTTCTGATGAAGGGGGATATGGAAGTTCCCTTTGAGGATCAGGTTCCGGTCAATAAAAACGAGGAGAGAGAGAACGGTGGTTGAGTTGGTCAAAAATAATTCCGGGAAAGAGATAGAAGCTTTTCTGGACTATGGTAAAGCTTTGGTGGATTCCGCATTGTCTTCCCTATTTCTGGAGCCATGGGCGGGTCGGTTCGGTCGTTTGTCCGAATCTATGCGGTATAGCCTGCTCGCTGGTGGAAAGCGGATTCGTCCAATCCTGTCGATGGCGGCGCTTTCTTCTGTCGGTCATGATCCCGAACCTTATATCCCACTTCTTCTTCCTCTTGAACTCATTCATACCTATTCATTGATTCATGATGATCTGCCTGCAATGGATAATGATGATCTCCGTCGTGGAAAGCCAACCAATCATGTTGTTTTTGGGGATGCAACAGCAATCCTTGCAGGGGATGCCCTTTTGACTTATGCCTTTACGATTTTGTCCGATCCCCGTTATGATGAGCTGTCTTCTGAAAAAGTGAGACTGGCTGTTGTGCGGGAGCTTTCTCACGGATCGGGTCTGGCTGGAATGGTTGGTGGTCAGATGCTTGATATGGAAAGTGAAGGTCGACGGATTTCTCTTGAAGACCTGGAGTTTCTGCACAGGCACAAAACAGGAGCACTGATCCTTTCATCTGTCAGGATTGGTGCATTGTTAGGGGAGGCAGGTGCTTCCGAATTTAACTCACTGGATCAATATGGTGAATCAGTCGGCGTCGCGTTCCAGATCGCCGATGATCTCCTTGATGTTGAGGGTGATGCCGCAACTCTTGGAAAGGCAGCACAAAAAGATAACAATCATTTAAAAAATACATATCCCGCCCTCCTAGGTATTGATGGGGCCAAAAAAATGGCAAAAGAGAAGCTTGAAGCTGCTCTTGATGCTGTTTCCGGGTTAGGTGAAAAAGCTGATCATCTGAGGGGAATTGCACGATATATTATAGAGAGAAGGAATTAATGACTGACATCCTTAAAAGAATTGGTGGGCCAAGAGATATCAAAAAGCTCACAATGGACGAAATGGGGAATCTCGCACAGGAAATTCGATTGGAAATGATCCAAGTCCTTTCCAAAGTTGGTGGTCACTTTGGAGGAGGACTTGGTGTGGTGGAGCTGACGATCGCACTGCATCGCATTTTTGATACTGAGCGTGACAGAATTGTCTGGGATGTTGGGCATCAGGCTTATCCCCACAAGATGCTGACGGGACGTCTGGACCGCTTGTCCACAATTCGTCAGTGGCAGGGGCTTGCAGGTTTTCCGAAACGGGAAGAGAGCCCTCATGATGCCTTTTCCGCCGGCCATGCCGGGACGGCCATCTCCGTTGCCTTGGGAATGGCAGAGGCCAGGGATCTCTCGGGGGACGATTATCGGGTAGCCTGTGTTGTTGGGGATGGATCTCTTACGGCAGGTATGGCCATGGAAGGATTAAACCAGGCCGGGCATAGGAATAAGGATCTTCTCATCATCCTTAATGACAACGAGATGTCAATCTCTGAGAATGTGGGTGCCTTGTCCACAATGCTTGCTCGAATTACATCCGATCCCAGATGGTCAGGGCTTCGTGAAAAAACCGAAGATGCAATGAAGGGAATCCCCGTCATCGGAAATCAGGTCGCCAAGTTTGCTCGTGCAGCCCACGATTCCATGGTCGGAATGATCTCCCAGCCAGGGATATGGTTTGAGGAGATGGGACTCCATTATGTAGGTCCTATTGATGGACATGATCTTCCATTGCTTTTGGAGACATTATCCAGGCTTCGGAATCATCCTGGTGCGGTGTTGCTTCATGTGATCACGGTCAAGGGAAAGGGATATGCACCTGCTGAAAATAACCCGGTCAAGTTTCATGGGGTAACACCCTTTGACATTAAAACCGGTGAGTTTATCAAAAAGCCCTCATCGAGGCCGACTTACACTAAGGTCTTTTCCCAGACAATGCTAGACCTTGCTGAGATTTTCCCCAAGCTTTTTGCCATTACGGCAGCCATGCCCGAAGGAACCGGTTTGTCCGATTTCTCCAAAATCCATCCGGATCGTTTCTGTGATGTGGGAATTGCCGAACAGCATGCCGTTGCTCTTGCTGGCGGAATGGCTGCCCAGGGAGCCAAACCTGTTGTAGCGATCTATTCGACTTTCCTTCAGCGAGCATATGACCAGCTTGTTCATGATATATGTTTGCAGAATCTTTCTGTGTTTTTTGCTCTGGACAGGGGAGGACTCGTCGGGGAGGATGGGCCTACGCACCATGGGGTGTTTGATATCGCCTACCTGAGACATATCCCGAATATGGTCCTGATGTCTCCAAAAGATGAAAATGAGTTGAGACATATGATGTATACAGCTCTCAGGCATGAAGGACCAATTGCTGTCCGATACCCAAGAGGTGAGGGTGAGGGAGTCGGGCTTGAACAAGATTTCCGGGAAATCCCCATTGGAAAGGCAGAGGTTCTTTCCGAAGGTTCCGATGTAACCCTTTTGGCCTATGGGCAGATGGTTCCTCTTGCTGTTGAAGTAGCCAAACAGCTCGCTCTTGAGGGACGGTCTGTAGGGGTTGTCAATCTTCGTTTTGCCAAACCGCTTGATGGAGAACTCCTTGAAAAGCTGATTTCCGGGAAGAAAAAGCTGGTTTCCATTGAGGAAGGTTCTTTGATAGGAGGTGTTGGTGCAGCCATTTTGGAGTGGTCTTCGGATCATGGACTTCTATCTTCGACGAACCTGATGCGTCTTGGTATTGGAGATGAGTACGTCGAGCATGGAGGAATCAAGTTTTTGAGGGATCATGTCGGTCTGACATCCGAAAAGGTTTTGGAAAAAGTCAGGACATGGATTTCCGGAGGAAATTGATTTCCCAAAAGGTAGAGGTATCATTGGGAGACATTAAACGGCTGGACTCCCTTGTTCTCAAGAAGGGATGGGCAGATTCCAGGGAGAGCGCTTTGATCCTGATTGAAAGTGGCAGGGTCAGCGTTAAAGGGGTTGTTAAAAAAAAACCATCCGATCAAGCCAGATTTGATGATCTTTCTTTATTGCCTGAAAAATCACTTCCTGCTCCTTTTGTTGGGAGGGGCGGGGAGAAACTTCAGGGTGCCCTGAATTTTTTTGGGATTTCTCCTGAAGGGCGTTCGTATGTTGATCTTGGGGCATCAACTGGTGGCTTTACGGATTGTTTGATCAGAAAAGGTGCGAGTCGAGTTCTGGCAGTAGATGTTGGCCGTGGACAACTGGCATCGTCACTCCTTTCAGATAACAGAGTTTCCAGCATTGATGGTGTGAATGTGCGCCATCTTGGCTCTTGGGTTCCTTCATGGCCAGTGGATGGAGTTGTTGCTGATCTTTCATTCATTTCTCTTCGGAAAATTCTTCCGACCGTTGAATACCTGTTGCGAAGCGGAGGCATTTTTCTCCCGCTTTTCAAGCCTCAGTTTGAAGCGGCTTCCCGGTTTGTCGGTCCCGGAGGGGTGGTTCGGGACCCGATTTTGCAACGGAGTTTGATTGCCAGCTTCTTTCTTTTTGCCGAGGAATCAGGATGGCAGGTCAAGGGGTGTTTCCCGTCCCTTATCCAGGGGAGAAAAGGTAATCAGGAATATCTCCTCTTCCTTTCGAGAAAGCCTCCCCAATAAGGGAACGGTCTATTCCATTTCAAATGAAAGGCGTTTTTAGACTTGAAACTAATCGTCGGAGGTGGTGCGGGGTTTATTGGTGGGGCACTGTCAAGAGAATTGGCGTCCTTGGGAATGGAGGTTCTTGCGATCGATGACCTCAAAAGTGGTGTTTCTCCTCTGCTGGCACAGAAACGATTGGCCTTTGAAAAGGCAGACCTCTCACAACCCAAGCTTCTCAAGCGCTATGTCGATCCTAAATTACCTTTCGTATATATTCATGTTGCAGGTCAGTCTGATCCGGATGTGTCTGCGGAACAACCTGAAAAAGATTTGGAAAGAACGATTCTCCCTATTCTTCGTCTGACAGAGTCTTTGAGTGATCTTCCGATTGAAGCTGTTGTCTTTGTCAGCACAGGAGAGGTCCTCTCCGGAGGTAGTCAGGAGCCGAAAGATGAGTCGACCCCGGCCAATCCTGAAAATCCTTACGGTTCAGCACATCTTTTGGCTGAACGATATCTTCAGTATCGTCTGGGTGCGCAAGGAGTTCCTTTTTCGATTGTGAGACTTCCCCCGGTTTATGGTCCAGGAATGCGCCAATCTGCGGAGGGAGGATTTATTGCCAGGGCTTCCAGGTTCATTTTGGACGGATATCCGTACTGGTCAATGCGACTCAAGAACAATGGCTTGAAATATAGAGATTACCTTTACATTGATGATGCGGTGAGAGCCATCACATCCATTCTGACCGAAAAGGTTAGAGGAGTTGTCCATATTTCCGGATATGAGGCTGGAACTGAGAGAGAGGTTTTTACACAACTGAGACTTCTCTCCGGTAGAGATGTTCCCTTAGAGTATGAAGGCGGAACGGCTCCGGTCGGTCGTGCAAGAGTGCTTTCCACAAACAGGCCGGATTCGGAATGGGACTGGATGGCTGAGGTGAGTCTCTTGGAAGGACTAAAGAAGACTCTGGAGTACTTTATGAGTCATTCAAAATGAGTTTCATGTCTGTATGGATCTCTCACCCGGACAGGAATGAAGCCTGCAACCTTGTCGAATCCCTTGTTGAGAAAGGGCTTGTCGCCTGTGGTCATGTCTTTGAGCCAGGTCTTTCTATCTATCGATGGGAAGGGGATGTTGTCAGGGGGATAGAAGTGATGATCCTTTTAAAGACAACATCCGATTGTTCAGATCTGCTGATTGAGCAGGTCAAGAAAAGTCATCCGTATGAGGTTCCTGAAATCATTTTCCAGGCGATTGATGGAGGATCTTCTTCCTACCTCTCCTGGATTTTGGAATCTATTTCCCCACTTCATCCAAAAGATACTCCACCAGGTGAAACCTAATGGCAAAAATGCCAAGAACCGTTACTATCACAATCCTTCCGGGGGCAACGGAAAAGTCCATTCAATGGACTCTTCCTCGTTGGATGTTTCATCTTGTGATTGTCGGTTTTGTCCTGTTTTTGTTCGGAATCGGCACAATGATTTTCTTTTATGTCGTAGAAGCCAAAAAATTTGTTTTTTATCATAACTTGATTCTTGAGACCCAAACACAAAAAATGCATCTTGAGGATTATCGGAAGAAGCTGGAACAACTTGAGGCTGAACTATCACAGGTCAATCTTCTTGATGGCCAAATATCAAAAATGACGGAAGGCTCGAACACTGGAAATCCTTCTTTGAATTCACAGGGGGAAGCTTCTGGGAAAGTGGATCAAAATGTTTCACCGAACTTTAGGGATTCATCCAATGGGGGGACTCCCTCCAATCTGAAAAGGTCTGGAGGTGTTCCGGTCGTTTTAGGAAAGAAAATCAGATGGAGCCATTTTGAAATTCAGGGGCAATGGCAAATGCCTCTCAAGGGTTGGATCACTTCTCCTTTTGGAAAAAGAAAAAGCCAGATGGGAACAGGAGAAGAGTTTCATCCGGGAATCGATATTGCGCAGAAAGTCGGGACTGTGGTTATGGCCCCCTCTGATGGTTTTGTTCTCCAGACCGGATTTGCGTCAGACTATGGCCGATATGTCATGTTATTTCATGGGATGGGGCTGACATCGATTTATGCTCACCTTGGAAAAGTGGACGTTCGTGAAGGTGAGATGGTCCACCGCGGGAATATCATCGGTACTGTTGGTCTTTCGGGGATGACAAATGGTCCTCATCTCCACTTTGAGCTCAGAAAATTTGGGAAACCTATCGACCCTATAGCATTTTTGGCAAGTGAAGTTCTGACTGAATGATTGGGAAGACCATCTATCTTAGGAGTGATGATGTTTAAAGATTTGCTGTCGTCTATTTTTCCGACTCGAAACCAAAGAGAATTGAAGCGAATATACCGTATTGTTGATTCCATCAATGCTCTTGAACCCCAAATCTCGCGAATGTCAGATGATGAACTTAGGGGCCAAAGTGAGTTATTCAAAAAGCGGATTGCAGCGGGTGAAACAACGGATGATTTACTTCCAGAGGCTTTTGCCGTTGTTCGGGAGTCCGGAAAAAGAGTGTTTGGGATGCGACACTTTGATTCCCAACTGATCGGCGGCATTGTCCTTCACGAAGGTAAAATCGCAGAGATGAAAACGGGGGAAGGTAAAACGCTGGTTGCGACCCTGCCGGTCTATCTCAATGCATTGGAGGGGAAGGGCGTTCACGTTATTACGGTTAATGATTATTTAGCAAGAAGAGATTCGGAATGGATGGGGCATCTTTATCATTTTCTGGGTCTTACGACGGGAATTGTCCAGCATGATATTGAAGATGTTGATCGCAAAGCCGCTTATGCTGCAGATGTTACTTACGGAACCAACAATGAGTTTGGATTCGATTACCTGCGTGACAATATGAAGTATGACCTTTCTGAGTTTGTTCAACGGGGGCTCCATTTCGCTATCGTGGATGAAGTGGACAGTATTTTGATTGATGAGGCTCGCACACCTCTTATTATTTCTGGACAGGCTGAAGAGTCAACCGATATGTATGTGAAGGTTGACCGGATCATGAAGCACTTGAAAAAAGACCTCCATTTCAAGGTGGATGAGAAACTGAAATCTGCAACTCTGACAGATGAAGGGAATAATGCCGTTGAGGAGTTGCTCGGTATCCATAACCTTTACGATGTCAATAATATATCCTGGTTCCATCACGTCCTTCAGGCTCTGAAAGCCCACCATGTCTATCGTCGGGATGTCGAGTACGTGGTGAAAAATGGAGAAGTGATCATCGTTGATGAGTTCACCGGCCGGCTTATGCCGGGACGCCGTTGGGGTGAGGGCCTCCATCAGGCTGTGGAAGCAAAAGAAAAAGTGGCTATCCAGATGGAGAATCAGACGTTGGCAACGGTCACCTTCCAGAATTTTTTCCGTATGTACGGAAAACTTTCCGGTATGACAGGGACTGCGGATACCGAAGCAACTGAGTTTCATAAGATCTATGGACTTGATGTCGTTGTTGTTCCAACCAACAGAAAGATGATCCGACACGATCTTCCCGACCAGATTTATCGCACTAACCGTGAAAAAAATAATGCGATTGTTGAAGATATCTTAGCCAGACATAAAACAGGACAACCTATTCTTGTAGGAACGGTATCCATTGAGAAATCCGAGCATCTCGCTTCACTTCTAAGGGAAGCCAATATTCCCCATAATGTTCTGAATGCTAAATTTCACGAGCTGGAAGCTGAGATTGTTGCTCAGGCAGGCCGTCTTGGGATGGTAACGATTGCAACCAACATGGCGGGTCGAGGGACTGATATTTTATTGGGAGGGAATTCGGAGTTTTTGCTCAAAGCCCGTGTTTCAGATCTTGAAAAAGCTGGTAAGTCATTGTCGGAAGACGAGATGAATGCACTTCATGAAGCGCTTGATAAAGATCTTCACTCTGAAAAAGAAGCTGTGATGGCTGCTGGTGGGCTTCATATTATTGGGACTGAGCGCCACGAGAGTCGACGTATTGACAATCAGTTGAGAGGACGGTCCGGGAGGCAAGGAGATCCAGGCTCTTCTCGATTCTATTTGTCTCTTGAGGATGACCTTCTCAGAATTTTTGGAGCAGAGCGCATCAAAGGCCTTATGGAGCGGATGGGCGTCGAAGATGGTGTTCCTATTGAGCATGGTTTTGTGAGCAAAGCCATTGAGAATGCACAGAAAAAGGTAGAGAACTACCATTTCGATATACGCAAACAGCTTATTGAATATGATGATGTTATGAATCAGCAAAGACTGATTTTTTATGAGATGCGCAAAAAAACCTTGAAAGGAGAAGATCTTTCAGAGAGGTTATACGAGTGGGCTGAAACCATTATCGATAAACTGCTTATGATCTTTGCCCCGGAGGACCAATACCCGGAAACATGGGATTTGCCAGGGTTATGTGAAGGGGTTCAGGAAAAAACAGGGATGACTATCAATCCGGAATCTATTAGGGATTTGGGGATTGATGCTCTCAGGAATGAACTTCTGGAGAAGCACCAAGACTTTTTAAAAGAAAAGGAATCCCTGTTTGGAAGTGAAGCCTTTTGGTCGATTGTTCGCTACTTTGTCCTCCAAAACCTCGACTCGCTTTGGAAAGAGCATCTTTTGAACATGGATCATCTCAAAGAAGGTATCGGATTGAGAGGATATGGGCAGAAAGACCCTCTTGTGGAATATAGGCGGGAAGGTTTTGATCTCTTTGAGAGCTTTATCGCAAATGTGGAAGAGTCGGTGATTCTACTTGTTGGTAGTGCCAGCCGGATGGAAGAGGATGCAAGTCTTCCGGAATATCCTGAACTTGATAACTTGCAATACATCCACCCATTGGATGAGTCTCAAGCAGGTTACCCAGTTGCATCATCTTCCGATACCGTTTCATTCGGTATGCCTCCGCAAATGGAGGAGGGATTTCTCCCTTGGGGAGCTCCAATGGCTTCTCCGTCAGATGCAGAATTAAGAGATCCCAAAATAGGACGAAACGATTTATGTCCGTGTGGGAGTGGAAAAAAGTACAAGAAATGCCATGGACAGTGATCGGAGATCTTTTTTCGATCAGGTATGAATAATGAATAAACGAAAAAATTTATTCTGCAAAAGTTGGGATGGGGTATCTCTCGGATCCAATGTGTGGTACAAATCAACCTATACCTGATTTGTACCATCCCATCGTTCAATCGTAATGTTCGCCGAATCGGTCCGTCTAATATTGACAAGACTCGGTCTTGGTCAATACAATGAAGAACCTTTTCCCTAAAACCGGTGCCTTGTTCGTGGCACTACTCACTCCTTAAAGAAGCTATTGGAGAATTCGGATGTTTTCTGTTTCAAATCCGGAGCACTATATCCCTATCTTGCTCTTCCTACTAGTTGCTATCGGTTTTGGAGCTGTCTCCATCACTGTAGGGCGATTAATCAGACCCAAAAATCCTTATAAGGAAAAAGATTCTCCTTATGAGTGTGGTGTCCCCCCAATCAATGATGCTCGGGAGCGAATTTCCGTAAGGTATTATGTGATTGCTATGTTGTTTCTCGTCTTTGATGTGGAAGTCGTTTTCCTATATCCGTGGGCAGTAGACTTTAATCGACTCGGATTGTTCGGGTTGGTCGAAATGATGATCTTTATTTTTGTATTGTTGGTCGGATATGTCTATGCATGGCGCAAAGGAGCTTTGGAATGGGAATGAATCATGAGAAGGATGGAGAGCTATCAGTCGTTACGATGCGTTTGCAGGATGCAGTCAATGAGGTCATTAACTGGTCAAGAAAGTCAGCAATTTGGCCAATGACCTTTGGCTTGGCATGCTGCGCTATCGAGATGATCGGCGTTGTGGCTTCCCGATTTGATATAGACCGTTTTGGTGCAGGGGTTTTCAGAGCCTCCCCGAGACAATCGGATCTGATGATCGTAGCAGGTACATTAACCAGAAAAATGGCGCCTGTTGTTCGAAGAATCTATGATCAGATGCCGGAGCCCAGGTATGTGATCGCCATGGGGTCTTGCGCTACTTCCGGAAATATCTATGACAGCTATAGTGTTGTACAGGGCGTTGATAGGTTAATTCCTGTTGATGTGTATGTTCCGGGTTGTCCGCCCAGGCCTGAAGCGCTCCTTGATGGACTTTTCAAACTTCAGGAAAAGATCATGAAAGATCGTCCTGTATTTCCTGGAAACTTTCCTGTTGGTGCCACCAGGTCGGAAAGGGTTTAAGAGATGCATCTAGTCGCTGAAAGCATTTCTAGGGAGTGGCCTGATGTTTTTCTGGGCTCCCGTGAGGCCTTGGGAGATCTGACTGTATATCTGAAACCGGATGGTGCGCTTTCGGTATTTCAATCTCTCCATGATGATCCCCGATACGATTATGACTATATAGTGGATGTGGTTTCTGTCGACTACCCCAAGGAATCGGAGAGATTCGAGGTTGTTGTCATTCTGTATTCTATGTCGAGAAAACATCGGATCATGGTAAAACAAAGGGTATCTGAAACTTCTCCCGTTGTTGACTCGATTGTGGGAATATGGAAAGGTGCCGAATTTATGGAGCGGGAAGTCTACGACATGATGGGCATTCAGTTCCGAGGTCATCCCGATCTTAGGCGGATCTTGATGCCGGATGACTATGATGAAGGATATCCGCTCAGGAAAGATTTTCCCTTGATCGGCAAAGGTTGGCGAGAAGATATGTCTTTTGTTCCTAAAATGCAGCGTATCACAGTGGATCATAAAAAAATTACCGCTAAGGAATAAGTTGAATTGATGATATGGATCGGATCCAGGGGGTTTTCTGGAGATTTCCGTGTCTGGTTTTAACAAATATGGATAGGGGAGTATCGGCCCTTGGAGCAGGAAAAGGTAGTAGATAAGGTAGCTGATCGTATCGAAGAAACCAGGCGGAGAGAAGTGGTTTTGTCGTCTCTGCGCCAGACGGTTTTGAATGATCTGGACTCATCCATTCAGACAGATCAATTTCTTTTGAATATGGGTCCCCAGCATCCAAGTACGCACGGTGTTCTTCGTGTTCTCCTGGATCTTGACGGAGAAAGAATCAAACGTTCCATTCCCGATCTAGGATATTTGCACCGGGGAACCGAGAAGATCGCAGAGTATCGCACTTATAACCAAATTATTCCGATGACTGATCGCCTCGACTATGTTTCTGCTATGGCGAATAATTATGCGTTCGTCCGAGCAGTGGAGAAATTGCTCGAAATCAAGGTCCCGGAAAGAGCTGAATATATCCGGACTATAGTGGCAGAAGTCCAGAGAATTGTGAACCATCTCTTTTGGCTTGGTACTCAGGCATTGGATATTGGTGCGATGAGCGTTTTCTTTTATACGTTCAGGGAGAGAGAAGAGCTTCTTGACTTGTTTGAAATGATTTGTGGCGCAAGGCTTACATCCAACTACTATAGGGTCGGAGGAGTCGATGCAGATCTTCCCAAAGAATTTATTACACGACTTTATAAGTTTTTGGATGCTTTTGAGGGGAATATTAAAGAATATAATATTCTTCTTGAAACGAACAGGATTTGGCTTGCCCGCACTAAAAACATTGCTGTTATTACAGGTGAGGATGCAATCAATTTTGGTGTATCCGGTCCGAGCCTACGTGGCTCTGGGGTGGATTATGACTTGAGAAAATACGAGCCCTATGGGGTGTATGATCAAGTGGAGTGGAATGTCCCTGTTGGAACAAATGGGGATGTTTACGATCGTTACTGGATCAGAATTGAAGAAATGCGGGAAAGTTCGAAAATCATCCGGCAATGTCTGGATAAGTTACCGCCCGGCAGGATTCTGACAGATGATCATAAAATCACTTTCCCGGACAAAGGGAAGGTGATGCATAACATGGAAACCTTGATCCATCATTTTCTCTTGGTTGTACAAGGTTTCAAGGTTCCTCCGGGGGATACCTATTGCGGTACTGAAACACCTAAAGGCGAATTAGGATTTTATATTGTCAGTGATGGTTCTGGTAAGCCCTATCGGATGAAAATCCGAGCGCCTTCCTTTATCCATATTGGCGCACTGGATCATATGGCCAAGGGGTATATGGTGGCGGATATTGTTACGATATTTGGTACTCTTGATATTGTGATGGGTGAATGTGACCGTTAGATTTTGCCGAAATCGGATCGTCAGGGTCCGAGGTTATCAGGTTCTCTGATAATAATGTTGTTATATTCCTGACAAGCCCGGAAAGGTTTTGTTCCGGAAAATGAATTCGGGAGAGAGCATTCCCATAGTTGAGGGTTCGAACATGAGCCAGACAAAACATATAGAAGTTGATCAGGATTTTATTGAGAATTTGTGCGACGAATTCGGAAACAGGGAAGGGACCGTCGTTCAAATCTTACAAAGAATCCAGGAAAAATATGGATATGTTCCAGCTGATGCGCTGGATATGATAGGTGAGTATCTTGAGATTCCCAAAAGCAAGATGTATGGCGTATTGACTTTTTACTCCCAGTTTTATCGGGAGCCAAGAGGCAAATACGTTCTCAAGATATGTGTAGGGACGGCCTGTCATGTAAGAGGTGCAGGGCTTCTGGTTGATAAAGTCAAGGAAGAGTTAAAGATTGAGCCAGGAGAGAACACCGAAGATATGCTTTTTACCTTGGAACCAGTTTCCTGTTTGGGGTCTTGTGCTTTGGCGCCTATGGCCATGGTAACGGATACCGCGTATGGAAAACTTTCTCCAGATAAAATGCTTGGCTTGATTAAGGATCTTGAGTCAGAGCATTTGTCTGCGTCAGAATCGGCTTAACAAGGAGATTCTTTTTTTCCTTGAGTCGATAATATGGAATTTGTGCTCAAAGAGAGAATGTCAACCGAAGATTCAAAAAATATATTTTAAATCTGGACCCTGAATGTTTCAGGGAGAGAGGGTAGGATGTCATGTTAACCGAGGTGCTTGAAGATTCTTCTCTACATTTAGAAGAGCAGTCTTCCCTGCCAGTCATTCATATAGGAATGGCTACATGTGGCTTGGCATCAGGGGCGAAGGCTTTACATGAATTAATTCTCAAAGAGGTAGCTTCCAGAAATTTGGCAGTGAAGGTTGTGCCCACCGGGTGTATTGGTATGTGCCACAATGAGCCGCTGGTTGACATTACAATGCCAGGTAAAAACAGGGTCTCTTATCGTAATGTCAAGCCAAATACCCTGACTCAAATTCTTGATGCACATTTCAACAAAAATGAGTTTGCAAAAAAATATGCTGTTTGCCAGATTTCCATACCTGGGGCAGAAGCTTTTGCTGGTCTTCCCATGATGCAGGAAATTCCTTTTTTCAAGGGGCAGGTCAAGATCGTTTCGAAACGATGCGGAATGATCGATCCGTTGAGCATTGACGATTATATCGCAATGGATGGGTACAAGGCCTTGAAGAAAGTCCTTTCATCAATGACCCCGGAACAGGTTATTGATGAGGTTACGAAGTCAGGATTGCGTGGGCGGGGCGGCGGCGGTTTCCCTACAGGAATGAAGTGGAACCTGACGCGTAAATCTCCCGGTCCAGAAAAATACGTAGTTTGTAATGCTGATGAAGGTGATCCTGGTGCTTTTATGGATCGCTCCGTTCTGGAGGGTGACCCTCATTCCGTGATAGAAGGTATGATCCTTGCTTCCTTTGCCGTTGGACATGCCAAAAAAGGATATATATATTGTCGCGCTGAATATCCGCTTGCGATCAAGCGTTTGCAGAAAGCGATCAATGATGCCAGAGAAAGAAACTTTCTTGGGGAAAATATTCTGGGATCAGATTTGTCTTTTGACCTCGAAATCAAGGAGGGAGCGGGCGCTTATGTTTGTGGTGAGGAAACGGCTCTCTTAGCCTCTTTAATGGGAGAGCGTGGAATGCCTTGGCCAAAACCTCCATTTCCAGCCCAAAAAGGAGTTTGGGGGAAGCCTTCCGTTATCAATAATGTTGAGACATTGGCAAATATTGGCCATATTATTCTTGGCGGTGGCGATTGGTATGCCTCATACGGTAGTGAGAAGACCAAGGGGACGAAGACTTTTGCTCTGACCGGTTCAATTAAAAACACCGGTTTGATCGAAGTTCCTGCAGGAACCCCGCTGAGAGAAATTGTTTTCTCCATTGGTGGCGGAATGGTTGAAAAGAAAATTCCGTTCAAGGCGGCCCAGTTAGGAGGGCCTTCAGGTGGTTGTATTCCCACAAGTGGCCTTGACACTCCTGTTGATTTTGAAAATGTTGTTTCTGCTGGTGCCATTATGGGATCGGGCGGAATTGTGATTATGGACGAAGCGGCCTGTATCGTGGATACAGCCAAATTCTTCCTAAAGTTCACTCAGGATGAATCATGTGGTGAATGTACTCCCTGCAGGGTTGGTTCAAAGATCATGCTCGACATCCTGACCAGAATTACTGAGGGAAAAGGCCAGGAAGGGGATCTTGATGAACTTGTTCGCCTTTCCATGTATATCAAGTCCAATTCCCTATGTGGACTTGGAGGAGCTGCGCCTAATCCGGTTCTTTCGACCATCAGATATTTCCGTGACGAGTACGAGGCGCATATTCGAGATAAGCGTTGCCCCGGAACAGTATGCAATGATCTCATCAAATATGTGGTCATTGAAGAAGATTGTACGACCTGTGGACTTTGTGAACCAGTGTGTCCATCCGGATCGGTGACATGGGAAAAAGGTGAGGTTGCTCATATCGATCTCACTACATGCATTCGCTGCAAGGCTTGTGTTGATGCCTGCAAATTCAGGGCTATTATTTAGGGCGAAAAGCCTTCCGGGGGAGTTCTCAGTGATGGTTAAAGTATTTGTAAATGGGGTTGAGGTTGAGGTTGATGCAACCTCAACAATATTGAAGGCTGCGGAAAAAGCGGGTATTTCCATTCCCACTTTTTGTTACCATCCGAGGATGGATCCTGCCGGTTCGTGCCGAATTTGCGCAGTGGAACTAGAGGATTCCAAGCGGGTTGTCATGTCCTGTGTGACGCCCGTTTCTGATGGGATGCGCATTCTGACCGAGTCAGCGAAGGTTGCTGATGCCAGAAAAACAAATCTTGAGCTACTGTTGCTCCATCATCCGCTGGATTGCCCTGTTTGTGACTGCGGAGGAGAATGCCCGCTTCAAAATATGTCATTTTCTTACGGAGCGAGTGATTCTCGTTTCGAATCGCATCGAAATGATGAAGTGGAAGATATTAAAAGTGATGTGCTTGTTTTTAACTCGAATCGCTGTATCCTCTGTGGAAAATGCGTAAGGATTTGTGATGAGGTTCAGGATGTACATGCCATTGGATTCATCAATCGTGGATTTGACACAGTTATAGGTCCTCCTCTCGGCAAAAAGCTGGATTGCGAATTTTGCGGGGATTGCTTGGAAGTGTGTCCAACAGGAGCCATTACCGATAAGTTTGTCCGGTATCAATATCGTCCATGGCAGCTCGAGAAAACAAAGACAACCTGTACTTATTGCGCATCAGGTTGCCAGATGAATGTAGAAACCGAGAAAGAAGCCATCATCAGAGTCACTTCTTCCGAAGGAGAGGGGCCGAATGAGGGCTCTCTCTGTGCAATTGGACGATTCGGTTTTTCTCATGTGCAGTCTACCGAACGACTAGACAAACCTTATGCAAGGTCTTTCTCTCGTTTGGTACCCACTGAATGGGATTCAGTCATTCCAGAACTGGCTGAAAAACTAAGCTCTATTGTTAGGGTAGGACCAGATCGAATCGCCACCCTGGTTTCCCCAAGAATCCCCATGGAAGATGCCTACTTGATCCAAGGGTTCTCCCGCCGAGTTTTGCGATCCAATTATATTGATTCGGGTGCTCGCTATGGATTCATGAATGCTGCTTATCCCATCGGAAAAGCAACTGGTACATTGAGGCCAATGGTTGATCATCAGGATCTATTGAAAGCAAAAGTCATTCTCGTGATCGGAGCTGACCCGACTTCAGAGTCAAATATTACTGGACTGTTTCTAAAGAGAGCTGTTAGGAAAGAAAAATCTCGAATGTATTATGTGGGCTCCGAGTCTGTTTCGATAACATCTAGAGCCAAAGACCACATTCGAGTGTTGCCTGGTGGCGAAGGCTTATTTGCTTGGATTTTGTCTGAGGAGATTTCTTCTCAAGAGGCACATAGGCATCCTGATTTTCTTTCCAGAAAAGAAGAGCTCTTCAAGTCATTTAATGTTGATCCTCAGGCTTATACCCGCTTAGTTCAGGATCTGAGAGAAGCTCAGACAGGAATCATTATCACTGGGAGAGTATTCCATCGAATTCAGTCTGCCTATGCAGCGATGGAGAATTTGCTCCGGATGGTTCAATCTTTGGGTTGGGTCGAGAAAGAAGGTTGTGGAATTCTTCCTCTGCCAGAAGTTGGGAACGATCTAGGTGTTCTTATGATGGGAGCGACATATGAATGGCTTCCGGGCTTGTTGGATTCACAAGACTCCGAATGTAAGAAGAAATGGGAATCAACCTGGGGCGATCACCTGTCTTATGGGAAAGGTGGCGGCTTAAAGGAGATTCTCGAGGGAATCAATGCAGGAAATATCAAGGGACTCATTTCTTTCGGGGAAAATCCCTTAACCCATTTTTCACCTCATTCTGGTGTTCATGAAATTCTGGCGAAACTGGAGTTAATTGTTTCAATAGATTTATTTCAGACAAGTCTCTCTGATCAAGCTCATTATCTTTTGCCGGCTGCTTCTTCATACGAACGAGCTGGACATGTTGTTAGTGTTGAAGGGTTCGTCCAATCTCTTAGCCCTGCCATGACTTATTGGGGCGAATCTCTGTCTGATGGTGAAATCGTTTCTCGACTTTCCGAGAGTATGGGCCATCCATTATCGAATGGATCAACCAGCGAAATTTCAAAAGAAATTTTCACATTGATGCCTGATCTTTCTCCTTCGACACGCAATGGGGAACATTTTATGGGCCCAACGGGAAATCTGATCCTACCCACACAGACCCCTCAGCCTCCTCATAAGGCAGACAGAAATACTGTTTCCCAAAAAATGCATTCCAATCACAAAGAAGCTTCGTCAGCCCATTCACCAATTCTTCCTGAGAATATTTCAGGAGAGGGAGAATTTGTATTGGCACTTAACAAGTCTCTTTTTCATTCCGGAAAGATGACTCTTCTTGATCCAAGCCTCATGAAAATGAAGTCTGCAGCTTCTCTCCGAATCAATCGTCAGACTGCCAAAAAACTGAAGATCAAAAAGAATGAGTTAGTGCTTATTGAAAACAAATATGGCACTTGTACCATTCCGGTCGAACTGACTTCAGGTGTGACTGAAAATGAGTTGCAGGTACCATACCATTTTGTTTCTCCTGATTTGTTATCACTGTTCCCTGGTGAAATGAACTACTCAGGCCCTTGTCATACGGTAACAATGTTGCGGACCAGGGTAACCTTGAAAAAAATTGAGTAATCTGGCCTCTTCTTAATGTAGTTGAAATGTTTTTTCATACTCTCCGTTTCGTTTTTCTTGGAAAGGAAGTCCTTTGCTGAATGATATTTTAGCTGCTGTTGTCGTTATTGCCGGGTTATTGTTTGTGGTTTTGACGATGGTTGCATATTTGACCTATCTGGAAAGAAAGGTTTTAAGTTTTATGCAGGACAGGCTTGGACCGATGGAAGTGGGTCCATGGGGCTTACTCCAGCCTTTGGCTGATGGAATCAAATTGGTTTCGAAAGAAGACATTATTCCTCAGGAAGCCAATAAGGCCATTTTTAAAATTGCACCAATTATATCCCTTGTCCCGGCTATTTTATCATTCGCAGTGATTCCTTTTGGTAGAGACTCATTTCACTTTGGCGGAATTACAACTCATCCTTACCTTACGGATATCAATATCGGAATGATTTATATCCTTGCTCTTTCATCTATTGGTGCTTACGGGATCCTTCTTGGTGGTTGGGCTTCCAATAGCAAGTATTCCATCATGGGAGCACTGAGGTCAGCGGCGCAGGTCATCAGTTATGAGTTGAATGCGGGAATGAGCATTATTGGTGTATTGATCTTGGGAGGATCCCTTTCACTTGTTCAGATTGAAAAAGCACAACAAGGAGGTTTTTGGCATTGGTACATTTTTCCTCAGATTATAGCCTTTGTCATTTACCTGATCTCAGGTATTGCAGAAACAAACCGAACTCCTTTTGATCTGCCTGAAGCAGAATCAGAACTTGTTGCCGGCTTTTTTACGGAATATTCTGGAATGCGTTTTTCCTTATATTATTTAGCTGAATATGCCAATATGATTGTGGTGTCGTGTGTTGCCACAGTTTTATTCCTGGGCGGATGGGGATCTCCATTACCAATGCTTGATTTTGTCCCACCTGTTATCTGGTTCATGTTAAAAATCTACTTTTTTCTCTTCTTCTTCTTTTGGATCCGGGCAACATTGCCTCGATTGCGATATGATCAGCTTATGAAGTTTGGGTGGAAAATCATGCTTCCGCTCTCGTTTGCGAATGTTATCGTCACTGCTTTTGTCGTTTACGCGATCCGTCATTGATATCTGGTCGAGAGACCGTAGGAGTTCATATGGGAATTAAAAATTTTCTGAATACGATCATGTTTGGGGAAATTATGTCTGGCCTCAAACTGACATTTCGGCATATGTTCAAAAAAGCGGTTACATTACAATATCCGCATGAAAAATTAACTCTCCCCGATGGGTATAGGGGATTCATTGTCCAGCGACGCTATGAAAATGAACAAGAAAGATGCGTGGGATGTGATTTATGTGAAGCTATCTGTCCAGCCAAAGCGATCTCAGTAGTCGGTGATATTCACCCAGAATTTCCAGACAGACGTTACGCAAAAGAATATACGTTGGACTTTACGCGATGTATATTTTGTGGTTTTTGTGTGGTGGCCTGTCCAGTGAACGCATTGGCAATGACTAAGGAGTATGCTCATTCTTCTTTCACAAGGGAAGGATTAATCTACTCCAAAGAACAGTTATTGACCCTTGGTGATAAATGCGAGCAAGATTCTGTTGAATATTTAAAGTTTAAAAACATGTGGGAAGCCGAAAATTCCGGAAAAGAAGAGGGAAGATATCACTTCCCACCGATTCCATCAGTCAAATCAGGAGGTTGATTCAAAGCATGGAAATATTGTCTTTTGTTTATTTTGGAGGAGCCATCCTGCTTTCAGCCCTGATGGTAGTTATTTTTAAAAACCCTTTGTACTCTGCAATGTCTTTGTTATCCATGTTTGCCCACGTAGCAGGGCTTTATATCATCCTTGAGGCTGAGTTTCTTGCCGGGGTACAGTTGTTGGTCTACGCAGGCGCCATTCTGGTTCTCTACATTTTTGTTGTCATGTTATTAAACGTCCAGACTCAGGGACGTGTTTTGCAAAAGCAGTCGCCTATTGTTTTTGGCGCTGCTGTTGTCGCCGCAATAGAAGTCGCTTTCCTCATTTCCCGGACCCATTTCTATCCCGAACTTCCTCCTGTTCCACAGCCAGGTGTTCAGCCTCTTGGTAATACGGAGATGATTGGTATGGTTCTATACACTAAATACCTGTTTCCGTTTGAGATTGCCTCCCTTGTCCTTCTTATTGCCCTTGTGGGAGCAATCGTCATGGCTAAGGGGAAGCTGAAGTTCCGGTGATATTCATGTATAGTAGCTGCCGAAAGAATCCTTAATGAATCAAGGGTAGTGCTTTATTCCTGTAATAGGGGGAGTTTGTCAAATGGTTCCTTTGTCATGGTATGTAGGATTGAGTTCTGCTCTTTTTCTAATAGGTCTTATTGGTGTACTTGTCAGACGGAATACTTTGGTCGTACTTCTTTGTATTGAAATCATGCTCAATGCTGTCAACGTGAACTTTGTAGCATTTAGTAAATATCAACATGTTATTGATGCCCAAATCCTTGTCTTTTTTGTGATCACAGTCGCGGCTGCAGAAGTGGCTATTGGATTAGGAATTATTATCTCCTTATTCCGTCTTAAAGGCAGCGTTAACATCGATGACTTCAATATATTGAAGTTGTAGTCCGAAGGGAGAGTTGATGAGTTTTTATGTTTTGATCCCCCTGCTTCCTTTGGTCGGTTTCTTGATCACAGGAATCTTTTGGCCTTACTTCAAAGGCAAGGGGCATATTGTCACAGTTCCCCTCATGGTTGTCTCCTGGGTTCTATCACTGAAGGCTTTTTCAGAAACCATGTCTGCTCCGCCAGTACATATTAAGTTATTTGACTGGATTGACTCCGGCAGCCTGCATGTCGCCATATCTTTGATGGTTGACCATCTCACAGCCATTATGCTTGTTATGGTGACCACCGTTTCCACATTGGTTCATATATACACAGTGGGATACATGAAGGATGATTCAGGCTATGACCGTTTTTTTGCATATATCTCTTTATTCACCTTTTCTATGATCATGTTGCTGATGTCAGACAATCTTCTCGAACTGTTCGTATTCTGGGAAGCTGTCGGATTCTGTTCATATATTCTTATTGTTCATTGGTATGAAAGAAAGCCATCTTGGGTTGCAGCCAACAAAGCTTTCATAATGAATCGAATTGGTGACTTTGGATTCATGCTTGGAATTTTATTGGTATATGTCATTTTTGGTACGTTGAATTACTCCGAAATTTTTCAAAAACTTCCTGCTCATTTACATGACACAATCAATCTTTGGAGTGCTTTTAACGGGACAACTCAATATTCAGTGATTACCGTCATTGCTTTGTTGTTATTCGTGGGAGCTGTCGGTAAGTCAGCCCAGTTACCTCTTCACCCCTGGTTACCGGACGCGATGGAAGGTCCAACACCGATTTCTGCTTTAATCCACGCTGCAACAATGGTTACAGCCGGTATTTTTATGATTGTGCGTCTTAATCCCATTTACAATGCTTCTCCTGTTGCCATGTCCGTTGTCGCATGGACTGGAGCTTTAACTGCGATTGTGGCTGCCACAATCGCTTTAACTCAGCGCGACATCAAAAAAATTGTCGCTTATTCAACTATGAGTCAACTCGGATACATGGTTATGGCATGTGGCATCGGGGCATATGGTGCTGGAATCTTTCATTTGTTAACCCACGGCTTTTTCAAAGCATTGCTCTTTTTAGGAGCCGGCTCCGTTATCCATTCAATGTCCGGAGAACAGGACATCTTCCGGATGGGGGGCTTATCCCGAGCAATGAAAATTACATTTGCGACTATGCTCATTGGTTCTCTTGCATTATCCGGATTGCCCCCGTTTGCTGGGTTCTACTCCAAAGACCTCATATTGTCGGATGCATTTCAGTCGGGACCGTCCGGTCATGTGTTTTGGATGATAGGCGTATTTACGGCCATGCTAACAGCATTTTATACTTTTCGATTGGTTTTTGTGGTGTTTTTGGGCAAGGAGAAGTTTTCGGAAGGAGAACATCATCATGGGCATGAAGGACATGCGCCCCATGAAAGTCCCTTTGTCATGACCTTCCCTCTGCTTTTTCTTGCTGTAATGGCTCTTGTCGCAGGATGGGGAGGTATTCATTACGATATTATCGGATTCCTCTCCCAATCGATGCCGATCCCTCATCCCTTTGGGCGACCGGAATTGTCGGATGATACGTTGAAATCAATCTCGGTTATTGTTGCGCTCTTGGGTATTTTATTGGCTTATCTCCTGTATGGAAAACCTTCGACCATACCACAAAAAATAGCACAACAATTCAAGTGGTTATATTCTATATCACTCAATAAATGGTTTTTTGATGAGTTCTATGACCTCGTCTTTGTGAAGCCAACAATATTTCTGTCATTCCTTTTGTGGAAAGAAGTCGACAAGGGAGTTATTGACGGAATTGTTAATGGTGTCGCGGAGTTCTGCCAAACTAGTGCTGCAACGATTCGCAGGGTCCAGACAGGTCAGTTGCAGAACTATGCTTTGGTAATGGCTATTGGTCTTTTTGGCATGGTGAGTTTGTTTCTTTTTGTCCGATAATTGATTGGCTTAACCCTGAACCGAGGAACATGATGACTTTTCTCTCGATCCCGATTCTAACCTTCTTGATTTTTTTCCCTATTATTGGCGGAATTTTTCTTCTTCCTTTCATGAAAATGAAAGATTCCGATACGACAGTAAAATGGGTAGCGGTTGGCATCACTGTAGTTGAGTTTATTGCTTCATTGTCTCTTTTGATTGGTGGCAATCCCGGAACCTTTCAAATGCAATTTGGCGAGGACCACCTTTGGATTCCATTTGCCAATATTCATTATACCCTCGGTATCGATGGAATTAGTCTGGTCCTGATCATCATGACAACTCTTCTCATGCCAATGTGCATCTTTACCAGTTGGGTTGGAATCAAAAAACGCGTCACTGAGTTCATGATTGCAATCTTGATTCTTGAAGGCGCTATGATAGGTGTTTTTGCTGCACTAGATTTCATTCTTTTTTATGTTTTCTGGGAAGCAATGCTGATTCCGATGTTCCTGATCATTGGTGTATGGGGAGGACCAAATCGAATCTATGCCACTATAAAATTCTTTTTGTATACCCTTGCAGGATCTCTCTTTTTGCTCCTGGCGATCATTTCTCTCTATTTTGAGGGTGGGCATACTTTTAATATTGTGGCTTTGATGGGCCAACATTACTCTCCCATCTTCCAAGACTTTGCCTTTGTCGCCCTGTTTCTTGCATTTGCGGTTAAGGTCCCAATGTTTCCATTTCATACTTGGTTACCTGATGCACATGTGGAAGCACCTACAGCAGGATCCGTTATCCTTGCTTCTGTCATGTTGAAAATGGGGGCATATGGTTTTATACGCTTCTCTCTTCCCATGTTTCCTAAAGCATCCATGTTTTTTACAGGGTTGATTTTTGCACTGTCTCTCATTGGAATTATTTGGGGAGCCCTGATGGCTCTTGCCCAAGAAGACATGAAAAAATTGATCGCATACTCTTCCGTAAGCCATATGGGTTTTGTCACCTTGGGAATATTCGTTTTCAATGTACAGGGTGTGGAGGGAGCAATCCTTCAAATGATTAACCATGGCGTAACAACTGGTGCTCTCTTCCTTTGTGTTGGTGTCCTCTACGATAGAACCCATTCCAGGCTTCTTTCGGATTACGGAGGCATTGCAAAGGTAATGCCTGTGTTTTCAACCATGCTGGTTATTTTTTCCCTTTCTTCGCTTGGCCTTCCAGGATTGAACTCTTTTGTTGGAGAGTTCCTTGTTCTTCTTGGAACCTTCAGAGCCAATGCTGCAGTCGGCGTCATCGCAGCAATCGGTATTATTCTGGCTGCATTGTATATGCTTTATCTGCTTTCCAAAGTTGTTTGGGGGAAATATGAACCCCGATCCTGGTCATTGCCTGACATGAATCGTTATGAGTGGGCTTCCTTGCTTCCACTATTGGTGATTGTCGTATGGCTCGGAGTACAGCCAAATGCTCTGTTATCAATGTTACATGTTAGCGTTAATCATCTCATTGGACAGGTCAACACGACTTCCCCGCTTGCAAGTCTAAAGAGCGGATTCTAGACACGTTGATTGCTATTATTCTGGGGTTGATGCAAAGAAATTGATTGAGGGGGTCTAATGTCTTTTTCTCTGGTAAATATACTTGGGACGATGCCAGAAATTTATCTGACGTTTTTTGGGTGCGTGATCTTAATTCTTGATACAATGATCCCCAACGAAAAACGCTCATGGCTCGCCTACTTTACAATCGCATCCCTTATATTTGCCATGATTGCCTCTTATGGTCTTAATGGCAAAGGCCTTCCTCTGTACCAAGGCCTTTATATAATCGACCCTTTTTCTAATTTTTTTAAAATGATTATTTATGTTGCAGCAATTATCACCATCCTTTTTTCATTGCCCTATCTTGACCGTGAAGACATTCACATAGGGGAATACTACGCATTTATTCTGTTTTCGACTGTTGGAATGATGGTGATGGTCTCCGCTGGCGATCTGATCACACTATTCCTCGGGATCGAACTCATGAGCCTCTGTTTTTATGTCATGGTAGGACTTAAAAGGGGATCGCACCGGTCCGTTGAGGCATCGTTCAAATATTTCCTTCTTGGTGCCTTTTCTGCGGCAATTTTCCTTTTCGGTATTTCTTTTCTTTACGGAGCCACCGGCACTGAAACAATCTCAGGTATCGCAGCCTTTGTCGCGAATCCTGGATCCTTAAAACCTATGGTTCTTCTAGGAATCGTTTTGACTCTTGTAGGATTTGCATTCAAGATTTCTGCAGCTCCTTTTCATATGTGGACACCAGATGTTTATGAAGGTGCACCAACAGTTGTGACTGGATTTATGGCTACAGCATCCAAAATAGCAGCTTTTGGCGTTTTTCTGAGAGTATTTTGGGTATCATTTTCCGCAGATAAAATGGACTGGAATTTATTAATTATCATCCTTTCCATTTTGTCCATGCTTGTTGGAAATTTGGTTGCTCTACGACAAACCAATATCAAGCGCATGTTGGCATATTCTTCTATCGGACATGCTGGATATGCTTCCATGGCACTTCTACAACCCAATAGAGAGTCTTTATTCGCATTAATGTTTTATGTGTTTGTCTACATGTTCATGACTCTCGGCGCTTTCGGAATTGTTTTGATGCTCAGAAAGTCCGGGGAAGAAGGGGAAGAGATATCCGATTTTGTCGGTCTCTATAAAAGACATCCAATCGCAGCGTTTACAATGCTGGTATTTATGTTCTCTTTGGCAGGGATTCCCCCTTTTGGAGGATTCTTGGCAAAGTTCTATATATTCTTTGCTGTCATTCATGCAGGGTATGCTTGGTTAGCTGTTGTTGGTATTATTTTTGCCGCGATAGGAGCTTTTTACTATCTCAGATTAGTGATGTTAATGTATATGAAAGATCCAGAGGCTTCAGTTGAATTCACGTCATCTTCAATGGGAAGAATCGGGCTTTTATTGACTGCTGGAATGACAGTATTCCTCGGAGTATATCCAACTCCATTTGTTGAATATATAAAGTCTTCTCTTGCTATCTTTATCCCCTAAGGGGAAACAATGTCATTGGATGGCGGTACCACCAGAAAAGTGAAACCTTTAACCGAACGCCAAGAAGAAGTGCTTCGTTTTATCCTTTCTTGGATGCAGGCAAATTCATCACCTCCCACAATTACAGAAATTGCTAATCATCTGGGCATCCCGTACCCTAAAAGTGCGGGAACCCATCTTGAAGCCCTCGAAAAAAAAGGTTATATCCAAAGAATTCCCGGAAAAGCGAGAGGGATCCGTCTAACTGCAAAATCTTCTAGTTTCCAGGATGAAACCATTTCTTCCGAATGGCTTACCGTTCCTCGAGTTGGCAGAGTCAGAGCTGGCGTTGCGACAGGTTCTGATCATCTATCCGATGGTCAAATTACCATTCCATCGTCTTTTCTTTCCGAAAGACCTGATTTTGTATTAACTGTTATAGGCGATAGCATGATTGGTGCAGGAATTTACGACGGAGACCTTGCATTTATTAAAAAAGGTGGCAACGTTTCTAATGGAGATATCATTGTTGCCCAAATTCAAGGCGAGATGACTTTAAAAACCTATCTTCACCATAATGGAAGACTACTTTTACGGGCGGCCAACCCCTCTTATCCTGATAGGATTATATTACCGGACGATGAGGCTGATCTTGTCCAAGGACGCTTGATTGGAATTTTCCGATCATTGAGTCGAAACGGAGGACGAAATTGATGGAACCAGATAAAAATCACCCATCCGATCCAGAGAATTCGGAAATACCAACTTCTTTGGATGATTTGGGTCCCGACTCGAAACGTTACTGTCCCGGCATTAGGAATCTGAATGCAAAAGGCCGAGCGCTGCGAGGTTTTGTGGCGTTCTTTGGGTTTGTTGCTGTGATTGTCTATAATGAGCGTTGGCCTTCTGTTCTTGACCACCCGCTTTTGTTCACCATAGGGCTGATGATTTTATCTTTTATCACGGCAATTACTTTTCTTCAGAGTTTTCTTTCCTTTTGTGTTGTCGATGCTTTTTTAGGAAGGACCAATATTTCGGGGCGCTTTGAAAAAGTTTCTCAACATGCGCACGAGCTTGATAAAAAAAGAGCTTTTCTGATCATAGGAGGGGCATTGGTTCTAGGGATCCTTTTTTCGGCACTCCTTCTAATAAAAGAAATCGGCAGTACCGTTTAGACTTGCCCCTCTTAAGATATCCGCTGTAGCCACCATTGAGTATCAATATCCCTTATTTTATTGCTGCGTTTTCTAACAGAAAATCAAAATGAACTCTATTTTTCTTGGGTGGCAATGAAGTCGACTTGGCCTAAAACGCTTGCTGAATTGCGGAACCAAGTGGGAGCACTTCTTTTTTCAAGTGCGGTCTCATTTCAAAAAACGGCAATTCTCGATGAGGTAAAAACTTCAAGTTACCCTTTATCTGTCAAGTTCTTATACCATACACAAGACGCCTCTCCTGTTTTGGTACACCTTGGTGATAAAAACTCCTACCAGGAAATATCCTGCTCCGTCTGTTCTCCAGAATACTATTCCGGTTTTTCTGGTGCCTGTTCCCATGTCATATCGGCGATTGCATATTGTTTGGAGAATGATCAATGTCCGTTTCCACCAGGAAAAACCCCGATAACGGACAGTATCAAACAAACTGAAATAGCGTTTCGGAAAAAAAAGGATTTTCCATCAAGTCCTTCAGTCGTAGAACCTGCGAGTCCAAAGCCTGACAGACTGTTATGGCATGAGCAGCAAGGTGAGAAGGGGTTTATTGTTGCTGATCGCTACCGAGTTCCAATTGATTCGGAAACGATAAAGGGAGTTCGTCTTCGAAGTCATTTGCCAGGATATTCCCATCGTCCGGAAAACCGATTTTTTTTGGAGATGGAGTCTTATTTTCAAATTTCAAAGCTTATCAGTCTTGGAGGTCGGCAGGTTAACCTTTTTATACCAAAGTCCATCAACGTCTTAAAAAGGCTGATCAATGAAAGTCCGTTCATTATAGAGAAGTGTGTTGATGGCAATTGGTTCACACTACCGTTCGCTATTGCCTCTTTTCATTGGATAGGAATTTGGGTTCCGAACATTCAAAACCGAACCATTCACCTTGATTCTTCATGGGTGATTATGGGGAAAAAACATCCATCATCGTTTGTTCAGTTTTTCTGCTTGGGTGAAGTTACTTGTATTTTATTGTCTGAAAAAAGTTTATTTTTTATTGACGGGAAACTTTCTGAGAGGGTGATTTCTTTTCTTCAAGCGACTTTTTTTCTTCAACCTGCAGATCTATTGTATCAATCCAGTTTTTTAACATCAGAAGATTCCCTGAGTTTTCATTTGAAAGATTTCCCGTACCCTCCAAAACTTTTACAAGGAGAAAAATGGAATCCCGTTGTCGATATTCGAGATTTCCATCGAAAAGGGGTCAGTCTTTTTATCTACCTATTCTCAGTGGGAATAAAGTTTCCTTTGTTCGGACCTCAAAGACTCAATATCGGGGACGTATTATGGTGTGACGATCGACGCTATCCAGATCATCTATGCTTGATTCATCGGGATCGGCAGAAAGAACTTTTTTACAGAAATATCGTTGAAAAAAATCTTGGACGCGGTTCAACGGATCAATGGATCTCCTTTTCCAATGAAAATCGAAGTGTTGTCTACCAAAAAGTTTTGCCCTCTCTTGAAAAAGCTGGCTTTGCGAGAGGGGAGCTTGAGTCTTCAGAAAATCTATTATATTCAGGGGAGGTAGACCTTTTCGTCAAGCTTTCATCCAAATCCTTGTCTTCTGAAAGGAATGATTTATTCAATCACAAGATTTTGAGTCATTGTATTTTAAAGTGGAAAGACCATGTTTGGAGTATGCCTGTCTCAAGAGAGGATGCGGGTGATCCTGTCTTGCACCTGTCCGAAGGTTTTGCTGTTTTGATGGATCAGGAGTTTCAGCAAAAAATGCATGATCTGGTTCTTTTGCTCGAGCCTGATAAAGATGGACGATCCATCATCAGTCAGTATTACGCTTCTATTCTCCTCCGAAGTCGACCCGATCTGCCGTTTTTACCGGATGAAGAACTCGTTGACCGCTTATTTCCATTTAAAGTGTCCTCCTTGTCCGCAAAGCAATCTTCCTTCCTTGAAGGAGCTGTTAAGATTCCCCTAAGGGAGTACCAGATCGATGGTGTTGCCTGGATACACTCTCTCAGGTTATCAGGCTTGGGAGGTATTCTTGCGGATGAAATGGGACTTGGAAAAACCTTGACAGTCCTTTCAGAACTTGTACTTGAAGCGGAGCGTGCAAAAACTCATTCCGAAACTCTCCCTCCAACCTTGATCGTTCTTCCAGCAACATTGCTGTTTAATTGGGAAAAAGAAATTTCAAAATATGCGGCAACCCTTACGGTAGCGATTCACCATGGAGCTGGAAGATGGGAGCGATGGAACCAGGCACTTCTTCAAAACGTTATCCTTTCAACCTATGGTACAGTCCGAAATGATCTTGAGGAGATGGTAAAGGTCCGATTCCATGGCATTATTCTGGACGAGGCCCAAGTCATAAAAAATCCTGCTTCGGGAATTGCCTCTGCCCTCTTTTCCCTGAAGTCTTCCTTCAAACTCGCCTTGTCCGGAACGCCTATCGAGAACCATCTTATGGATCTTTGGTCGATATTTGCATTTGTCATGCCTGGTCTTTTGGGAAGCAGACGTCGATTTGAGAGGATATTCGTCGAAGAGGGAGGATTTGGAAAATGGGATTCCGATCGGATCGCCCTTCTTCGATCTTTGATCGCTCCTTTGATTCTCAGAAGAACAAAGGAGAATGTCTTAAAAGACCTTCCTCCAAAGATTATGATCGACTATTGGATAGATCCGACCCCTGAAGAGAGACAAGAGTACAAGAAGCTTAAGGAGAATGGACGCCATAGTCTGAAAGGGATCAGCGGAGGAGCTTATCGTCTGGGTGTTTTTTCTCTTTTGATGACTCTCCGGAGGTTCTGTTGCCATCCTGATCTGGTGAAGCGTGATCCACCTCTTGATTTTGAAAATCCCGCTAAGTTTCAAATAGTTAAAGAAAAAATCTCAGAAGCACTGGAGGATGGCCATGGAGTGATTCTTTTTTCTCAGTTTGTTGGAGTTCTTGATCGTTTTGAGGAGTACTTCAGGGCAGAACGGATTCCCGTTTTGCGTCTTGACGGGGGGACATCACTTGTTGATCGTCAAAGGATGGTGGAGATTTTCCAAAATAATGACGAACTGTCTCCAAGGTTGTTTTTGTCAAGTCTGAAGGCTGGTGGTGTTGGTTTAACATTGACGAATGCCGACTATGTTTTTCATTATGATCCATGGTGGAATCCTCAAGTTGAAAATCAGGCAACAGACCGTGCTCATCGTATGGGGCAGGATAAAACAGTCTTCGTTTACCGTTTTCTGACAAGAGGAACTGTTGAGGAGCATGTTGCGAGGTTAAAAGAAAAAAAGGTGGCCCTGTTTGCCAAAGTGATGGCAGATGAGACATTTGAGCTGTCGGAGGGACTTGATCTGACAGAAATCGAATCACTTCTTTCAAGTGATGGTGAATTCCTTTAGTATCGTAATAGTCTGAAATCAATAGGGTGATTCAATATGGAGAAAAAATATGTCCGACAGTTTGTTTTCGAAAAATATAGAAATGCTTTACTTGGCAGGGGAGACAAGACAAGAGGCACTTGACCGAGCAAAACTTTTGAACAAAGAAGGAATTGGTACAATCCTTTGGCCAATCCTTTCGGAAGAGAACGATTCTGATGGGGAACTTTTTCTGAAGGAGATTCGGGAGCTTTCCCATCAAATGGGTTTGACGATGATTCGGGGAGGAATTTCTTTTTCCTTGTCACAGTCGGGATACCCTTCGTCCAATGGCTCGATGGATCACCTTCGTTCTGCTATAGCAGCTGCGGAAGACTATTCGATCGGATGCTGGATCGATATGGAAGAAGGTGAGAGAGTTTCTGAGACCATGGAAACTTTTCTGGAACTGAGAAAAAAGTTTGCTCACCTGTCGATCACTCTTCAAGCCAGACTTGATCGAACAGAGAAGGATCTTGAGACCATCCTCAACAAAAGAGCGAGAGTCCGACTCGTCAAGGGACAATATCCCGTATCTCTTGAGTCAGGATCAAATGATCCGGATCAGATTCGAAGGAAATATTTAAGCTATATGGAGTGGCTATTTTCCGAAGGGGCGATGTTTGCTGTCGCAACTCATGATGAGGAGATTCTTCAAGGGGCATCGAGACTCCAGAATGCCCATCCCAGAATGATGGAGTTCCAGATGTGGCTGGGAATGCGGGAGGATAGAATCCGGTCCCTTCTTTTTGAAGGAGGCTTTCCTGTTACACTTGTCCTCCCATATGGGCCAGGAGCCAGGAAGCATCTAAAAGCCTTGCAGGAGATAGGAAAAATCTGAAATCAAAAAGCCGGTCTTCTGAACCGGCTTTTTGTTATGCGTTCTTCAGGATCTTTCTGAAATCATTCCGGTTTTTTGAGTCCCAGGAAGTCCCTTGTAATATTGACGAGCATGGTTCTGTGCTCTGGTGTCCCCAGATTCAGTCGATATTCGTTGATCACTTTTACGCGCATATCTTCCCATGCAGTCCAGCACGTTTTACAGACTGAATCCTGTACCTCTTTTCCAAAGCCTGAAGGGAAAGGAGGTTGTTCGAGACCCTCAGCATCAGCCCCACACCTTGTACAATGAACGATTGCCATTCTAACTCCTCATCATATTCTTAAACATTGACTTACTTAATTTTAATGACCATCTCCCATCGCGTAAGCTTACCACAAGCGAAGAATTTTTCTTCCCAAAGCGCATTGCTGTTTCCGAAGGGGGATTACGGTTTTCCGAGCGTACGTTCCCGTTTCTAAGGCACATACGAGAAAAAGATTGTTTTTCCCATCTTATCTGCCTATTCCCGGGCATTTTCCCTAGGCCACTACGGTCCCTGAGTCCTCCATCGGAGATTTTGGCGTCGCAGACGCCACAGAGACCACGTTGTATTCTCTGTCATAGTATGGAAACGATAACAGAAAAATCGGTCGTTCGCTAACCCCATCATGCCCTGCCGGGCCAAGAAGGGATTAGGTGGTCACTTATTGTTCAAATGGCTCCCCATGGGATCCTAATGACGATCCTGTGATGTTTCGGAGGCTAAAACCCAAATTCGGAAAGCAGTTTATCAACATCTGTCTGATTGACATCGGTCGGATGACCCGTTCCCTTGAGATCAAGAGCTTCTATCGGAGCAGAGGATCCTTTATCTTCAGGTGCTTCATGTTTGGATTGTGGAGAAAGTTCGACAAGGATCGTAAGGAGTTTGTTTTGGAGGTCATTTAATGTCCCGGTCATTTTCCGGATATTTTGTCCAACCAGATCCTGAAAGACCATCGCTTCAAATCCATGAAGGATTCGTTCTTCTTCTTCGGAAAGGAGTGTTTCAACGGATTGCAGCTCTGCCTGAAGTGTCTTGGGGCTTTCTTTCATTCTTTGTACAGCTTCTCGAAGCTCCCTGTTGGTCTCCAGTGATTTTTCGAACCCCTCAAGGAGCTTGTGTGCTGCCTCTTCCGTCATTTTGGATACGGCCTCAAGCCCTGTGGATGTTTGGGGAAGATGAGTCTCCATCATTTTCATCGTATCCATCATCGAGTCTGACATGGAGAGGATCTTCTGGATTTCTCTTGCAGTCTTTCCAACCTGATTCAATAAATCGGCACTGGCATCATCTTGTTTGGGCAGACCCCGAGATTCATCGTTTGTCATTTGAGTTTTTTCTTTCTCTGATTGTACGAATGAGGATAACACTGGAAGTCCCATATGCTGTTCAAAGGAATGGACATCAAAAACGTAAACAGGTATGGAGTCAATGGTGTCAGAATAGCTTAAGAATGGGAGACCCAATTTTTCCAGTGTTTTTCGTTCGTTGGGAGTCTTTTCCCTGATCACTTTTCCGATTTTGGTCGTGGCGATGCCAAAGCGAGCGCCATTTGAAAAAGCGATGACTAAGAGTCTGGCGGGAAGCGATTGGCTGTCCTCTTTTTCGAAAGCTCGTTTGAAATCAAAAACTGGAGTCTGGTGTCCATTTTCATGAATGGTTCCGGTTTGAAGACCTCCCGGTGATTCAAAAGTCAGCTGTTCCCCTTTGAGAATTTTAAGGATATCGTCAAGTCTGACACCAACAAGAATGTCCTTTGTTAATGGAAAGGTAAATAGCTGCAAGATAGCCTCTTTCTTCGGAAGGGTCGCCCCGGCGTATGGCTTCCGGGTGTTTAGGACTTCACAACAGCTTGGTACATTGGTGAATCTTTTTATCGATTGTAATCGATATATAAGGTCGGGCGATCGGATTCTATCAAAACAGAATGATTAGACCTAGTCCCCTTGATTCCCGGATATCTTTAATCGGTTCATCAAAACGTCAGAGTATGTTGAATTTTGTCACGCCAGCTCATCCCCATTAATCAATGCCTGGTCATCCAGAGCTCTTCTTCCTTCCCGACGGGATGTCTGGATTGCAATGTCTTGGACGTCGACAGGGAATATTCCCTCTGAAGCGAGTTTGCCAATCCATTCCTGGAACTTCAGGACCTTGACCACCAGAAAATCAAAGGGAAATATTTCCGAAAGAAGATCCTGATGAAAGTATTCGACAAAAGATTGTTGGGGGTCTTTTAGAAAAAAGCGTATGACGTTCATTGTGTCAGGAAAGATGGCTTCGATTTCTCCACCAAAAGACCATATTTCATAAGGGTAGATGGAATCTCTGTAAATATTGGGGAAGCCTTGAATGAATTGGGAGGTGTTTGATGTTTGCCTGGAAAGATATGCGGACAAATCTTGATACTCCAATTCCAGGGCATCAGGATCCAAAGAGTAAAGGTTCAAAGGCGTAATGGCTTGGCGTTCCCTGTTTGAAAGTGACAGGGATTCAAGCGGAATGGCTGAATCTTGTATCAGTCGATAAAACTTCTGGAATTCCGGGAGAATGGTTGCAATCTCTTTATTGTCGACTTCAATCGCCAGCCCCTTGAGATTCTTCATTGGGCAATAACGGCAGACAGCCTCGAGGGATTCCCATAATAGTTGGGGAATGGGAGCAGTGTGGTCATCCTGGTGAAGCGTTATTTCCGAATTTTTAAATAAGGAGAGCCCTCCCATATGGATTTCCATGACATGTTCGATGGGGAGGTAATGATTGATCCATGAGGTGATGGCCTCGGGTTGGGGTTTGATTCCGAGAGCTTCGAGCATTGTGATCAAGTGACCTATATCGAGTCCCAGTCCAATAGATGTTTCCTTGAGGATCGAATGGAAAAATTCTCCAGGATGCATGGATCCCGCCAGAAAAAACGGAAAGGGTGGAATTTCGACAATCAACTGTCGTCCTTCCATTTGCTCCATGAGCCACAAGGTGTTTTCCCTGATCTGGTGGGCCGACTCTCTTGAGAAAAGTGGCGGGAGGTATGTTCCAAAGGTTCTTCCCCCAAACGATTTATGTGCACACTCGTGAATCATCCATTCGGATTCGAGTGCGTCCATATGGGCATTCGCCCGTATGATTTCCTGTCTTGTTGCAGGTTGTTCCCTGAAATTCGTCTGGGTGTACCAAAGGGCATCTCCGTGATAGGTGAGGGGAATCCTTTTGGGAATCGTTTCTTCCCGGGTTTTTTTCATGTCAACCGTTCGGCCGCGAAAAATCTCTATATAGTCAGGCAGATTTTCTGATGGATGAGTCTCACCGACGCCGGTGAGTGAGTGGTAGAGGGCATCGATGGGGGGGAAATAGAGGTCTGTAGAGATTCCGATTTTATACGGATGGCTCAATGGAAGTTTGGGGAGATCCGTTTTGGGCATTGATCAGTATCCTTGACTGTGATGGATGGAGCCCTCTGTGGACGTATTTCTCAACTTTATCATTATCGGATTTTAGCGGATTGGATTTCAAAAATCCGGAGGTCTTTCCTTTTGATTGTCTCGTTCAAATGATTCATCGGAAGATTGGATCATGTCTGGTCTTGTGAGTGAAAAAGTGGATCCGATGGGTATTTGTTAGGGATTCTTGATCGGATGAGTGCTGGAGGTGTGTGGTGGTTCGAGTGGAAAAAAAAGGGGGGAAATCCCCCCTTCATGTTCGGGTTGAATATTACCCGTTGTGGTGATGCTTCTTGTGGTGATGTCTCATGTGATGATGGTGTTTGGCATAATGGTGATGCTTTGGATAGCAACGATGATGACGGCGATAATACTTGCTGTGATGGTTGCAACCATGACGTGCATGTCGCTTTTTCATGTGCTTCTTGGCATGATGTGCGGCAGGAGCTGCGGGAGCTGCTGGTGCACTGGCGGCAGGAGCTGCGGGTGCTGTTGCATCTGCGGCAAAAGAAACTGGCGCTGCGGTCAGGGAGATTGCTCCCATAAACGCAAACGCGACGAACAGGGAAGAGATCTTTCTGATCAGCATTTGGGCTCCTTTGGTGTAAGGCCATAAAGTCAACGATGTCCGGGCACCACTTGCCCGATTCCCCCACAGTTTAAAGAAAGAACTGGGAGATTTCAACATGGAGCGGGATGGAGTCAGTTATTGGTGGCCTTTTGCATGGATAATCTTTCAAGGAGTTCAATCCTGTCAGTATCATAAGGATCAAGTTCAAGGGCTTTCCTGACACATTCAATCGCTTTTTCCCTATTTCCAAGATCTTTGTATATTCCGGCTAATCCATCCCATATTCCTGGATCCCGATCATTGATTTCATGAGCCTTTGTAAGGACTTCTAATGCTTTTTCCTGAAGGGTGCGATCTTTTCCCATAGCTCCGATATCGGCCATGCACCAGGCCAGATCGACAAGGTATGTAATATTCCCCGGAGAACGATCAACGGCCTTTCGATAAATAAGAAGGGCATCATTCATTCTTCCTCTTCCCCTTAGCGCCCCGGCAAGGGTGTGATACTGGGACGGTTCTTCAGGGTCAAGTCGTATGGCATCTTCCAACGCAGAAATTGCTTCCTGGGGGACACCCTTTTCAATCAGACACTCTGCCAGACGGCGAAGCACCATAGGTGCATTGGGAATTCTGATCAGAATCTGACGGTAAAGCGCGATGGCATCGATCAGCTTTCCTGTCAGCCGAAATGTTTCGGCTTCATCAAAAAGCTCTCCGATTCCTTTGTTTTCTTCCATTCGGGATCCTCCGGATTGATAAGGCTGAGGTCTTATTCTTGCACAGTCACTCCTCAGGATCGATAGGTCTTTTTGACTAAGGGGAAGGAATGGAAAGATTGGTGGTTTGTGAAGATTGTGGCGCACTTTCGATCAAGGATTCAATCTGTCCAAGAAGTCGGTTCCCTCCAACACGAAAGGATAAGTATTGAGCCTGACTTCCATTGACCGTCAGGTAGGCCCTTGCCGCCTGTCTGGTATTTCCGGTAATGCCGACTGCGGATATGGAGAATGTTTGGGAGACGATGGTAATGTCGCCCTGGATATTTGCAAGGACGGCCGGTGGAACGACCTGTGAGACGGCCTGCATTGTTCGAAAAGGTCTGGACTGGGTGATGGAAGCCGCGATTTGAGGAGTCATGGACGGATCGAGGGACTCTATGACCGTTTCGGATGCGGTATTCAGGTTCACCACCCCATCAGATTCAGCTGTGATGTAGGGTTCTAGCGCCTGAAATTGCGATTCGGTCATTCCCATCACCTGGTGGAGCTCTGAGAGGACATCCATGGGGGCTCCATGGGGCCTGTAGGGAGGAATTTGGGAAGCATATGCTCCTGCAGGGGGCGGCTGGCTGGTTCCTGTCCCGGAAACCCAGACTTCAATGGCCGGAATCACCGATATGGGAAGACCCAGTAGTGTGAACAGCTTTTCGAGTTGTCCAACTCTATGAAGATTGGGGATTCCATTGGTGGAGATCTGATTCAGATTGATCTTTGAGTCTTCATCGGTGACGATGCCAGAAAGAAACATGTTTGATGCAACGGGAAAATTGATCAGGGGCGTCGCCCATGGCTGATCAAGGCCGGTGTAGTTCTGTCCACTTTTTACAGCTGCGAGGGAGCTTCCGATAATTTCGAGCTTGCCCGCCTCGATCCCTGATCGGGCGAGATAATAGGCTTGTGTGTTGTCATGGAAAATTTCTGATTCCCTCAGGAAGGATTCTGCTCGATCGATGATCCGAAAGACCAGAAGTGTCAGTAGAACAACCATGAACAGCACCATGACTAGGGCGAACCCTTCGTCTGATTTATGAGGGCTGGATGGTTTGTACATCGATTCGCACGTCAAGAAGGTCATGCTGGTCGAATCTGCGCTCAAGGGAAATGTGCGTGATCCGGAGAAGGTGAGGGGCCCGCTGGATTCGGGCTATAAAGATGAGGACATGGGCCAGGTCAACCTTTTCAAGGTGCAGGCTGACCATCACCGAAGGATAGCCACCTTCGGAAGGAAGGTTTCTGGGAGTCATTTGGGAGACTGATGTTGAGATTTGAGAATGCCTCGCTTCCTGCTCCAGATAGGAAATCAGGGAAAACCCGGCGTTATCCGAGCTTAACAGATGGGAGCGTTCATTGATGGAGGACTGTATTTGCCGAAGATGGGATGAGATCTGGCTGGCTTTTTGGACCTCTTCCTTAAGGGCTGTCTCATCGGAAAGGGCTTCTTCATAGGGATCAAGAAAAAGGGATGTCAAAAGAGTTGAGATGAGATAGAGGGCGAGAAGGGACAGCATGATGGCCAGGAGGCTTCTCTCTCTTGCGGTCAATTTTTCCCAACGCTCTCGGAGAGGGATGGAGTACTTTCTGATAGGAGCAAAAATGGGAGAGAGAATGGACAGATATCTTTCAGTCATGAGTTCCTCCCATCCTGAAAGTCACTGTTCTATGGTCAATGCCCAGTCTGGCACTTTGCACGGACAATTTTTTGATGTGCGGGTTTTTCAGAAGTTCAGTCCTGATGGTTTCCACATGCTCAAAACTATCGGTTTTTCCCGATAGGTTGAGACTTTTTGCTCCTATGGAGAGTGAAACCAGCTCAAAAGTCATGTTGTTGGGAGGTGCGATGGAAATGGCCCTCAAGAGCTCAATAATATCCGTTCCTCTTGACAGCATCCGGCTTTGTTTTTTGAGATTCTTTTCTTTTTGCTCCATCTGGGCAATAGGGTCGACAATCTGCGATGTGTCCAATGCTTTTGATGCAATCGATCTGATCAAGTTTTTTTCCGCCAATACATGGGACTTGATGGCTTCATAATGGACCCATCCATCGAAACCCATTGCCAGAATGAAAAGGGTCGTCAGGAGAACAAATGGACGGAGCTGTTTGATGAGGAATTTTTTCTCATGTTCGGAGGCTAGTGTTCCAGTCCGGAAATCAGGAAGATCCCGTCTGAGACTTCCGTCCGGAAAAAGATATTTCAGACCGGTCATGATCGCAGCGTCTTCATTGGCCCCTTTGGATGGGAGCTTTTGGAGCGGGGTAGCCCCATTTCCTATTCGTAACAACTGGCCTTCCATGGAAAATGCAAAGAAGATATTTTCAAGCTGTCGGATCCGTTCTTCCGGGGATGGATCTCTGATCACCAGCTCTTTGACTGGAAAATCTCCATCAAGAACGAGGATCAGCATTCGGGTTATCTGCTCCTGGCAGAGAAGCGTGAACTCTTTCTGGTTTTTTTCTGAAAGGCTCTCTTTTGGCTGGGTTTCTGCAAGAAGCAGGGATTCCGGAAAAATATGCTTGGGTTCGAGGTGGTGGTCGGCAAGCTTCCTTATGGCTGTTTCCATTGGAGCTTTCGGAGTTGTCAGGGCGAAAACCCGGTAGGAATTGATCTCCCTTGTCGTTCTGATGGCTGTTTGGCATTGTTCGATCGGCCAAGGTATCAGTGCGTCCATTTCATTTTCACAAGCAGGAAGCAATTCCTGCTTCAAAAGGGATGGGAGCATGAAAGATTCGGAAATGGAGAGTTCGGGGGGCCAAAAAAGAATGGAAATGACATTTTTTCCAGCAAGCAGGTCGTCAAGTTCTGGAATCTTCAGCGGTTTTTCCGGGTCCAGAAAATCTTTTGGAGAGATCGGCCAACGGAAGTGATTTTGGATTTCCCAGGATGACCGATCCCTCCGGGCAATATAGGCTTCGAGGTCGTCATCTGAAAATCGGGTCAGTAAATATGTATCTGCCATGAGACTTCTCGCTAGCGGGGAAGAACGATGCCGTTAAGGGATACCTGAGGCGAGCCCAGTGCTCCTGACAGGTGAAGATGTATGGCCGCGCCGTTTTTTCCCGTGATGGAGGGAAGAGGGATCTTTGCGAGCTCTCCCCGGAGAGAGATGTCAAAATCAAGGTTGACAATGGATCGAGGATAAGGATTGGCAAGGGCGATATCGCCTTTTCCGGTCAAGTGAGCCATTGGACCATCCGCATTCAGTGTCTCGATATGGCCAAGTCCATTTTTCATCCTGATCATCCCATGAACATGAGTAAACGAAATGGGGGGAAGAGGGAATCCGTTCATGTTGAGGGAGCGGACCACCAGCTTGGCAATGGAAAGGGAGAGAATCCCATGCCCCTTGTCTTCCATGCCTGTTTTCCAGGTATAGTCGGTTTGAAGGTCCATCAGCCCAGACAGATCCTGATGAGTCAGTTTTCGGGTTGTGGACAGGTCAATCGGATGGATAGTGGTCCCTTTCAAATGGCTGACTTTTCCCCGGTAAAATCGTCTGAGTCTGCCCTTGAACTCTCCTCCATACATCTTTACATCAAAATTGTATCTCGGTTTTCCTGAAACGAGGGTGACAAGGTCTATATTTCCCCTGGCCCTGTCGAAGTCCAAGGAAATCGGGCCATCATTGGTTGGTGCCGTGATGGTCATATCCCGATAGGAGACTCCAAGAGGAGGGTGGTAGATGGCCGATTCAGCACGCATCTGGATTTCTGGCGAGGGGAGTGTCAGCAAAAAGTTGGCCAAGTCGTCAGAGGGGAATCCTTTTGCCAGGAAAACGAAAAAAGTGATTGTTCCCCAGAGTACGAGAGCAGACGGGCGCATAAAAAAGCTCTCTCTTTTCGGAAGGGGAGGCTGCTTTTCAAACGCTTTTGAAAGATGCTCAAAATTGTCCCGAATGGCAGGGGAAATGCTCGCCAGACTGGCTTTGATTGCATTTTTTTTCTTGAGAAAACGAGGAAGTTGGGACATCAGTTTTCAAGGGCCCAGGATTCGATATCGGCGTTGTTGCCCTTGCCTCCCTTGGCACCGTCGGCTCCGTAGGAATAGAGGTCAAAGTCTCCATGATTTCCCGGGGAGAGGTAGATATAGGGACGACCCCAGGGATCCTTCGGTATCTTTGAGATATATCCTCCCGCTTTATAGTTTGTCGGTATGGGCGGTGTCGATGGCTTTTTGATCAGTGCATCAAGCGTCTGTTCTGTTGAAGGGTATGTCCCGTTGTCCAGATGGTAAAGGCTCAGGGCGTTTTCGATTTCCCTGATCTGTGCCTTTGCCGCCACCCTTTTGGCTTCCTCGGTACGGCCGATGATTTTGGGAACAACAAGCGCAGCGAGAAGGGCAATGATGAAGATAACCACCATGATCTCGATCAGCGTAAACCCTGAGTCCGAATAAAGGTTTCTTTTCTTGATGGTAAGGACAGACATGTTTTTTCCTCGTGTCGATCTTGTGTTTTGTTCGTTGTTTATTACTGGACAGCCTGACTCATTTCAAAAATGGGGAGCAAAACTGAAAGAACCATGAAAAGGACCATCGATCCGATTAATAATATCATGACAGGCTCAACGATTGAAGTAATGGTTGCGACGATTTGTCCAACCTCGGACTCATAGCCCTGGGCTGTTTTCAGAAGGAGTTCTTCGAGTTGCCCGGATCGTTCCCCTGTCTGGATCATTGCAACCGCAAGCCTGGGAAAATAAGGGGATTGGCGGAGGCTTCCCCCGAGGGATTCTCCGTTCCTGACAAGCTCTCTTGCCCGGGAAACAGCCTCTTTCAAAATTTGGTTGGTCACGACTGTCTCCGCAATTTCAAGGGCTCTTTGGAGTGAGACCCCTCCTTTCAGGAGAACCGACATAGTTCTTGCAAAGCGGGCAACCTGGTCTGAAGTGATCAACGGACCAACTCGAGGTATTTTTAAAAGAATTTCGTCCAATTGCCGTTTTTGCGTCTTTGCTAGACGGATTCCGGCGAGTATCAGAAATATGGTTGCTCCGAGAAAGATCAGTGCATGGTTCCTGAGAGTACCGGAAACAGCCAGAAGAATCCGGGTGGGAAGGGGCAGTGTCGCTTTCAGTCCCTCAAAAATGCTGGTGATTCTGGGCATGACGACGGTGAGGAGAAACAGAACCATCAAAATGCCGACACACATGAGAATGATGGGATAAAAAAGGCTTCCAAGAACTTTTCTTCTCGTTTCCTGGCTTTTTTCCTGAAAATCCGCAATGCGGTCAAGCATGATTTCAAGGGTTCCGGACTCTTCTCCTGCTCGGATCATGTTTATGAAAATCGGGGAAAAGATTTTTTGATATTTTTCAAGAGCGCCATTTAGTGAACGGCCTCCTTTCACATCTTCCCTGACGGAAGCGATGATCTCCTGAAAATGACCCTCCATCCCCTGGTCAAGAATGGCAGCAAGAGAGTCCACGATTGGTATCCCCGCACCGATGAGTGTTGCCAGCTGCCTTGTAAATGCGGTCAGCTCTTTTGCCTTGACTCTGCCACTGCTGGTTCCTGTATCGGTCGAGGACTTCCCTGCGTCCTGTGTATCGATCCTGAGCGCGGTTATTCCCTGGGCACGGAGCTTCTGTCGGGCATGGCGGGAACTGTCGGCATCAATCAGCCCTGTGGATCGTTTGCCGGACGGGCTAATTCCTTCATAAACAAAAATAGGCATGTTTTATTGCCTGACCATGTTCATCGTTTATTGCTCAACGGAGACTTCAGACAGTGCGACTCTCAGAACCTCTTCAGTCGTCGTGATGCCCAGAAGGATTTTTCGTTTTCCATCCTCAAGAAGCGTGGTCATTCCTTTTTCTTTTGCTCGGTTCCTGATTGTGGCAGTGTCTGTTTTAAGATTGATCAGCTGGGCAATTTCTGGGTCGATGATCAGTAGCTCGTAAATCCCCTGCCTGCCGCGATAACCGGTATTCATGCAGCGAACACATCCTTTTCCCCTAAAGAGTCCTTCCGGAGGCAGCTGGTCCTGTGTGATGCCTATTCGATAAAGTTCTATACCTTCAGGAATGTAGCTTTCCCGACAGTCCGGGCAGATTTTCCTCACGAGTCTCTGTGCTATGACAGCCTTGACACTTGTTGAAATCAGAAAAGGTTCAGTACCCATGTCTATCAGTCGGGTAATGGCAGAGGGGGCGTCATTGGTGTGGAGTGTTGAGAAAACGAGATGGCCGGTCAAAGAGGCCTGAATGGCGATTTCGGCGGTTTCTCCATCCCGGATCTCTCCAATCAGGATGACGTCGGGATCCTGACGGAGAATGGATCGGAGACCTGTTGCAAAAGTGAGCTGAATTTTGGGGTTGACCTGGATTTGTCCTATTCCCTGAAGCTGATATTCGACGGGGTCTTCAATCGTGATGATGTTTTTATCAGGGCTGTTGATCGTGTTTAAGATGGCGTACAGAGTGGTTGTTTTTCCCGCCCCCGTGGGCCCTGTTACCAAAATGATTCCGTGTGTCAGGCGAATGAGCCCTGCCAGTGTTGAAAGATCGTGGTCATCAAATCCGATTGATGAAAGTGGCAGAAGTAATGTGCCCTGTTCCAGAATACGAAGGACAACACGTTCTCCATGTCTGACCGGGAGCGTAGAAACTCTTATGTCAATATCCCGTCCACCGGTCTTGATCCTGATTCTTCCATCCTGGGGAAGTCTTTTTTCTGCAATGTTCAAATTGGCCATCAACTTGAATCTTGAAACCAGCCCGGACTGAATCTTTTGCGGTATGGAAAGCACGTTGAAGAGGACTCCGTCGACTCGATACCGAACCATGAGATCCTTCTCAAAGGGTTCGATGTGGATATCAGAGGCCTTTTGGCGAATGGATTGGGCCAGAATGGAGTTGGCCAACCGGATCATTGGTGCATCATCCTTGGCGTCAAGAAGGTCGATGGTCTCCTGAATGGACGAAAGATCCTTCATTTCTTCCGTTTCAGTGGAGACTCCTGATAAAACCTCCGATGTCTGGCTTTGTGTATATCGTTCGTAGGCGTTGTTGATCAATGTCAGAAGTTTTGATGGTGACATGAGTGCAAAATCAAAGCGTATATCCGGATCCTGTTCTCTCAGGATGGTTTTCACCGGCTCAATAGCAAAAAAACTCTTGGGTGAGCCAAGAATGAGTTGGATTGTCCGTTTCTGTTCGATGTGATGAGTTGGCAAGAGGAGATGTTGCTTGAGAAATCCGATGGGGAGATTCGCCAATAGTTCTGGCTCCATGGAGTCCAGGCTAAACTCTGTGAGGTATGGATAGTTTTGGATGTTTGCCCATTTTTTCCACAACTCATCCTGATTTTCTCCCTGGGGGCCCAGCCATTCGGCCAAGGAGAGCTGGTTTTTCAAGTTTGAGCCATCGATTGAAGGAACCATCAATGAGAGGATCTGCTCCTTCAGGTTATCTCCAGCCATGGTTCATCACTCCGGAGTTCCTTTTTCCCCTGGAAGATTGACCGTTTCCAGAAAAGTATCGTCGGATACCGTTCCAGGTTTAATCTTGGGGGTTAATGTTTCGATCAGATGCTGGTGGCGGGAGTATCTCTTCAGGATGGACGGTGCGCCCAGATCGATCTTGGCATAGGAATAATTGGACTTGATGACATAGGGAGTGAGAAAGATCAGGAGATCATCCCGTTGCTTTTCATTGGTGGTGTTTGAAAACAGGTACCCCAGGACGGGAATGTCTCCAAGCCACGGGATCGTGGACTTGTTTTTGGTGACGACAGACGAGATCAGTCCACCGATCACAATCGTTTGGCCGGAAGCAATCGTCAGTGTTGTCGTAGTGGCCCGTTTGGTTGTGGTCGGACCAACGGCGATTGTTCCGATCAGCTGGGAGGCATTTGTAAGGGCCGATATCGTTTGCTTGAGTTGAAGGCGAACTCTGTTGTGGGCAAGGATATGTGGGGTGATTTCAAGGGTTATACCCACATTCTGGCGCTGGATCATTGTCATGACGTTTCCGCCAACCGTCTGGCTTTGTCCGGTAATAAAAGGAACGTCCTCACCAACTGTAATCTTGGCCTTTTGCGAGTCTGTGGCCAGAATTTCCGGAGTGGAAAGGGTCCTGACGTCTGTATCTGTTTGAAGAGCATTGAGCAGTGATCCAATGGACGGGTAGCTCACTCCCCCATAGGTAAACGTTCCACCGGTCAGCACTCCCGCAACAAGTCCGGTGAGTCCCGAGAGGTAGGATGCTGCTCCGGCAGCACCGCTGGCAGTCGTTGTTCCTGTGGTTCCTGTCAGACTGTTTCCGACCGCTCCGTTGACCGTTCCACCCACCATCCCGTAGTTTGTGCCTCCCACTACGCCTGATCCATTGGCTCCGGTAACAGCTCCCAAAAGATTGACCTGGATATTCTGAAGTTTGTCTGTTGAGATCTCGATCAGGGAAGCCTTGACGTAAACCTCTCCGGGAGGATGGTCCAGATTGCGCAAAAGAGCCTTGATCAGGTGATAGTCGTGGGGTGTGGCTGAAATGATCAGGCTATTGGATGGACTGTCCGGAACAATCTGGACCATTCCGATCAGTCCTCCGGAAGAGACCGCTCCAACAGGCGGAGGCTGGAAGCCTTTAGAAAGGATGCTGTTGATGGTTTTTGCGATGGATTTGGCACTGGTGTTCTCGAGGGTGAAAAGAAAGAGTTCCCTGTCTTGCGGGGCTTGATTGGCAGGAACAATAAAAATCATGCCTTTTTTGGTAACGGCCTCGAAGCCTTTCATCCGCAGGGATTGCTTGAAGATCTGGAATGCCCGGTCAATGCTGATCCTGTTAGGGGAGAGAATGGAGATTTTCCCCTTGACCCGCTCGTCCATGACAATGTTCTTATTCATGAGATTGCTCATGAATCGAACGAGGACAGATATATCTACGTTTCGGAAGTTCAGGGAAACGGAGTTTTCCATGTCAAGCGGAGTAGGGGCAGAGGGTTTGATGATCAAAGGGTCTTTGGGAGGTTTTGTCTTTTCCTGTGTCGCCAGGTTCAGTGGATTGGTGGAGGCTTGCAGACGGCTTCCGTCTGAAAGAAAAAGAATCAGCAAAAGGAGTGATGCGAGTTTTGATCGTTTTATTTCCGGGATGAGAAAATGCATCTTTATTTATTCCTTATCACAATGAAAAAAGGATCATTCCGACTGTATCTGATAGTCAAAAGTCTGGGGAGCCCCATTTCGCAATAGATTGATCTGGACATTGGTTGCACTTTGAAGAGTCGACAGTGCTTTCATGAAGTTCTGTGGATCATTCATCGAGAGACCGTTGATAGAACGTATGACATCTCCCTGTGCGAGACCAAGCTCCTGAAAAAGGCTCCCTGACTGTATGTTGACCATCCGGAACCCATCGGGATGGCCACCTGTAAAATCCGGTACGGCTCTGGCCTGCAAGAGAAGGGAACTCAGGTTTTTTGTCGCAAACTGTATGGCTCTTGCTTCGACAAGCCAGTGGTGGTCATCGATCTTGTGAATGCCATGGGCACTGACAGAGGCCGTTCCCTTGTCCGGAAGGACCTGACCGGCATCGTCCTCCTGATCGTAATGGGCTTTCAGAATTCCATACCCTTTTCCGACCTGCAAGACGACATACTCTTTTCTTACAGCGACGAGCGATATTTTCCCGGGAATAATAACGTCATGGATTCGGTAAAACTTTTGTTTTTCCGGATCCAGTGAATCGATAACGGCGCCTGATGTTGCCTTTCCTGCCAGAACGGTGCCGACAAGTCTTAGCTTGATCATCTTTGGTTCAAGAATGGGAACCTTACCGTTCATCCAGTTTCCGAGAGCGACAACTTCAGCATCCCTGGGGGCAGAGTCCGATCCTCTTCCCGCTTGGGGGTAGAGATCGGCAAGGATGTTGGCATAGCTTTTTCCCCTCAGGTCAGGGCTGAATGGATTCCTTGAGGCAATAAGGCCCAGCTCGGAGGCTGTTGGTGCATGGAACGTTTCAATGTTGGCAGATTGGTTATTGTCCTTGATGGTCATGGGTGGAAGGATGCTGTTTTTGACTGCTTGATCCACACTGTCAGCCAAAAGATAAGAAACACCCGTGACAAACATTAACTTTGCCGCAAAAAGCACTCTTGGGAGATGGGAGAAGAATAGATGCTTCATTTTAATCCTTTGACCCTAAGACAGGAATTCCGCTACCATCCATTGTAACGGATTGGGTCAACAAAATCTTTCAATCTCTTGTGATCGCTCCATGTGTCACTTTCGAATTCTCAGGAGGCAAATTTTTGATGAGCGATGATGAACATATCTATGTCAACGGGGATCCCTACGTTTTTTCCAGAGGAAAAACGGTTACGGTGCTTTTGGAAGAGCTCGGTTTTGCCGATCGTCAGGTGGTGGTCGAACTGAATTTGCTGATCCTTCAAAAGGAGGAGTGGCATCAAACCGGGCTGAATCCCGGCGACCGGGTGGAAATTATTGGTTTTGTTGGAGGAGGGTCGTTATTGTTTCCAACATGTCTCTAGTCAGTCGATTGTAGGATTGTCACCCCCTGTTTGCAATTGGGATCAACTCGTGATAAATATTTCTGAGCATCCTAAGCGGGATTAACTCAGCGGTAGAGTGTCAGCTTCCCAAGCTGAAGGTCGTGGGTTCGAATCCCATATCCCGCTCCAAATATCAGAGCCATTCTCAGCAAAAATATCGAATTGAAAGTGCTTTTTCTATAAATACCCTTTGGTTGGGTTGTTTTTTTCTTGCGAAGCTAATCTCCTGCCAACAATTCCCGATGCGATCCTTCCTGATGTCAGCCATAGATACTCCGCATAGCTCACACTCCAATGTAATATCTTTAACCGTTAATGTTAAAGAAGATAATGGGTTGGTTCGATTGAATCCAGATTGGCCATGGAGATGTTCGTCACCCGAAGAAACTGAGACAAGACCCTGCCAGAGATTCGGAAATGAGACGCCTGTGAGTTCCTTTCCCCCCACTCTGTTCCAAAAGATTTGGCAAAAGGTGCGAGTTCAGGGTAAGGTTCAGTTCAGTCATCGAATTCCCCGGGTTAAAATAAGTTGTGTCGGAAACGCCCTTTCTCGAGAAGATCGATGGGCTTTTCAATTTTTAGTCGCTACTGATTTACAGCATTTTATCGACTCAACCTAAGGAGGGATGAGTGACAAGCAGAAGCGTTTCTTTTCTAATGGCATTTTGTGTTGCACTTGTCTTCTCTAACAGATCCCTTTCGTTTGGGGAAACCCTGACTAACGCACAAACTGTCCAGGGAGATCCGCAATCTCAAAAAAATGGACAACAGATTGGGCAGAATCCATCAAACCTTAGCGGTGATCTCTATCTCAATAACGGGAAAGTAGGACTAGGGCTTAGCTGGATGCCTGCCAACGACGCTATTTATTCCGGTTTTGTTGACATTAGATATTGGGTTAACCGATGGTTTGGGATGGAAGGCGGAGTTGGTCTCATCCATTCTTCTTTTCCGGGTGGGCAAAATCTTCAGGACGCTGTCCAAAATACCTATCAGTTAACGACATTTCAGGTTCAAGGGATGATTCCAATAGTGGAAAGGAAGCATTTTGTTTTTTATGGAGATTTGGATATTGTTCCAGAGATAGGTGGGCCAAAGTTCGGTTATGCTCTACTTCCGGGTTTTGGGTTGGAGTACGCATTGCCGGAATACCCTGAACTGTCAACTTATCTTCAGATTAATCCAGCCCCGATGGGAGCTACAGTCGGTAACACCCCATATACCCTTATTTCTCTTCCTGTCTCACTTGGTTTCCACCTTTATTTTTAAAGGATGTTAAAAGTGAATAAAGGCTATCTTTATTTTGAACATCTGCCGTTGTTTCATTTTTTGTTGTTTTTTCCCTTATCACGAGCGGATGTGCAACGGAATCGGATTATAAAAAGGGCGTACAGGCATGGATCGGGAAAGGTAACAGGGAATTTTTACTGTGTGGGACTATCCAGACAAGCAAATAACTACCCCAGGTGGGATACTGTATAGATCTACCATAAATTGTGCACTCTGGTTTTCAGCCAGACATATGCAAATTACTCCGACTGCTATAACTCTTAGGGAACATATACGAATACTCAGATCGAGAAGCTTTCCTGTACAACATGTTTTGATGTAAACCAAAAAACATCACTCATCAAACAGGTTGTTTTTAAAGGGAATCTTTGTATGGCAGGAGGAATTGGAAGTGATCATCCACCTAAAGTTCCATTAAAAAAATAAGTTGAGTCGAGCCTCTTGCAAAACTCGTGCGGTCGAGAGATTTTCCTGTTCATCCTTAGGTATACATGCTATGCAGTTTATCAATGCGCCACACCCATCACTAAAGAGGCTTGATGAAATTCAACCCGTTCTGAAGTCACACTCCGCAGGTTTTGTCTCTCCGTCTTGAACGCATCTTTGCGGAAGTCCTGACGGGGGGAGCAAGAAGATATTATCGAAATTCTTGAGGTGTCTGCATTGGGGGAAGTAATCGCCAGAACGAGTTGTGAGTACAACCATAAAATGGCGTTAACGGCACATTATGGTTGTTTTTTGCCATCCGCACTTTATGGGTGTCGAAATTCCGGCAAGAAAAATCAATCCACCCCCGCCATCATTTATGATCTGATCCAGATTCTGCCAGACATTTTGCCAGTATCGGACCGAAACCAGCGGTTGAGTTTATCCGAGTGAGGTGTTACTTCCGTTATTCCTTCGCTTTTGTGAAAGGGAGATTGAAAAATGATTCTTGAAATTGCGATGCTCAATATTCGTAATGGAGAGCATGTGGCTTTTGAACAGGCGTTTGAGACGGCGCAGGACATTATTTCATCTACTCCTGGATATATTTCTCATCAGTTGCAACGGAGTCTTGAAGCGCCGGACAAATATGTTCTGCTCGTCAACTGGAACCGGCTTGAAGACCACACAAAAGGCTTTCGGCAGTCTATTCAATATCAGGAATGGAAACAATTGCTTCATCATTTTTATGACCCATTTCCCACAGTTGAGCACTTTGAAATAGTGTTTGAAGGTGCCATACCATGAGAGGCTTATTTTCATTCAAATACTGTTTGGTGAATAAAAACCATTTTCGTATCGGTCATGTTATGGTTCCTATTTCCGTTCAATATATGGTAATACCCACACATTTTTATGGGTACAAAGCAAAAAACTGGCTGAATAGAGTTTTACAGGTTTACCAGGTTTCAGTGCCAATGTCGATCATAAATTGCCAATAACTTGAGGTGGTGAGAAAATCGACCAACCTTATACGAGTGCGTCCCTTGAAAAAGCTTTCAGAAGGTGTTCTTGAGCTCCTTGTGATCGTCAGAGACGATTGGGGCGACTCAAGAAAGTTCCCGTCGCTTCAGGAGCTTTCACTTTCACTGACTCCGAGAGCCAGCTTCATGGTTTTTCCCTATGCCTTGGCGGTTATATTGGTGACTATCAACGCCGCCATGGGAGATAATACCCCGTCCTTCTGGAGGTATTTTCTTCTTTGCCTTCTGCCCCAATCTCAGAAAGGAAGAACATGCAAAATCTCGATATTGTCAGAAATCTGTATGGAGCATTTGCCGCTCGTGATCGCAAAGCCATTCTGGAAATCTTCGATCCCAATATTATCTGGATGCAGAACGAGGGATTTCCCGGAGGAGGCATTTATATTGGTGCAGAAACAGTCATAAAAGATGTGTTCGAGCCTTTTCGGATCGAATGGAATTCGTGGGAGGCGATTGTTTCACATTATCTCGATGCGGGAGATGCAATTGTTGCTATCGGGGAGTATTGTGGAATCAACAAAACCACGGGAAAGTCTATGAAAGCAGCCTTTGCCCATGTCTACTGGGTGCGTGATTTCCGGATCATCCGCTTTCAGCAATACACGGATACACTGATGGTGGTACAGGCTATGAGACATGATCCTGTTTAACGAGAATGAATAAACATAAAGAACGTCTAGTGTCGCATCAGAAGACAGGACGGCAATTGTTGATGCAGCCCCTCAGGACTCATCCCATAAATTCAAGATAAGTTAATTCAGGAGTGGTTCCGCAATGAATTTTTGAGTTCACGTTTAAAAACTCCCTGAAGATTTCCAATGTTGCTCCCCAAGTTTCACTAAATATTTAACCCAGTCCAGATCCTTTGAATAATCACTTTTATTAGGTTCTGATTGGGTTTTTATGAAAATGTTTATTGCAAACCCCAATTGCAGTGTCTTGTTCTCACATCCATTTCTGAGGGACTGTGGATAAGGCTGTGGATATTGATCTTTTCGTAACATGAAACAAGCCTGTCGGCCTCTATGTCCAAAATCCGGACATTTTTGGGGGAGGAAAAAAAATGGTGTCAACCGAACATGCCTTCTCTTTTTTGAATGATTTCAAGCTGAAATCTCCTTAGAGATGTTTTCCCAGTTTGTTCCAAAAAATAATAAAACTTTTATTTTCATCAATGCGACAAAAATGTTTTTGAATCCATCCCTCCCTTTTTCCGGAACATATTGTTCTTGGAAATTAGAAAATGGTTGTTGTCATGGGGGTGTTTTCTGGTAATGTTGGAGCAAGGAGCTGTTCTTGGTTGAAATAAAAGGTTGAAGTCTTTAATCGATAGGAAAATGATGGTTATCTTGCCGGGTTCAGATGAAAGAGACTGACACAACAAGCCAATTTCCTCTCGCAATCTCACCAAAGACATTCCTGTATGGAAATTTTTTGGTCCTGTTCTCATATCTCCTTCTTGTTTTTTCTGTCGGATTGCTTTTTCCCCATTTTTCTCCTTTTTGGCCTCCTGCTGCCGTTGCTGTATTTGCTATCCTCATTTACGGATTCGCGATGGCTCCCGGAGTCTTTTTGGGAGCTTTTCTGGGCAATGCGTTTTTTCTCCACTGGTCTATTCCCCAAGCACTCCTGATCGCACTGGGGAATACCATGGGACCATTATTGGGAGCAGGATTCCTTCACCGTGGAAAGAGTCCCTGGAAAGATTTCACGACAGCCCGGGATGTATACCGATTTCTTGGGGGAATGGGTGTTTTGGGCAGTGGTGTGACATCCATTGTGGGATCTCTGGTAATGGTTAAGCTTTCTTCTGAAAACACTGGTATGTCATTCGTTGAATCATGGCTTGCCTGGTGGACCAGCGATTCCTGCAGCATCCTCATGTTGTCTCCAGCTATTTTTACATGGTTTTTTCCTGAGAATTCCAGAATTCATCCCTCCTTTTCCAAAAGATCCGATCTTCTCATGGGGGGTGCGATTCTCGCCTTGCTGCTTGTTGGTTGGGCCGTCTATTTTTTCCCGGGTCTCCCGGAAATGACAAGCCTTGGTTTGACAGGCATGTTTCTTCCGTTTCTGGTATGGGTAGCCATGACAATGTCCCAGAGGAAGGTCTTTTCTTTTCTGGGGATCATTCTTTTCCTTCAATTCGGGGCAACGGCCATGGGCTATGGCCCTTTTGCCCATCTCGTGAAAAACCCCCAAGATGCAATGATCGGTATGGAGCTTCTTGGAATGATGACCGGCTTTGCCGTTATTCTGGTCAATGTGTTGACCCTTGAACGAAGGTCGGTGATGGAGCAGCTCGAGCATATTAATCGTACCCTTGAGTCCAGGGTGGAGGAGAGAACAAGGGATCTGGACCAAAAGACCAGGGAGTTAAGCGGTCAGCTTCTTTTTCTACAGCTTCTTCTCGATTCTCTGCCTGTTCCGGTCTTTATTGTCGATCCAAAAGGATATTTTGCTCTATCCAATCAGAAATTGGGTGAATTATTAGGAGTTGCTCCACCGGATTTGATCGGGAGATCTGTGGATGAGTTTTTTGATTCTGGGTGCTTTAACCTGTTTTCAGAGGATGGGGCTTCCTTTTCGGAGGATTCGGAACTGAGGAGAGAGGATATTACTTTTTGTGCAAATGGACAGAAAAGGACTCTTATTGCAAACAGGGTTTCTATCCAGAACCCCATCTCGGGAATGATCGTTTCCCTTCAGGATATTTCCGAAAGGGTTTTTCTGGAGCAGAGGATACAGGAGAGGGAACAGCTTTTCCGGTTAATCGTTGAGACTCTGCCCCTTCCGATGATCATTTCAAGAAAAAGCGACTCAGTTCTTCTATATGCAAATCCTTCGGTGGGAACACTGTTTCAACTCGATATTCAGCCATGGATAGGGAGGCCTCTCCTTTCTTTTTGGGCAGATCCAAATGACCGGGACTTGTTTCTCGATGAGGTGACCCAAAAAGGGGTTGTTCTGGACAGGGAGTCAGAATTAAGGATGCCTTCTGGAGAGAAAATATGGATGTCTATATCAGGAGGTTTTTCTCATATTTCAGATGAGGATGTTCTGATTGTTGCTTTCCGGGATATTCATGAGGTCAGGGAACGTCAGATGATTTTGCATCAGGAGGTTCGGACGGATTTCCTGACTGGGCTGGGAAATCGCAAGGACCTGCAAGAAGCGCTTCCTCTGTCCATTGAACGGGCAAGGGAGGGGGCAACTCCTCTTGTCGTCTGTATCCTGGACCTCGATGACTTCAAGGCGGTGAATGATCTTTTTGGTCATGCTGCCGGAGATATCCTGCTTCGGGAAATGGCGCTGCGGATGAAAGCTTCTCTCCGAGCTGAAGACTATATTGCCCGGCTCGGGGGGGATGAATTTGTCCTGATTCTGGAAAACCTCGAACCGAATGAAGATTTGATCGGTTTTCTTGACAGATTCAGGGAGCTGATCGAAATGCCTGTAGCTCTGCCAACAGGGGAAAACGTATCAATCGGATTGAGTCTTGGTCTAACGATATACACTGAAGGGGAGACTGATCCGGACCTTTTGATGAGACAGGCGGATGAGGCTCTTTATCGGGCAAAGGCTGAAAAGGGATCCAGAAGTTCATGGTGGAAAATTTACTCGATGGCACCCTGACCAGAATATCCTTATGGCTTGAAACTTCTGATTTTGACTATAGATTTTTTTTGAGGATCAGGCTTTTTCGCTGATGGTTGTAGCTGGCCCTTCTGGAAGGGGGAATATCCTCTAGCCGACAGGGGGAAAATCCCCGTTCCGAGAACCAGTGGCCTGTTTGTGTTGACAGGACAAAAATGGATTCCAGTCCATTTTCCCTGGCTTTCTTTTCAAACCATGAGAGAAGGTTTCCCGCTCGTCCGCATCTTCTATAGTCTGGATGGACGGCAAGACAGGCCAGCTCCCCCATCTTCTGGTCGAAAAACGGATAAAGCGCTCCGCAGCCGATAATGTTTCTATCTCGCCTTGTAACAGAAAATAGGGAAATATCCGTTTCGATCGTTTCCCGGTTGCGACCTTTCAGAATGCCGGATGCTTCAAGTGGGCGGATGATTTCAAGAATTCCGGGGATGTCTTCAAGAGTTGCCTGCATGATGGATTCGAATGGATCGGCAGAGATCAGTGTTCCGCACCCATCTCTTGTAAACAGTTCCAGCAACAGAGCTCCATCTTGAAGCCGATTGACAAGATGAACCCTGTCGACCCCTGCCGAGACCGTATCGATCGCCCGGCCAAGATGGTCTTTTTGGTTGGGTGAAAGCGTTTCCCGGAGAAGGAGGGCCTTCGCTTCCTTTGAGGTCAGCTCTCTGGTCGATTGTCCCTTCCGTTCGGGAATTCCTTCTTCATTCAAGAGAAACAAAAGTTTTTGGGCCCTGATCTCTTCCGCAACCGCTTGGGCAACATCCCGGCTGTCAAGAAAAAAAAGTTCCCCGGACAGGGAGACTCCCAGTGGAGAAATCAGGACAACTTCTCCCGAAGCGATGTGGGACTTGATGAAATCGGCCCGGATATGTCTGGGCTTCCCTGTAAAATAATGGTCTACCCCATTGATGACACCCATGGGTCTCGCGATCACATAGTTTCCACTGACGACTTTCAGCTGTGCGCCACTCATGGAAGAGTTGTCTCCACCGCTTGAGAGTGCGGACTCAATCTCGAAACGGACACTTCCGACAGCTTCCCTGATGACCCCGAGAATGTTTTCTGTTGTGACCTGACCGGATGGTGTGGTTTCTACATGCAGCCTGTTTTTTTCAAGAAGATATTTGATCCTTGAGAAGGCTCCAAAAACGAGAATGATGCCGATCCCGAGGCTTCTTAAAAGAGCGACATCACTTGCGATGGAGGAAAGTGTTCCGTCGGAAAGAGATTCATCTTCCAGACTGATGACAAATGTCTGTCCCCGAAATCGGTGAATGTAGGGAGATGATTCTCTAAAGCCACGAATAAACTGTTCTGGGTCCATCTTTCTGATCTGCCTTTTAAAATAGGTTTTTTTATCACCTTCAATTTGGTCGAGTCTACCAGAATCAGGGATGTTTTATCACCCGATTCTCTGTATTGACCGGATTCTGGTCGGTGGGAAGAGTGCTGGGCCTTTTTGAGCAAGCAATTGTCTTGCAAAAGATGAACTCTAAAGACAGAATGGAGAAGGAGCTTTGCTAGCAGGGCTCCAAAGGACTTGAACTTTGGGTGAGTGGAGAATGTGTTATGGGGGATGCTTCGTTGATAAAGATAGGTCGTTTGGTTCATATCGGAGTTTTGGTTTCACTTTTGTCAGGGTGTACTTCTTTTCAAGGGGGCTCTCCCAATAAGAATCTCTTGCTTGATCAAAAATCGACTCAGTTTTACGTCATTCAAGTCCCACCGCCTGTTCCTCCGGACCATTTGATTCTGGTCGGTTATTCGGCTTTTACCACGGATCACCGGATCAGTTTTACGGAGTTTCTCCGGTTATCGATCCCACCCCATTCTCCCGGTCATTATTATCTGACGAACTATTCCCGGACGGTTGAGTATGCTCCAGGCGGTCAGACTGGCCCGGGGTGGGTTCATCCCTTCTTTGGACACCCGTACCGATATCGCTATCAGGGAGACCTGGTGATGATTGCTTCGCAATGGGCCAAGATTCAGAAAAAAAGGGAGAAAAAACTTGCCAGGGAAGAAAAGGCCGAGAAAAAGGCCGCTGAGATGTCCCCTGAAAAACAGGTTCATGGTCCTGATGGGGGGGAAGTGATACAGGCAGATGAGCATTCGCTCACAGAGGTTTTGCCTTCAGGTGCGTATATTGTTCATCCCAAACGGGAACTTGTCAGGCGGGGGCTTTACTGGAATGGCAAAGGTTGGGTTCCTGTCATTGCCCACTGAGAGGATTTTGTCCGAATCTTAGGGGGAAGAGTCTCCGACGGAGACCACCCCCTTGGCCGTCTTGGGGTGGAAATCCCCGAAGAAAGCGTAAGTTCCCTTTGGTAATGGGCGAACGGGAACCCGGATGGTTTTGTGGGGAAGGACGAGAATCTCAAACTCAAGATCGTAGCTTTCAAACTCTTCCGGATGATTGTCCTTGTTCTCAAGGACAATGACAAAACGTTTATTGGGTAAAACCGAAATTTTTTCCGGAATGAACTGATGGTGTTGTAACGTCAGCGGAACGTCGTCGGTGTTTTGGGCGGTTAGAGCGGATGGAACTATCAAGACGAGGCCGATGGCAAATAGGGTGCAACGAGCAATGATTGTCTTAGGTCTGGACATTTTTCTCCCGGGTCAATGGGCCGGTTTTTTTCCGGACTGTTCCGCCCGTCGCAACAACAGAAACATTCCTGTCAGATAGACGGATACTGTGAGGATCATGATGAGGGGCGGTTTTGACCTGTAACCCAGAAAGTCCGCAAGCATCCCTCCAAAATAAGAGTGTTCGTTCAGGATCCTGCTTGTATCCCATGTCTGGAAGATAATCGGAGGAAGAATTCCCATGGCGACAAGTCGCCCTGTTCCGGCTGCAAGCATTCCTCCGGCCATGACGATCAGGAGTATCGACGAGATTCTGAGAAATGTCGAAATGGGGATATGTGCGGTTGATTTGAATAGGATGAGGACAAGAAGGATAGCCGTTGCGGATCCGGCAAGGCCAGCAGCCATTGGAGCGGCTATGGATTCTCCTGGAGCGGACTGAAGGGAGATCCCCCATAGAAAAAGGACCGTTTCAAGACCCTCCCTGAAGACACCCATGAAAGCCAGTAAAAATAAAATCCATACATTCTCCGTCTTGATCGCGGCAGTAGCCTTTTCCTTGAGGGCTCCTCCCTGTTCCCGCCCGTTTTTCGCCATCCATATCACCATGTAGGAAAGGAATATCGTTGGCAGGAAAAAAACACATACATCAAGAATATTTTTGGCATTCCCGGAGAGAAATGATTCGAGATGATCCGCAAGAACCCCCAGAACGAGGCAACACGCGACCGCTACACCGGTACCCATCAGGACAAATCTCTGTCCCTTCCGGTCTCCCAGTCTTTTCAGTGTGGACAGAAGGATGCCAACAAGAAGTGATGCTTCGAGTGTTTCCCGGACGAGGATCAAATATGTCTCAATCAAGACCTTCTTCTCCCCTACAAGTGAGATTCATTATCATGTTCATATTTTATCTTGCGGCCGGGAAGGCTGTCAAATTCAAGAGGTTTTTTAAGGAAATCTCCTGAAAGGGTACCTTTGATATCAGAACCTGTCGCCCGTCAAAAGAGTCTTCTTAAAAGAAAGAATTTCATATCACGGAGCAAGGATCATCGGATAAGTCGAACCCGAAAGTTCTTCCATAAAGGGGACAGCGATTCCTTTCGCACTTAAAGACGATACGAAAGTATCCATTCCCGGGCGTTAAGGAAAGTCTATGATGACCCGAAGAGATGCTATGCATGGATAAGCATTTCTGGCATTCTGATCATGGTTTTTTGATCTTTGATGAAAGTGGTATCTCAATTTTTTCGGCTATTTCAATCTATGGAAACACAAGGAGAAGCTCTGATGGCATTGGACGAGGAAACCAGTCGGATCTTGAAAGAAAACGAGTCTCTTAAGAATGAACTCTCTTCTGTTCGTGACCTTTTTGAAAAAATGGGGGTGTTCGGGCAGTCCCTGACGGAAATTCAGGCTTCTTTCAAGGTATTTTCCGAATCTATGGCCAAGGAACGTGAACGTATTGCCCTTTCGGCATCACTTGTGGAAAAAGCCGAGTCAATGGTCTCGAATCTTTCGAAAAGCATCCTTCAGATTTCCATCGATACCCGAAAAAATTCAAAAAATGTCGATCAACTGAATGAACGAACCGGTCAGATCAGTGGAATTGTCCAGTTGATCAAGGATGTTTCTGGGCAAACGAACCTTCTGGCTTTGAACGCGGCTATTGAAGCGGCTCGGGCCGGAGAGCAGGGGAGGGGGTTTGCTGTTGTTGCTGACGAAGTCAGAAAACTTGCAGAACGTACGAGAAGTGCCACCAATGAAATTGCGACACTCGTTTCCACCATTCAGGCGGAAACGTTGCAGACAAAATCCCAGATGGAGTCCTGGTCAAAGGATTCTGAAAATCTGAACCGGGAGGGTGAGACCGTTTCGGGAGAGATGATGTCTATTCGCGGATTGTCGAGAGAGATTGAACAAACGGTCTCCGCCGCATCTGTGAGAAGCTTCCTTGAGTTGACCAAGCTGGATCACCTGATTTTCAAGTTCGATGTCTACCGATTTGTTTTTGGTATGTCGACGAAAAAAGTCGAAGATTTTGCAAGCCATACATCCTGCCGTCTGGGACGATGGTATTACGAAGGGGAAGGAAGAAAAATGTTCATTTCCTATCCAGAATTCCAGTCCATTGAACGACCCCATGAGGCGGTTCATTCAGAGGCCAAGAGGGCTATTGAAGCAACGGTAAGGGAGAATGTTTCGGAAACACTCATGGCCATGGACCGGATGGAGAGTGAAAGCCTAAAGGTGATTTCAGCTCTTGATGCACTCGCCAGGAAAGCGGAAACAGAAGTGTCCACAGCCAAAGTTTAGTGTTGGCAGTTCTTTGTTGGACCATCCGGTCAAGTGGATTCCCGACAGCTTGCCGACAGGTGATTATGAGGCTCTTCCGGGGGGGGGCTCCTGATGGTGCTTTCCCCAGAAGAAGGTTGGCATTCGGAAGTCATCCGGTTCCATTTCTGATTGTGAACCTGATTTTCAGTAGACATTTTTTCCGGAACAGCTCCAAAAGGGAAGAGAAGCCCGAATCGTTTTTCCTCAAAAGTGTTGAATGTTTCCGAATGGGATCTGCCCGCTTGATGAAGTTTTCCTGTCTGTCATAATCGCCTTCCTTCAATATTATTATGCAAGAGTTTCTTTTTTATTTAATGTTCCCTATCCTTTTAGGGTATCAGGAGATCCCCGGTTGTTTAATCAAAGGTCAATAAACTGGAGTCTATGGGATGTTGTGGGTTGTTTCGGGAAACGATCCTGAAAGGCTGGGAAAAGAGTTAGCCCGGAAAATCAAACGCCTGCGCTCTCCATTTGAGTCTGAAAAAATTCTTGTAGATACCTCATTGAAGTCTTTTCATCTCCAAACTCTCCTGGCAAAAGAACTGGGTATTTTTAGTGGGATCACAATCACTCCCCCCGGAAATTTTCTCTGGAGCGTTCTCTCCGAATGCTTTCCTGACGCACCTCCCAATAATCCATTGTCGAAAATATCCATGTCGTTTTCTCTGATGGAGCTTTTTTCGAAAAGAGAAGAATCCGGCAACGCGATTCGCTTGCCAGATGGAATCCCTCTTCCTGGGGACATTCCGTCCCAATGGGAACTGGCCATAACACTGGCAGAGATTTTTGACCGGATATTGATCTACAGGCCTGACTGGATCCTTATTTGGGAAAAAGACCAACATCATCAAGATCCCTGGTCCGATCTTTGGAGAAGCCTGATCCAGAAAACTCCACTTCACAGGGTTTCTCTCCTCGAACGATTTTCAAGGCTTGTGAGAGCATCACCGGAGTCTCTTAAGGGGAAGTCTTTTTTGAAAACCCCGGTACATGTCATAGGGCACTCTCTCCTCCCACCTTCTTTTCTGGATTTTCTGAAAGATCTCTCCATCCTGACAGATGTTGTTCTCTATCAATGGCAGGCCACACCCATTTTTCTTTTGCCAGGATTCTCTGATCAGCTTCCGGGAGATGCCCAGGGAGCTGCAGTCAATCCATTGACTAGGGCACTAGGTGCCCAATTTGTCAGGATGAGGGATCTCTGTCTTTCCAGGTCCGGTCAGACTGAAGAGTTTTTTTCCATTCCCGATAGGGAAACCATCCTTTCAAAGATACAGTCTGAAATCATCAATGACCGGTCCGGGCTTGATTTTTCAGATGCTCCCTTGGATCACTCTCTGAGAATTGTTGTATCAAGAACTCCCATGGGGGAGGTTCAGGCGCTTTATCATGAGATTGTTTTGTCTTTTAGACGGGACAGTTCCCTGATGTCGTCGGATGTTTTGGTGATGGTGTCTGATATTGAACTTTTTGCTCCCTTCATTGATGCGGTTTTTCAGAAAAAAATCGGGGAGGTTGGAGAGATTCCCTATCGGATTGTCGGAAAAAGGGGGGGTGGGGAAAGTTTCAAATACCTTGAAAATTGTGCCAGAGTGGCCCGGGGAAAATGTTCCGCTTCTGAGGTGATGGCACTTCTTGATCACCCCTATTCGAGAGAGCGTTTTGGGCTGGATCAAGAGGAAGTCGAGAGGATTGAGCGTTGGATTTCCCGGCTTCCTGTCTGGTGGGGAATTTCTCCGGAGACGAGAGAAGCATTCGGCTCGCCCGAGCCTGCCCTCAATACCTTTTTTTGGGGTGTGGAGCGCCTTCTGTTATCGTTTCCTTTTGCCCAGTCCGCTCCTGTGGAAGATATGATGCCCTTTGACGGAGGGGACCTTTGGGAAGTGGCCCCTGTTCTTGAAAAGTTTCAGGTTTTCATAAAGCTTGTTCTGGATCTGGCCCATCGTCTGCCGGATGAAGAAAGCGGATTCTTTTGGGGAGAAACGGCATCCTGGATGGCTATGAATCTCTTCACTGATGATTTTGGAATCAAAGAGCCCGAGATTTATACTGCCCTGATATCCTTTTCCAGAATGTTATCTCCTGTCGATGATGAAAATGAAGCAAGCCGAATGGCTTCTCTGAAAATTCCATATGACGGTTTTCTCCGAATGCTTGAACATCAGATGAAAATGGCTAAAGGAGACTCTCCCGGGAAAATGGGGCATGGCGTGACCTTTGCTCCCATCGTGTCATCAAGAGGAATCTCATCCCGATTCCTGGCTCTTCTCGGGATGAATTCAGAGCTTTTTACCCTGAAAGACAGAATGGTCTCATTTGATCCTTTGATGAATGCGCCAAGATCAGGTGATCATTCGAGAAGGGAGGATGATCAGGGGATGTTTCTGGAGTCTGTCCTGTCTGCGAAAGATTCTCTTTTCATCAGTTACTCTGGGACAGGACAGGAGCCCTTCGACGAGATCCTTCCATCGGTTCCTCTTGGACATCTGATCGATTGGATCAGGGCAATGAAACCTGAATGCGAAAATTTGGTAAAAAGATGGTCTTTGGTAGAAGGGTTTTCCCAGAAAAAAGAGTCTGTCCAAAACACCGGATTCCCTTCCATACCTCTCCCCGATGATCTGAGTGAAGATATTCCCGCATGTTGCCCGATGGAAATCGAATTGGATGATCTGAAAGGGTTTTTCAGGAATCCTGCCCGATTTTTCTGGTCATCCTGGGGAGGGGGTGCCCTCAAGAATACCCTTTCCTCTCTTGCTTCAAACGATCCATTTGTACCGGGACTGATGGAATCGAGGTTCCTGGGAAAGACGATCTTTTCCTATTTGAATGAACACGACGGAGAGATCCCTCCCAAAAGTTTTTTAACCCCTTTTGGTTTTTTGCCGCATGGAAGCGCCTCCGGGAGTGTTTTTGAAAGCCTTTCCTCTTCTGTTTTTAGGTTATGGAAGGAGAAGGATTTTCTCTTTTCTCAATATCCGGGCTCGGAAATTCCTCTTCATGAGTTGTCTCTTTCGAGCATTCCGGAGATGATCGGCCAGACGTTCCGTTTTCATGGAAGCCTTGATGGGCAGGTGTTCCTAAAAGGGGATGATGTTCATCATGTTATGTTTTTCCCCTATTATCATTCCAAAAGAGATATCTTGTCCTTATGGGTGGACCATTTGTTGCTGAGTCTCTGTTTTCAGGACAAGATCGTTGTTTCAACGATCTATTCTCTCTCCGGTTCCGGGAGCGAGTCCTATTGTGTTAAAGGGGGTGCAAAAAGAGCTCTTCAGGATCTTTTTGCCATTTTCTGTTATGGAGAAATTTTTCCTGTTCCAATCTTTTTGAAAAGTTCTTGGGAGTATGCAGACTGTTGGAAAAAGTTCAGAAAAAAAGAAGCCAAGCCAAAGTCGGGGAAAGTGAGTTCGGATTTCTCTTTTGATCCGAGATTTCCATGGGGTGATCCCAACGGGGCCGATCGTCGAAAGGCATTGGAAAAAGCTGAAAAAATTTGGATCTCTCAACAAAAAACACCGGATATTTCTCCCGAGGAAATGATTTTATATGCAAAAGCCTCTCCTTGGACAAGACTACCTGGTTCTGACCCTGAGCAACTTCTGCCTTCAGAGAAAATGGCATTGAGAGTCTTTTCCCCCATCTTGGGATCTGTCGTGGATGAAAAAAAGAAAAAGACGATCAATGCCGATTGATCCAGTGATAAATGATCCCTTCGGGATTGAAGAAGGCGGGCTTCACTTGGTGGAGGCAAGTGCTGGTACTGGAAAAACCACTCTACTTTCGGTCCTGTTTCTCAAGGCGATTATCGTCTGGAACCACCCGGTGGACAAGATAGCCGTGATTACCTTTACCAGGGCCGCGACTCAGGAGCTTCTGAAAAGAATCAGAAAAGAGCTCCTTGGCCTGAGATCCTATCTCTCACGACGGGGCGCTTCGACTGGTTCAGAGGTTTTTCCTCAACCCATTCCACCTCTTCTTGATCTTCTGGAGAATGTTTCTCCTGAAGAGGCTTCCTCCAGAATCGAACGAGCCATACTGGATTTTGACCGCGTGGTGATCCGGACGATCCATTCCTTCTACCAGGGGCTGCTCTCTGAGATCATGCATCTTGCGGGTATAACAGAAGAAAGGGAGGTTGTCACCCGGACGGAACCGTATGTTTTTGAGGCAACCGCCCGCTTTTTGAGAGATGACCTTGAGCGGATCCATCCGGCACTCAGAAGGTACTGGTTTCAAAAGGGGATCACAACACTTGCCTTCTACAATGGGGATTTCCTTGAAAATCCGAAGCCTGACCCTTCCCGCTTGACCTCACGAGTCATTTCTCTTGCCCAGGGAGGGTGGCCGGTATCGGATCCGGAGCTATTGTCCGGGCCGGGAATAGACCTTCTTGAAGAAGCCTTTGCTCAGGTTTTTGAGAAGAAACAGATTGTGAATGAATTATCTGTTGAGGATCATTCGTCCGAGCGGACCAAGCTCTTGTCAGATGCGGACTTTCCGTTCAACATCCTCTGCGCAAAGAGCGACCAGTCCCTCAAGATAAAGGGGGCTCTTGATGCTCAAAAAACCCAGAATCCCGTGCTCAAAAAAGCCCTTGTGGAGCTTTCCGCTTCGATGGATTTTCTGCGTGAAAGATGGGAGGAAGCATCGAAAGCCTTTGTCCGGCGAATGATGGACCATGTCGGCAAAATCCTCGAAGAGAATAAGAAAGCCGCTCAAATCCGTTTCCAGGATGATGCTCTTTTGCTCCTTCTCGGAATTCTTGAGAAGGAGGAGAAAGAAAATCCTGACTCCCCGGATTCCAGGCTCATCCTTGCGGCAATCCGGTCCAAATTTAAGGTTTTTCTGGTCGATGAATTTCAGGATACTGATCCCAGTCAGATTTCCCTTCTGTTGAAAATTGGAAAAAACGATTCGGGAGATTCCCTCTTGCCCACACCATCAATGGTTTTTGTGGGTGATCCAAAGCAATCCATTTATCACTTCAGGGGGGCAGATCTTCAAAGCTACATTCGATTCAGAGAGAAAATGGGGGGGCATGTATACGGTCTTTTGTCCTCGTATCGACAATCCTCTTCCCTCCTTTCAGCCCTGAATTTTCTTTATTCCAATCATCCATCTCCCTTTTCGAATCCACATGTTCTGGCTCCAGAGGTCTACTGTGCTTCATCTCGAAACAGCTTTCTGGAGGTCTCCGGAAAGCGGATAGCCCCCATGCGGATTCTGGTCAAGGAGTCTTTACCCCGAAAGGGAGGGTCCCATCCGGAGGCCGACGACACACTCCGAAGTCCGGAGGACGTTCTCGTTGCCAGATCCACAGCTCGGGAAATTCACCGTATCCTTTGCCCGGAGTCAAACTCCAGGATGGGAGAAAAACCTGTTTTGCCCTCGGAAATTGCCGTTCTGGTCCGGAAAACAAGGGAAGCGCATGAGATTGAAAAAGAATTGTCCCTCCTTGGTATTCCCTCTCTTGTGGAGAAAGATGGTTCTGTCCTGGATTCATCTGAAGCCAGGGAGCTTGAGTGGATTCTCTTGGCTATCCTTGGCCAGGGAGGTTTTTCCGGTATTCTTGCCGCGTTGACAAGCGAACTCGTGGGTGAGGACTATCAGTCTCTTAAGAATTTGAGCTCGGACCTCCCATCCAGAGAGGAGAAACTCAGGAGCTTTTCCCTTCTCAGAAAGGAATGGGAGTCATCGGGGATCTATCGAATGGGGATATCCATGATTTCCGCCCTGTCGATTGAGAACAATCTTGCAGGACGCATTGATGGAAAAAGAAAATGGATCAACCTGAATCATCTTCTTGAGCTCTTGAATCTGTGGGAGTCCCAGGAGAATCTCCTTCCGGAGCGGCTTCTTGCGCGTTTTTCCCGAGCCATTCGCAGATCGGACGAACTTCCTGCCGGTGAGGAAGAGATCTTAAGGGCGGAAGGAGCAGCCAATGCTGTCCGGATCATGACCGTTCACAAAGCCAAGGGGCTTGAGTTTGATATGGTTTTTTGTCCTTTTGTTCTGAAACCCGGAAAGATTTCTTTTCCATTAAAGAAAAGGGAGCCGTCGATTTCTTCTGTCTCACTTCCCTCTCTTTGGTTTGAGGATGAAATGGACCCTGAGACAATGGAAGAATCGAGGAAAGACTCTTTTTCAGAGGAACTCAGAATCCTTTATGTTGCACTGACCAGGGCACGATACCATGTCAGCATTGTTTTAAATGATCAGTCTAAAAAGGGAGGTTTTCTTCCTGTTTCCGAACCATCACCTTTTTTGTGGCTGCTTTTGGGTATGATGAAAACGTTTTCTCCTGAGAACCCCGAAAAGGTTCTGGAAGATAAGCTTTCTGGAGATCACCCTCTGACGCCCTGGATCCTGGCAAAAATGGCGGAGGATCTTTCGGGCGGGACAATTGTTGCAGAACCCCTTGAGATGTTCGAGGGGCTCTCGGAACCGTTTTTGCAGGAGACGATTCTAAAAGACCAGACTGTTTTGACTGGGCCTGCGTTTGAAAAAGGATTTTTTCCGGATCGAAGAGGCTGGATTCATGAGAGTTTTACTTCAATGGCGCATTTTTTCGAGGATCAGTCTTTTGCCGAAGATCCTTTTCCGGAGCGTGATGTGTTTTTCGAGAAACAGTCTCCACGGGGAGGTTTGGCGAGGGGGGCCAGGACGGGAACATTGATCCATGAACTTTTGGAAAATGCCGATATGGATACTGAGGGTGAAAAATGGATCGGGTTCGTCCGGTCTCGGCTTGAGCTTCGTGGATTTTTGGAAAAGGATGATCTGAAAAACGCTTTGGAGATGGTCGCTGCCTGCAGAACAACTCCGATCGATGGGGCTTCATTGAAAATAGGGGAGATTCCAAGGGAAAAAAAGGTCACGGAACTGGCATTTTCTTTTCCGATGGAGCAATACAACCTTTCACGATTTTACGCGTTGTTAAGAAATCTTTCGGTCCCTTTGCCGGAGAAATGGGGCTTGGAATCGAGTGCTTATGCCGATTTGAACGGAATGCTATCAGGAGCGGTCGATCTTTTTTTCTTTCATGAAGGACGGGTTGCCTTTGTGGATTACAAGACAAATGACCTTGGACCAAACCCGATGGACTATTCACAAGAAAGCCTTCGTGATGCCCTCACTTCGGGTGGGTACTTTCTTCAGGCTCTTCTTTATACGGTAGCACTTCATCGCCATATGAAGGCATGTATCGGAGCGAGCTATTCCTATGAGAGGGATTTTGGTGGAGGCACTTTTCTCTTTCTCAGGGGGCTTCTCCCGCCCCGCCTGACGAAGGATCAGGGAGTGTTCAAAATCATCTTTCCCTTCGACACGATCAGAGCGGTGGAAGCTTTTTTTGATGGAAGACATCCCTGATCAACTGAGTGATTTTGGAGGGTTTTTGTTGTTTTGCCAGAATGAACTGGAAAAAGACCCCCTATCATTGCCGATTCTCGGCAGAAAGGAAGATTAATGAAAATTTCTTTTCATGGCGCGGCATCTTGTGTAACCGGTTCCTGTCACCTCCTTGAAATGGACGGGTTTCGACTTCTTGTGGACTGTGGTCTTTTTCAGGGGGCGGATGAGCTTTTTGGTGGCGAGTCGGATCCTTTTGGATTTGATCCTCGTGAAATTGATGCGGTTCTGCTGACTCATGCCCATCTTGACCATTGTGGAAGGCTTCCACTCCTTTTCCGGCAAGGGTTTCGTGGACCGATCTACTCCACCCAACCCACACGGCTTCTCTCAGGAATTGTTCTCCAGGATGCTGCACATCTTCATGAGGAAGCGAGAGACAGGCGGCATAACCATGCAAAAGGAATCATCCACAAGAGAGATGACGCTTCCTATAATATTTCCGATGTGATCGAGACGATGGCTCTGTTTCAGACGGTTGCCCTCAAAACGCCTGTGAAGCTCCATCCTGATGTAACGGCAACCTTTCATGATGCCGGCCATATTCTCGGCTCAGCGTCTATCCAGGTTTCGGTTCGGGAGAAAGGGGCGACAACCAGAATCCTGTTTTCAGGAGATATCGGTCCGAAAAATGTTTCGTTGGTCAAGCCATGGTCTCCTCCATTGGATTCTGATTATGTTCTGGTTGAGACGACCTATGGTGATCGACTCCATCGATCCAGAGAGGGCTCGATTGAGGAGCTGGCCCGTGTTTTGGCCCAAACATTGGCTGGTGGTGGCAATGTCCTGATTCCGACATTTGCATTGGAAAGGGCTCAGGAACTTCTGTGGGTGTTCGGACAGTTTTTCCGGGAAGAAAGAGTCCCGCCGGGGACTTTCTTTTTTCTGGATTCGCCGATGGCCCTGTCAGCGACGGAGGTCTTCGAACGCTTTCGCAGTGAACTTTCTCCCGAGCTGGAGTCTTTTATTTCCCAGGGGATTGACCCGTTTTCTTTCCCGGGACTTGTGACAGCACGTTCCATTCACGACTCCCAGGAGATCAACGCTGTCAGGCGGGATGCTGTCATTATGGCGGGCTCGGGAATGATTTCCGGAGGAAGGATTGTTTATCATCTTGAGCGACATATTGATAATCCCTTATCATCTTTGATATTTGTTGGTTATCAGGCGGAAGGGACCCTTGGCCGGGCGATTGTGGATGGAGAAAAGAAAGTCCGTCTTCTTGGGGAGATGCGCGATGTCCGGATCCAGACGCACATGATCAATGGGTTTTCGGCCCATGCCGACCAGGGGGACCTGCTTGCCTGGTGCTCAAGTATGCAGGTCCCGGATCAGGTTTTTCTGGTTCATGGAGAGAAACGATCCATGACCGGATTTTCCGAAAAGCTTCCATCCATCGGGTGGAACAATATGGCGATGCCAAAACTTCATGAAACAATTGAATTAGCTCCAGCAAAAGGAAAGAGGTTATGACCATGGATCGTCCTCAAACCCTGTTCGAAGGTTTTTTTCGCAGGATAAAGGAAGAGCCCGGAGACGTTTTGGGAGTGGACGTTGTCCAGAAAGACGGGCAACTGTTTCCAGTGGCTTATGATGGACGGATGGCCTCTGCCAGGGTGGGGCAACTGATGGATCAGATCAGGGTTGACCCGGGTATGGTCGTGGGGTTGACGGGGCCACCCGGAATGACCTGGATCCTTGCGGCCATGGCGATCCTTGGACGGGGTGCGACTGTCATGGCGATCGACCATCTGATGCCTCCTGCCGAAATGGGCTTTCACCTCAAGAACTTTGAGGCTGATCGCATGGTGGTGATCTCGCAAGCCGTCTCATCTCTAACGGGTGTGTGGGGGGGCGAAGTTGTCAGTGTGTCCACTGAGTCTCCCCTGTCTTCCGGTGAAGGAGATGCGGCTATCAATGCTCTCGGGAAAAGGTGTGTACAGGGAAAGACGGATGATGTGGCATTTCTTTTGATGACATCCGGAACGACCGGGAATGCAAAGGGAGTCCCTCTGACACACAAAAACATTCTGTCCGATGTTTTCTCTTTCGAGAAGCTTCATGTTTACCGAAAAGGGGACAAAGTTCTCGGAATGTTGCCTCTTCATCACGCCTATCCGGCGATGGGACTTTTTCATCTTCCGATTCTGCTGGGAGCTGTTCCTGTTTTTGTTCCGGACAACCACCCGAAAACGATTGCATGGTGTCTTTCCAATCAGAATATCGCCCTATTTCCGGGAGTGCCGGCGATTTGGGAGGGTTTTCACCAAAAACTGATGGAAGGAGTCCGTCAAAAGGGGACCATCAAGGAGTTTGTGGCAAAAAAGATTTTGGCTCCAATGGTGAGAAATCTCTCCAGGACGGGATTCCCTTCCATCGGGAAAATGGCTTTTCCTGCGGTTCATGCCCGATTCGGGCAGTCATTGAGGGCACTATCATCTGGTGGAGCCCCTCTTGATCGGGCCATCATTGAAGATTTTATGGGGTTTGGTCTTATGCTTTTGGAGGGATATGGCTTGACCGAAACCTCCCCGGTCGTTTCTTTCAATATTCCGGAAGCCTTTCGGATCGGATCTGTCGGCAGGCCTCTTGATGGTGTTTCCGTAAGGATATCCGAAGCCGGGGAGGTACAGGTCAAGGGAGAGAATGTGGCAACATCCTATTGGCTTGACCGGTATAGGCGCGAATCCCTGGTCGATCAGGATGGATGGTTCTCTACCGGGGACAGGGGAGATTTGTCCGATGGTTACCTGACCCTGACCGGACGTTTGAAAGAGCTTCTGGTTCTTCCAAACGGGAAAAAAATCCAGCCTGAAGCGATCGAGTCTCGCTGGATATCGGACCCGTTGGTTTCAGAAATCGCTGTAACCCTTCGAAAGGGAGTCCCATGGTTGCTTGTTCGTCCCGATATTGAAAGTTTTCAGCGCTCCGGGCGAACCAATATTGTTCCCATCGTCACGGATATGTTTAACCTGATGCAGCAGTCCCTGCCTTCTCACAGCAGATTGGGTGGCTTTTCGATTGTCAGGGACCCATTGCCAAGAACGAGATTGATGAAGCTCAAGCGGTATCTTCTCCCTGAAATCGTTGAGGAGCTGGAGTCTGAGAAGCAAAATGAGGGAAAGGAACCCCTTCCGAAGGATGTGGATCCGATAGAACAGAAAACCTTTACCATCCTGAATGAGGTTTTGACAATCAAGCGCCCAGTCAGAATGGAAGACCACCTGGAAATCGATCTGGGACTTGATTCTCTTGGAAGACTTGAGCTGGTTTCGGCTCTGGAAGAAGGATTCGGAGCAAGAATTCCAGAGGATGCCCTCTTGAACAATCTTTTGACGGTCAAGGATCTGATGGTTGCCGTATCTCTTTGGGCAAATGGTCTTAAGGTGGCAGAAAAAAAGACGCTTGAAGGTCATTATTGGGAGACACCCCTGACTGAAAAGGAATTGGCAGAGGTGCCTCATCGCCCACTTTCTCCAGACGGGCAAAGCCTATCTTCCGGTCTCAAGGCGTTCCATCTTTTTTTGCGGGGGACCTCTTCGATTTTTTTTCGAGCCAATCTTCCCCGGTTCGAAAAGACGGATAAAGGTTGGATCTACGAGACATTTAACGGTGAAAAAGCCATTTGGCCGGATGGTCCGTTTGTCATTGTCGCCAATCATGGAAGCTATCTGGATGGCTTCCTGATTTCAGCGGCTCTGCCGGATGAAATCCTTTCGAGAACGGTGCTTTTGGGGTTTTCCCCCATTTTTGATCATCCCAGGATCCATCCCTTGAAGGATCCCTTTGGAGTGATATCCATTGATCCGGACAAGGCTTCGTCCGCTCTCAGGGTCTCTTATCGAATGCTGGAAGAAGGGAAGGGGATTCTTGTATTTCCCGAAGGCGACCGCTCCCATGATGGGAAGATCAAGATGTTCCGGCCAGGAACAGCCCATCTTTTGGGGGCCTTCCCCTGTCCCGTCATACCGGTTGGGATCATTGGAAGTTTCGAGGCTTACCCCAGGAACAAGCGCTTCCCGGTGCCCCGGAAAATCACCCTTCGTTTTGGTTTTCCGGTTTCTCCGGAGGATCTTTCCAGAGAATCCACATCCAGGTTGAATCTTGAACTTTTTTCCCTGGTCAATAACCTTTTGCCGGAAAACATGCAATCCGAAGGGTGAAAGGGAAGCGGCGTTATATTTTGGAAAAGAGCCGGTCGATCATGTTTTGGACTTCACTTTTGGATACGGCAAAAGAATTCCCTCCATCGGGTTGGGAAGCGATCAATTCGGAAACACCCTTGTGGAATCTCTCTCGCACTTTCTCCTTGACCGTCGGGGAGATGATGTGTCTTTCCTCGAAGGTTGCCATGACTGATTTGAGAATAGTTTCGTTATGCTCTATCCAGTCTGGCAGGTGTTCCGGATGGGGTTTTGTATCGATTGGTGCGTAGCGTCCCAATCGATAGGCTTTATCCAATAGATCCCTCTCAGATAATGGGATTTTCTGGACGACTTTTCTTTCCTCAAGAGTGTCGCCGACAGCTTTTGCAGCTCTGAAGAGGAGAACCAGAAAAATTGCCGAAAAACCCTGCATGATAACGGTCCATAGGGCGAGACCCGTAACAGTGGCCCCAGATGAAGGCTTGGCCCAGAAAATCAGGGCTATTCCCAAAATGCAGAAAGGACAAATGGCCGCAGCCTGTCTGACTTGGGAAAGAGTTCTGACAGGAGGGGCACCGGGTATGTTTTCAGGTGAAGTTTCCATATTAGCCTCCTTATTATCCAAATATGAAACACCTGTATTCTGTCATTCTCCCCAGTCCGTTTCCCGGGGAGTATGATAGACGTCATATCGACAGAGATCCCTTTGCGTTTTTGGAGGATGGGTTTGGAAGACATTTCCGTTATGGACTGGTTTAATCAGAATTCGCCGGACAGACGCGTGGTTCTCAGAAAAGATGGTATTCTTTTTCATCAGGGGGATTCTGCCGATTACCTCTATCTTGTTCGACAGGGATGTATCGTGATGCTGAAAGAAAGTCCCTTCGGTAACCCTTTTATTACAGAGAGACTGGAAGCAGGTGAATTTTTGGGAGGTTTTGCTGTTTTGGGCGAGTTTCCTTATCCCGCCACGGCCCGAGCGGAGAGGCCCGCTATTCTGGAAGCGTTTAGCGGAGAGAAGGTTCGTAACGCCCTGGTTTTGGACCGATCGTTTCGGAGAGGGTTTTTCAGGGAAATTGGAATTCGTATTCAGGAGCTTCAGTCGCGTCTTTTGATTTCCCCCGAACCGGTCAAGATTCGGCTTGCCAGGGTCATCGTATCGTTATGCAAGAAAAATCGCGAGATAGACCCAATTTTGAAAGGCCATGGCCCGGTTGAGCTTCAAGTCACCCGAAAAAGCCTGTCGTTGATGGCAGGAACGAGTGTGGAAAGCACTATTCGCCTGACCAGGCTGTGGGAAAAGGAAGGGATTCTCGATTTATCTGAACGGGGGAGAGTTCTGGTCCTCTCTCCAGATTATTTTATGAAGATGACGTTTGAAACTTGGGAAAACGAAAAGGACTAGGGTATCCTGTCGTTTCACAGAAACAGGTTGGTCTGGATCCCTTAAGTAAGGCAATCAGGAGTGGCACATGCAATTGACGCAATATACCGATTATTCCCTTCGTGTTCTTTTATACCTGTCTGCAAACCCCGGAAGACGCTCAAACATCTCCGAGATCGCCAGAAGTTATGGAATATCGAAAAACCACTTGATGAAAGTCGTCCAGAATCTTGCTGCAAAGGGGCTTGTACACTCCATCAGAGGTCGACAGGGAGGTCTGTATCATAATGAGGCAACAGACAAGATTACGCTTGGCGAAGTTGTCCGAATGTGCGAGCCGGATTTTTATCTTGTCGAATGTCTCGATGGCGTTCCCGGGAAGTGCCCGATCGATTCGGCCTGCTACCTGAAAGGGGTTTTGTCCAATGCGATGAAGAAGTTTATGGAAGAGCTCGACTCTTATACCATCGGGGAAGTGTCGAAGAACCATGTCCAGTTGCAACCACTTTTAAATATCAAGCCCGATGTTCCCAAGCGGTCCACGGCCTTGAAGTCACTTCCAGCCGGTGGATAAGGTCTTCCTGGAGCTGTTGCACCTTACTGGACAAGAACGGTAAGGGTTTGGAGAGCGGACTTGTCGACGTTCTTCCCTTTGGTCTTTTGATTTCCGCCACCCATATCTCCCATATCCTCATCGCTCATATCCATTCCAGCCATATCATTATCCATTTCTTTGTGTGTCATTGGATTGGCCTGAACAAAGGAAATCACATCTTTTCCCTTTGGAAGGTGGTGCAATGTGATCACCTTTTTGGGTGAATTGATCGTGATCATGGTTGCCATTCGTCCATTGACGTAGGCATGGAGGTGTATGGGGTGGTGGTGATCGGGAGAGGGTGATGGCATGAGAACTAGCCGGATGGTATTTCCATGAATCTTGTCGTGGTCATGGTGGTTTAAAATCCTGAGGGAAAGAGGTTCGGGTGATTTTGCCTGAAGGAGTGATGGTCCTGTTAACAAAATAAAAAATGCAGCCAGAAGAGAGAGTCTTTTTTTCATGATCGTCACCGCACACTCCCTTCTGTCTGGGGGTGCGCACTCCTTTCCACGTTGTATTTGCCCGTGTTATTTTTTCCGGATCAAAATGTATTTATGGCCGGATTCTCTCCCACCATGAGCTCTTTTGCTTTTTGAAGCATGGATTCGATGTTGTTTCGGATTTCATCTCTTCTTTCGACGGTTGGTCCCTCGAATCTTAACACGAGTGCGGGTTGGGTGTTACTCGCCCTGACCAGTCCCCAGCCATCGGGGTATTCAACCCTGACTCCATCAATATCCACAAAAGAAGAGCCTGAATCCCTCAACAGAGATTTCAAGGTATCGACCAGCTTGAACTTCAGTGCGTCCGGACAATCCATCCGAAGTTCAGGAGTGTTTGCTGTCTTGGGAATCCCGGACAGAAGCTCGCTTAGTGATTTCTGCTTCTCCACCATGAACTGAAGAATCCGGACACCGGCGTACAAGGCATCGTCAAAGCCAAAGTAGCCATCCTTGAAGAAAATATGTCCGCTCATCTCTCCCGCGAGTGGAGCTCCTTCTTCCTTCATTTTGGCCTTGATCACGGAGTGTCCCGCTTTCCACATGAGCGGCTTTCCTCCCATTCGGGCGATCTCATCATAAAGGACCTTCGATGCCTTGACTTCCGAGATGATCATCGCTCCAGGGTTGCGTTTGAGGACTTGTTCGGAGAAAAGGACCATCAACTGGTCACCGTAGAGAATCTCCCCTTTTCCGGTAACGACCCCGATACGATCGGAATCCCCGTCAAAAGCAATGCCTATATCCGCTTTTTGTTTGATGACCTCCGCTATCAGGGTTTCAAGATTTTCCGGAACGCTTGGATCGGGATGATGGTTGGGGAAGTTTCCGTCGGGCCGTTCAAAAAGGAGCTCTGTCCTGACACCAAGAGCGTTGTACAGATCTCTTGCAACAAGTCCTCCCGTTCCATTTCCGCAGTCGATAACGGCGCGAATAGGTCTTCCCATGAAGGCCGGCAAGGGGGATGTCCTTTCACGGATTTCACTGATATAGCTATTTCTGACAGGTACCGGGCGGATGAGACCTTTCTTTTCGACGGAAGGTGGTGCTGATGGGCGTTCTATTCTCTCCCTGATTTCCATGATGCGAGATCCATGAATCGTCTCCTGGCCGATGGCAAGCTTCAGGCCGTTATCCTGTGGAGGGTTGTGGCTTGCCGTGATCATGACGCCTCCATCAACCGGAAGATGGAAAAGGGAAAAATAGAGAAGCGGGGTCGGGACGATGCCAATGTCGAGGATATGAATTCCCAGTCGGGTAATGGCCTCTGAAAAGCTTTTCAGGATCCTTTCGGAGCTTACCCTGACGTCACGACCGATGGAGATTGTTTTCCCCCCGCACTCAAGGACCATCTGCCCATAGGCCGTTCCGATCGCGTCGATGATTTCGTCTGTCAATTCGGTTTCTGCCACACCTCGGATATCGTATTCCCGGAAGATGCGGGATGGAAGGTTTTTCAGCATGACTCTCCCTGGGGGTTGACCGACTTGATTCGGTTGTAGTCGTCCTGAAAGCGGATGATATCGTCTTCTTCCAGATACTCTCCGTTCTGGACTTCAATGATGACCAGAGGAACCTTGCCGGGGTTGTAAATCCTGTGTCTGGCGGTTTTGGGAATATCAATGCTCTGGTTCACGTGGAGATAGACCTCCTGGTCGTCAAGGGTGACCCGGGCAGTTCCCGAAGTCACAACCCAGTGCTCGGAGCGATGAAGGTGCATCTGGAGTGAAAGCCTGGCATCCGGATTGACCGTGACCCTCTTGATTTTGTAGTGGGGGCCCTGATCAATGATGGTGTAGTGGCCCCAGGGGCGATGTGTGGTCCTGTGCTCTAGTGCCTCGACGCGCTTTTTCCCCTTGAGTTCGGAAACAACTTCCCGGACTTTCTGCAGGTCGTCCTTTGTGGATATGAGGGTGGCATCGTCGGTATCCACGATCACGAGATTTTTAATGCCAATGGTCGCGATGACCCGCTTGTCTCCGAAAATGATGGAATCCTCGCTATCGATCGCGATGACGTTTCCCCTGAGCACATTGCCTTTTTCGTCATGATCAGAAATTTCGTCCAGGGCATTGAAACTGCCGACATCTTTCCAGTCAATTTCGCTGGCCATTGTCCAGACGCAGGTTGAGTGTTCCATGATCCCATAGTCGACGGAGATGTTGGGGGCCTGTGTATAGAAGTCCCTGATCGCCTGCTCTTCGGAGGGTGTTCCGATGGTCACCTCGAGTGCCTCGACGAGGGAATGGAGTTTGGGCTGGTATTTCCGGATCTCTTCGAGAAAAACGGTGGCCCTGAACACAAACATGCCACTGTTCCAGAGGTGGGTTTTATCCTTGAAAAACGCTTCGGCGACAGGCCTGGACGGTTTCTCGACAAACTTGGTGACATGAAAACAAGGGGCCTGCCCGAATTTTCCGGTGTCTACGGGGGATCCTTTTTCGATATACCCGAAGCCTGTTTCCGGGCGTTTGGGAGGAATCCCAAACGTCAGGATGACGTCATTTTGTTCGACAGTCAGGCATGCCTGCTTCATGAGGGCAAGAAACTTTTCTTCAGGGGAAATCAGATGATCGCTTGCCATTACGCACAAGACTCCCTCGGGATCCATCTTTTTTATAAAAGCAGAGGCAAGGGCGAGAGGGGGGAGAGTGTTTTTGGATTGGGGTTCCACAAATATCCGGGGAGAGAGCTGTCCTGAAGAGCCTTTGGGAAGACTTGAGAGTGTCCGCTTGGTTTCGGATTCGTGTTTTGTTCCGACCATGATCCAGACCTGTTCCTGGGGGAACAGGGGAAGGAGGCGGTTGACCGTGCCATGGAGAAGGCTTTTTTCGCCGACGAGGGAGAGGAACTGCTTAGGATAAAGTTCACGGCTTAAAGGCCAAAAGCGTGTTCCCGAGCCGCCCGCCATAATGATGCCATGCCACATGTGTCTGGTCTCCTGAGAATGTTAGTGAGAGGAAAAGAGCTTCCAATTTTTATCATTATGCCATTTGAAGGGCAAGTGGATTATTTTGATTGGACTTTCAATGAGATGCTCGACGGTAGTGGTGGCGTGTCTGTTTTCTGTTTAAAATCCTTTCTTGAAAAGGGGACGGAAGCATGTTCAACAAGGTAATGGCGGCAGATAGTGCAAAGGGAAAGCGAATTTCTTTCCTGGTTCCTTTTTTGGAATGAATCTCCCGGAAAATGATTTCGGCCGCTCTGGATGCACTCATAATGAACGGCATCGGGTAAGGGTTGTCTCTTGTCATCTCCGTCTGGATGAACCCGGGAGAAACAATGGTCAAAAAAACACCCAAAGGCGAGAGATGGAATCTTTCGGAGCCGGCCCATCGGTCAATGGCCGCCTTGGATGCGCAGTATGTTCCCGAGCCCGGCAGAGACAGTTTTGAGGCGAGACTGGATATGACAAGAATATGGCCTTGTCCTCTTTCGACCATGGCAGGGATAAACGGCAGTATGGTATTGATGGTTCCGAAATAATTGGTCTCCATTGCCAAATCATTTGACCCGGGAAAGTCTTGTGATGTCCCCCGGACCCCGGCATTGGCAATCAACAGATCCGGTGCTCCTTGGATGGATATGAAGTCTTTCGCGATCCTTTCGATTTGGGATTTGTCCGTTACATCAGCTTCTGCCCGAAAAACAGCCGCTCCCTTTTCGTCCAGAAGCTTGGAAAGAATGTCGAGCCTCTCCCGTCGTCGACCGATGATTCCGATCGGAAGTCCTTCTTTGACGGCTTCAATGGCCAACGCCCATCCCAGCCCGGATGTTGCTCCTGTGATGAATATCCCTGCCATTCTATCCTCATTTATCGGTTGGAAAATGGTTCTTCAAGAAATTCCCGCAAGAATGCCCTTGGAATCTGTTTGCGGGATCATTTATGTCCGGAAATAATTCCAGACTGGAAAGTCTGTTTTTAACAGAATCCGTGCCAGGATGGAATGTCTGTTTTTGATACAGTCCCGATACATGGTAGAATGGATTGCTTCGTATGGTTCGTCCCTGTGGGCAGTCCACAGATGTGATGGATCGTGACTAACTGTTTCCTGGAGGTCTAGTGTGAGAGAAATCGATATTGATGATCTGGGTTCGGATGGAGGTTCTTCCGACCCCTATAAATGTGGTCTGGTGGCAATGGTTGGATTGCCGAATGCCGGCAAGTCTACACTTGTCAATGCGCTCGTTGGTGAAAAGGTGTCGGCCATCTCCCCGATTCCCCAGACGACCCGCACGCTGATTCGGGGAATCCTGACCGAGCCGAGAGGGCAGATCGTTTTTCTGGACACCCCGGGGATTCATCGGCTTTCCCATGCCTTCAACCATCTCATGATTGACATGTCCAGAGAAGCTCTTCTCGGGGCGCATGTGATCGTATGGGTGATCAGCCTTGACCCGATGCCATCGCGAGATGATATTGCGAGAATGAGGGATCTGCTTCTGCCGATCCTTGATGGTCGTCCCCTCCTGATTGCGGCAACCAAAATGGACAAGACAGGAGGTCATGGGATGATTCCCAAACTCCTTGAGATTGAATCATGGGGACTTCCCGCAGAAATCATTCCTGTGTCCGGCGCTAAAAGCAAGAACCTTGACCGCTTTCTGGACGTTGTGTTCCGCCATCTTCCTGAAGGGGAAAACCTTTTTGATCCTGAACTCTATACGAACCAGACAGTCAGGCAGCTTGTTCGCGAGCTGATTCAGGAAAAGATTTTCTGGAGTCTCAGGGAGGAGGTTCCTCATCAAAGTGCCGTGATGATCGAGGAGTATATCGAACCGGAAGGCCCCAGGGGAATTACGACGATCCGGGGTGTGATCATTGTCGAGAGGGACTCCCAAAAGGCCATCATGATCGGAAGTGGTGGTGAGAGAATCCGGGAGGTGAGTGAAAAGGCACGGCTTGAGATCGAGCGTCTTGTCGGTGGAAAAGTTTTTTTAAGGATGCTTGTCAAGGTTGAACCGGCTTGGCGGGACAACCCCAGAATCCTGAGGGAACTTGGTTATATCGGGGAGTAAATTTTTTTGATCACCTTTTTCCGGGGGATGGAGGGGGTTCTTGGCGTTTGAACGATATGCTCTCATCCTTCGGTCTGTCCGTTATGGCGATGACGACAGGGTCGTGACCTTTTTTTCTCTGGAAGAAGGCCTCCTCACCGGTTTTGCGAGAGGTGCAAACGCAACGGGGAACCGGTTCGGCTCTGCGTTGTCTCCTCTGACCTTTTCTGCCCTATTGGGGAGGCATCATACCCCCGACAGCCTTTTTCGCCTTCATAAAGCCAATGTGATCGATCCATTTTCAGGTATTCGCAATGATTACGACAAACTTCTTTGGGCAGGTTTGCCGGTTCGGGCGATTCTTTCCCTTCTGCCCCCTCATGTTCAGGAACCTGCCCTTTTTGAGCTTTTCCTCCATTATCTGTGTCTTCTGGATAAGGAGCGGGAGCGGCATGCTTTGCTTTGGATTCGCTTTTCCGCAAGGATGCTCAGGGTGTTGGGTTTCGGACCATTGGCTCCTGTCTGTCATGGTTGTGGTTTGGATATTTTGCTTGGAAAAGTGCGGTTTGATCCTGAAAGCGGACGGGTGAGGTGTCGTGACTGCAGCAGGATGGATGGTGAAAAAAGCCGGGAACCTGTCTGTCAGGCAGACATACTGAGAATCCTGGAGAGATTTTCAGGCGAAGACCTGCAAGGTTCAGAACGGGTGGTGCTCTCAGATCATCAGGAGGGACATCTATTGGAACTGGTCGATCAGTTGATTTCCTGGCATGTGCACCATTGGACCTTTTCTCAAACTCTCCCCTTTTTGGGGAAAGCTCCATTATCGGTCAAAATTGGAAGAAATGAACACCTATCGATGTTGTGAAAAGAAGCAGTGGCCCTGAAGGAGAGTTTGGGATCGATCCAAAGGCATTCAGCATGGATTCTGCCCGCTCTTCGATGAAAAACTCTTTTGTTCCGAATCCCAATCCTCCGTCCACAAATGGTTCTGGTGCCGAGTGTCCGACGCCAAAATTGTATTCGAGTGCGCCTCCACCATCGAGAACACCGTAAAAGTCATATTTTTTTCTGACGAAGCGAGCGAAAATATGTTGGACACCAACTGTTACCGGAATAATTGAAACCATTCCCCCTGAAGTTGGGGCATAGGTCATCGGATTCACTCCTCCTGGAGTTGATGTCGGGAAAAAATAGGCACTACCGGTCAGGGTTATATTCCAGTCCGGAGCATATTCCCAAGCAAGCCGGACAGTTCCTCCACCTGCGATGGCGGTCTGGTTGTCGAGAGGACTTTTGACTGCGGCGGTCATGTCCCCCATAAGCTGAAGATCGAATGCAGAGGCGTTCTTTTGAAAATAAAAGAATAATGCAATGACAACCATGATCAAGTTGATTGTTATCAGTCGGAATTGCGTTCTCATGGAATCCTTTTTTGTTAACGTGTGAAAAATGGGTTGAAATGCATTTCGACAACCCTATGGACAATACCCGAGATTTCCTCCAAGTGGAAGAGGGCTCTTGATCTGAGGAAGTTTTTTGAATGGATCTACTTTGTTTTGTGAGTTTTGTGAAAAATGGTAATGGCTTGTACAATGCTATTTTCTGTTTTTCTGGACAATCTGCATATGGGGAGCAATATCGCTATGGATTCTGTTGTTATCAAGGATCGGGGAGAGCATGAGGGGCGCCTGATCCTTAAAAAGGGTGAAGAAAGAAGACTTCTATCCGGCCATTTATGGGTCTTCTCAAACGAGGTCGCAATCTTGGAGAAGCGTTCTCAGGAGATTCCGTTGTTTGTTTCGGTCGAATCTCAGCAGGGAAGGTTTCTGGGCCGGGCGATCTATAATCCACAGACACTGATTGCGGCTCGCCTTCTTGACCCCTTTTGCCAGGAATGGAATGGATTCCCATCTTATCTGGAAAAGACGATTGATCAGGCCATTTCTCTGCGGAATCAACTTTGTCAGGGGACACTGTATCGAGTTGTTCATTCCGAAGGAGACTTCCTGCCGGGGCTGATTGTAGACCGGTATGATGATTTTCTGGTTGTGCAGGTAACCACTCTGGCAATGGAAGCCTACTTGCCGGAAATCCTCGCAGTTCTCCAGAATCGATTCTCTCCGCGAGGAATCAGGGTGGACCGCTCTGTTCATTCAAGATCCATTGAGGGTCTTCCGATCGGGGATGATCTGATCGAAGGAGAGATCCCCCTGGTGCTGTCTGTTCGTATAAGGGATATGGCTGTGAGGTTTCCTTTTAGGGAAGGACAGAAGACAGGTCTTTTTCTGGATCAGCGGCGCAATATCGATTCCATCTCCCATTTTTTTAGACACAGTGATGTTCTTGATGCCTTTTGCCATGTTGGCTCCTGGTCGATGGCGGCCGCCTCCCAGGGAGCGGATCATGTGACCGGTGTGGATACTTCTTTCTCGGCACTCGAATGTTACCGTGAAAATCTGTCCGCCTTTTCGAATGTGAGCAGTACCGTGATCAAACAGGATTTTTTTGAATGGGCTGAAGAGTCCATCAGATCCGGGAAAAAATACGATGCAGTGGTTATGGACCCTCCAGCCTTCATCAAGAGTCGCAAAAAAAAGGAAGAGGGTGTAAGAGGGTATTACGCAGCGAACCAGCTAGCCATAGATCTTGTTCGCCCGGGCGGAATTCTGGTGACGTGTTCCTGTTCGGCCCTTTTGGAAGGAGATGAACTGCTGGGGATTGTACGAAGCCTGTTAAAGAAAAAGAGACGCTCGGGGAAACTTGTTTACAAAGGAGGATCTGGTCCGGATCACCCGATTGTGCCCGCAATGGGAGAGCTGGAATATCTGAAATGTCTGGCATTTGTGATTTCCTAGAAGATGGATGTCATGATTTAAAAAATATTGTTTCATAAGGAATTGATTTAATAGACGTTGACTTCAGTCTTCTTTTTGTCTAGAATAAAGCGATTTGAAACGATTAAACTGACTTAAAAATTGCGAGGATCTTCTCCATTATGGAAACCCCATCATCTCTTTCGTCATCGGTACCATCAGCCTCACCAGAAAATCTCTTGCACTCAAGGAATATCGCGATTATCGCCCATGTTGACCATGGAAAAACGACTCTTGTGGACAAACTTCTCCAGCAAGGGCATGTTTTTCGGGAGAACGAGGTTGTTGAAGAGCGAGTAATGGATTCAAACGCCCTTGAAAAAGAGCGGGGAATCACTATTCTTGCAAAGAACACATCCGTTCACTATGGCGACTATAAGATTAACATTGTCGATACTCCTGGCCATGCGGACTTCTCCGGTGAAGTGGAACGGACAATGACAATGGTGGACGGGGTTCTCCTTGTGGTTGACGCATACGATGGCCCCATGCCACAGACGAGATTCGTGCTGAACAAGGCCCTTTCAATGGGGTTGAAGCCGATTGTAGTCCTGAACAAGATCGACCGCCCGGACGCGAGACCTGTTGAAGCATTGAATGATGTCTTTAGTCTTTTTGTCGAGCTCGGTGCCACCGATGAGCAGATGGACTTTCCGGTAGTCTATGCATCGGCCAAGAAGGGCTATGCGACGATGGATCTTTCCACTCCATCCGAGAATCTGATTCCCCTTTTTGAGACCATCATCAATTTCACACCTCCTCCTGCTGTTGATGTCAACGGACCGTTTCTGATGCAGGTGACCAGCCTTGAGTATGACTCCTATATCGGACAGTGTGCTCTTGGACGCGTCATCCGTGGAAAAGTCACAAATGCTGAAACAATCGGTCGCGTTGTGAATGGTGAAATCATCGAGCGCGGTAAGGTCAAGAAGATCATGTCCTTTGAGGGATTGAAAAAAGTTGAGGTTCCTTCTGCAAGGGCCGGAGATATCATTCTGGTTGCGGCTTTCCCGGATCTGCGGATTGGCGATATCCTCTCTGACTTGACCACAGTTGGTGAGCTCCCCCCCATCGAGATTGGCGAGCCGACCATTTCCATGGAATTTTTGGTGAACAATTCTCCTCTTGCCGGTCAGGAAGGGAAGTTTGTGACCTCCCGAAATCTCAGGGACCGTCTTTTCAAGGAGATCCGGTCGAATGTGGCGCTTCGGGTGGAAGAGACAGACAGCCCCGATTCCTTCAAGGTATCCGGTCGCGGTGAGCTTCACCTTGGGATCCTGATCGAAACCATGAGACGGGAAGGCTACGAGTTCCAGGTCTCCAGGCCAAAAGTTCTTTTCAAGGGCGAAGGAGCATCAAAGCAAGAGCCCTACGAGTATCTCGTCATTGATGTTGCGGAAGAATATGTCGGAACCGTCATGGAAAAGCTCGGCCCACGGAAAGGGGAGATGCTGAACATGGCCCCCCAGAGAGGTGGTCACGTTCGCCTTGAATTCCTGATCCCCGCAAGAGGACTCCTCGGGTACAGAAGTGAGTTCCTTTCCGATACCAGGGGAACTGGCCTTTTGACACATACATTTCATGGCTATGGTGACTTCAAGGGAGAGATTCCCGGCCGGGTTAACGGAGCACTGATTTCCATGGAACAAGGGGAGACCGTAGCCTACGCCATGGTCAATGTTCAGGAACGTGGTGTATTGTTCCTGAATCCCGGAGTGAAGGTTTATGAAGGGATGGTTATTGGTGCGCATTCCCGTCCGACGGATCTTGCTGTGAATCCCTGCAAGAAGAAACACCTCAACAATATTCGGTCTTCGAATGCGGAGGAAGCCATTGTTTTAACGCCACCGCGTCTGATGAGCCTTGAGCAGACACTCGAGTTTCTTGAAGAGGATGAGATTCTGGAAGTTACACCGGAAAATCTCAGAATTCGGAAGAAGCTACTTTCTGAAAACGATCGGAAAAGGGCAGGAAAAAAATGAATGGATCAAATCTGACAAGCCGGGGAGTGTTCTCTGAAGTGGCAAGTTCGTTTTTATCATGGAGCAGACTCGGATCCTGGGGCTTGATTTTATTAACGGGGATTTTATTCATGACTGGAGCTGGAATGGAAAATGCACAGGCATCAGGATCATCATTGGCTCCTGGTGAATATGCCGAATTTGATACGTCGATGGGGAAAATAACCTGTTTGTTGCTGAAGCAGTCTGCTCCCCATGCGGTTGAAAACTTTGTTGGTCTGGCAACCGGGAAAAAAGAGTTTCTTGATCCGCAATCCAGGGAAATGGTCAAGCGCAATTTCTATGATGGTTTGATTTTTCACCGTGTGATCAAGAATTTCATGATTCAGGGTGGAGACCCCCTGGGGAATGGAATGGGTGGTCCAGGTTATCAGTTCAATGATGAAATTGATCCGACTAGGGATTTTACCAAAAAAGGCGTCCTTGCGATGGCGAATGCCGGACCGAATACAAACGGTAGCCAGTTCTTCATTACTGTGGCTCCCGCTCCTTGGTTGGCCGGAAATTATACGATCTTTGGAGAGGTGGTTTCCGGACAAGATGTTGCTGATGCCATTTCTCTTGTTCCGACCGATCGAAGAGATCGCCCGGTAACGCCTGTGGTCATCAACCATGTCCGCATCTTTACCGTCGTTCCCTGATTCACAAAAGTCCTCCCTTCCCTCCGGGTCTGAGATGAGTGATCATATCTTTCCCGGAGCGGATGCTGTGGATGTTCTTTTTTTGGGTACGGGAGCTTCTTCGGGTGTTCCTGTTATCGGTTGTTCCTGTCCTGTCTGCCTTTCTTCCAATAAAAAAAATCACCGGACACGATCTTCCATCATTGTGCATCATTCCGGAAAAAACCTCCTGATCGACACTGCTCCTGACCTCCGGTATCAATCCCTGAAAAATGGAATCGTTGCCATTGACGGAGTCATCTTTACTCATCCTCATGCTGACCATGTTCTGGGATTGGATGAGTTAAGAGTGTTCAATTACATCCAGAAGAGAGAGATCCCTGTCTATGCGGATGCTTACACACTCTCTCGCGTACAGATGATGTTTCCTTATGCTTTTTCCGAGGCAAACAGGGGAGGGCTGTCAAGGCCAAAACTGATTCCTCATGAAATCTCCGGTCCGATCGATATTCTGGGAATGAAGGTCATCTCATTTCCGGTTTATCATGGACCCGTGATGAATCATGCCGTAAGGATCAACGATCTGGTCTACCTGACCGATTGCAAGGGAATACCGGATGAATCATGGGAAGCATTGTATGGAGTTGAAACATTGATTGTCGGTGCGGTGAAGTATGAACCTCATGAATCCCATTTTGGAATTCATGAGGCACTTGAACTGGTCGATCGTTTAAAGCCGCGCAGAGCCTATATTACACATCTCTCCCACTCAATCGAGCATGATGAGTTATCGAAAATGCTGCCACCATCAGTTTTTGCGGCCTACGATGGCCTCAGAATCACTACCGGAGCCTGATGAGGCGACGGGAACATCCAGTCCGGAAAAGGCACTGATCAGTTTTTCTGCCAATGGAACGACATCCCCGACATCTTTTCCATAACCGTCCGCTTTGATTTCTGTTGAAAACTTGGGCGTGACGACCGCTCCACCGACCATGACCTTGTAGGGAAGATTTTTCTCCCGAATGGTTTCAATAGCGGTTTTCATCTGCATCATGGTGGTGGTCATCAATGCACTCAGTGCAATGATTTGCGCCTGATGTTTTTCAGCCGCAGCGAGGATATCGTCAAGGGGAACATTCCGGCCAAGGTCAATGACAGAGAACCCGAAGTTTCTAAGCATCAGGATACAGATGTTTTTTCCGATATCGTGAATGTCTCCCTTGACTGTTGCAAACACCACACAACCCTTGGGTTCGACCGGACCATCCGCTTCCAGATGTGGCTGGAGGACTTCAACGCCTTTTTTCATGGCGTCTGCTCCAGCGATCAGATGCGGTATGAATTTGACTCTTTGACCAAAAAGATCTCCGAGGTGGCGTATTGCTGGGGTCATGATGTCCAGAAAGATTGTAAAAGCCGAAAGACCTTCGTCAAGCCCTTTTTGACAAAGAGCCGCGATCCCATCTCTTTCTCCTTCGAGAATAGCCTGTCGAATCGCTTCAGATGTCGTTTTGGGCGCAGCCTCCTTTGACGCGGGATGGTTACCCTGGGCAGGTGTCCAGGCGGCTGCCTTGTTCAGGTAGATCCGGCAGTCGGGATCGCGCCTTGCGAAGAGCGATGATGCGGCAATGGTCTGATGAAGTACCTGGTCGTACGGGTCACAAATCGCTGCATCTAGACCCGCGCCGATCGCCATGGAGAGAAAATTGTTATGGACAATCTTTCTGGCTGGAAGACCAAAGGAGACGTTGGAAAGGCCCAATATGGTCGGAAGTCGAAGTTCCTTCTTGATAAGGGTAATCGTATCAAGTGTTTGTTTTGCGGCCTCCTGGACTGCACTGACAGTTAATGCGAGTGTGTCAAAGATCAGATCCCGGGGTTTGAGTCCTAGTTCTTCCGCTCTCCGAAGGATCTTTTCAGCATTTTTCATGCGTTCGGCCGCTGTTTCAGGGATATTGTCTCCAGAGACGAGGGCAATAACGGCTGCTCCGTATTTCCGGATCAGGGGCAAAACTTCTTCAAGTCTTTCATCCTCTGCATTAACGGAGTTGACCAGAGCCCTTCCGGGGTAAAGTTTCAGGCCGGATTCAAGGGCAGATGCATACGATGAGTCAATGACCAGTGGTAAAGAGACGACATTCTGAATGGCGGTGATGGCTTTTGCCATCATCTCCGCTTCATTGACGAGCGGTACCCCAACATTGACGTCAAGTGCCCCGGCTCCTGCCTCGGCCTCTTTTCTGGCTTCCGCAACGATCAGGTCGACTTGACCATTTGCGATGGCCTCTGAAAAGATCTTTTTACCGGTGGGGTTGATTTTTTCTCCAACAATGAGAAAGGGAACCCCATCTCCGATCAGGGTCATGCTGGTTCTGGAAGAGATCTTGAGAAGGGAGGGCGTTGGTCTAGAGATGGGAGAGGCTCCCTTGACCGTTTTGGCCAGGATCCTTATGTATTCTGGCGTTGTCCCACAGCAACCGCCAATGATATTGGCACCGGCTTCGACAAATGAGGGAGCAAATTTGGCAACTTCTTCAGCTCCGGTCAGATAGAGTGTTTCTCCGTTCCGGTGTACAGGAAGTCCCGCATTGGGTTCAACGGCGATGAAGGTGTCGGTCGTTTGTCCAAGCCTTGAGACAACGGGAACCATGGCTTCAGGACCAACGGAGCAGTTTAGACCCATGATGTCGACGCCAAAGCCTTCCAGAACACTGGCGGCTGTTTCTGGGTCAGAGCCGGAGTCGGTAATTCCGTCCATATTGAATGTCATGAGGGCCATGAGGGGAATTCGACCATTGGTTGCTTCCCGAACACCGATAAGGGCTGCTCTCATTTCCTGAATGTCAAACATTGTCTCTATGGCGATGAGATCGGCGCCCGCTTCCAGAAGGAGCTTTGCCTGCTCGTAAAAGATCGCTATGGCATCATCAAAAGGAAGATCTCCAAAGGGAGCAATGGTCGTCCCGGATGGTCCGATGTCTCCGGCAACGTAGGCTTTTCCTCTTGAGGCCCTTTGGGCCAGATCGACCGCCTGAAAATTGATCTCCCTGATGCGATCCTGTGCGTTGTACTCAGAAAGCCTGAGTCTTGAGGCTCCAAAGGTATTGGTCAAAATGATGTCTGAGCCGGCATTGACGTATTCGGTGTGGACGGCCTGAATCTCTTGGGGCTTTTCAATGTTCCAGAGATCGGGCGCGTATCCTGCGGGAAGTCCCCGGGATTGGAGGAGAGCTCCCATGGATCCATCCAGGAGCAGAACTTCATATTTCAAGCGTTCAAGCAGGGGCTTCACTGTTCTTCGTTCTCGCTTTCCGGCTCATTGGCCAGTTTTTGTCCCTCAATGATTCTTTCCCATCCAATAACTGCCGAAACGGAAAGTCGGGGTGACATGATGAAGGATTCGTTCAGGGAAATTCCGATTTTATTGGCTTGGGTCAGTTCCATGACCTCAGTCTGGGTGGAAAGTGGCCAATCTCCATAACCAACGCCAAAGCGGAATGTTTTCTTGTATCCGAACCGAATAATTTCTTTTTCAATGGCGTGATCAATGATGATTCCCATGTAATCGGCCATCCATGCGCCCACCCGCTCCAAAAAGTAGGAATAAGCCGGTTCGCTGGAGGCAAGTTCATCGACCCGATTTTCAACCTGGGGGCCGATCGTTGCGACAAGAAGCGTTGCATAGTCGCAGTTTTTAAGCAGTTTAACCATCTTTTCGCCAACAAACAATGTGCTTGTTTCCCGGGCAAGAACTTTTTTATCTTCGATTCCGGTCAGGGAAAGCGTCCTGAAAACTCCCATTCCGTGGATCAGTCGGTATCCTTCATCGATTGCCTTTTTGATTTGGGCTGCCAGTCCCGGCTCATCGAGATCCTTGAGGAAAGACTTTTTGGGTATTCTCATTTCCCGGAGGATCTGGCGTTCCTCAATCTGAAAAGGAATATTGTTGAAAAATACCGGAGCCCCAAGCCTCATGCTTGGCATCTTTTTGCCTCCAAAAAATGAAAACCGGCTCCTCCTGCTGAAAAGACGAACAGAAAGGAGCCGGTCAAGACCAAATTGTGATTCCCTTCACTTCCGAGATCTTGGTTCGATCAGAAATGATATCTTTTATCGTTCAGCGTTTGCCACTTCCATGGTGATCGTTGCAGAAGGGGCTGTCCGGGGATCCAGAAGCGTTGATGCCCCAGCCTCTTTTCTCAATTCTTCGTTGATGTGCATTGAACAGAATTTTGGTCCGCACATCGAACAGAACTCAGCCGTCTTGAAGACTTCATGCGGAAGTGTTTCATCGTGCATGCTTCTGGCCCTGTCAGGATCCAGCGAAAGTTCAAATTGGGTATTCCAGTCGAATGCGTAACGTGCTTTGGAGAGAGAGTCGTCGCGATCCCTGGCCCCCGGACGATGGCGTGCGATATCCGATGCGTGTGCCGCGATCTTGTAGGCAATGATACCGTTTCTGACATCCTCAAGGTCAGGAAGACCCAGATGCTCTTTGGGGGTGACGTAGCAAAGAAGTGCCGCGCCAGCTGTTCCGGCGGCAGTCGCTCCGATGGCGGAGGTAATATGGTCGTACCCTGGTGCAATATCGGTTACAAGAGGTCCAAGCACATAAAACGGTGCTTCATGACAAAGTACCTGCTGCTTTTCCACGTTCATTGCGATCTGGTCAAAAGGAACATGTCCCGGCCCTTCGATCATGACCTGAACATCTGCTTCCCATGCACGCTTGGTCAATTCTCCAAGAACCTTGAGTTCGGCAAACTGGGCTTCATCCGATGCATCGGCCAGACAGCCAGGTCTCAGGCCATCGCCAAGAGACAGGGATACGTCATACTTGCGGCAAATTTCGAGGAGTTCATCAAAATGGGTATAGAGAGGGTTTTCTCTTTTATGATGGTTCATCCATTGGGCCATCAAAGCTCCACCCCGGCTGACAATCCCGGTGATCCTTTTGGTGGTCAGGGGAATGAACTCCCGGAGGATCCCGCAATGGACTGTCATGTAGTCCACTCCCTGTTCTGCCTGGGAGCGAATCACATCCAAGAGGTCTTCGGGCGACAGGTCAAGAGGGTCTCCAACGTTCTGGATGGCTTCGTATATCGGCACTGTTCCGATAGGAATGGGGGATCTACGGATGATTGCCTCGCGGATCTCCGGAATCTTGGGGCCGGTAGAAAGGTCCATGGCGGTGTCCGCGCCGTATTTGATACAGACTTTCAGCTTGTCGAGTTCATTTTGTATGTCGGGAACAACTGCGGAGTTTCCAATGTTCGCATTGATCTTGCATGAAGCTGCGATGCCAACTGCCATCGGTACAAGTTCCGGATGTTTTATATTGGCGGGGATGATCATTCTTCCTCTGGCCACTTCAGATCGTATCAGTTCCGGGGCAAGCTTTTCGACTTCTGCAACGTAGGCCATCTCTTCTGTGATAACCCCTTTGCGAGCATAATGCATCTGGGTTACGACCCCCGAGCGATTTTTTATCCAATCGTGTCTCATGTTTCTCTGCCTCCCGTTTCCGACTATTTAAAGGTTACGTATAGAAACAGCCTGCCAAGAAAAGCTTCATGCTGTTTTTCTTGCGTTTCATTCTTTTGAGGGACAGTTCAGATTTAAACATGCGACCGTTCCGGTGTCAATGAAATCAGGCATCTCTGGAAAGAAATGGGTGAAAATGATGGCTGCAAGTGGTGTCTATCCAGCGCTTAGAGGTTCGGGAATGGATTGTACATGGGTGTTGGAGATCATGTCGATCTTGGTGCCGTTCCAATACAGGACGATTTCTTCGGGGGGACCATTTGAGGCTATTTTCCCCTCCAGTTTGTGGAGTATGGGGAGCATGAGGTTTTGTGTCATGGTTCTGGCTTTTGAAAAATCCGGATGCTTTTGTTCCACCAGAGTGAATATGCCGTCTACAAGCCCCATATCGGTCGAAATCGTAATGTTTCCTGATTTCCCTTCAAGGAAGGATCTCAGAATACGATTGATCTCATACTCAATGGCGTTTCTGAGATCCTTTTCGGAATAGGGGACAAAGGGAACGATTCTGTCTACCAGAGAGAGAAACGGTGTCTGGAAAACCGGGAGATATGCAAGACGCCTGTCATTCTTTTGGACAATCCTTGCCAGTTCACTTGCTCTGTCTTCCACATCAAGAGCCGCAATTTCCTGAGGGGAAAAGAGTGTTGTCGACATGACAATCGTCATGTTTGCCAGTGAAAGTTCCTGTTTTTGCCAGTGCAGGGCACCGGTCCTGAGCAGATCTTCCACGGACGACCAGACCGATGGATGGGCTCGTTCAATATTGTCGAGGTAGAGCAACTGGTCGGGATTTTCTTTCAGAATGTCCCACAAACCCTCCGGTACATTGACGGGGGATCGCTCAAGCACAGGTTTGCGAATGAACTGTTCTGAGTAATAGAGCTCTTCGTAAAGACTCATGTCCCGATAAATCAAGCTTTTTGGTTTTTTGTAGAGAAATTCAGAGATGGCTTGGGCCATCGTTTTCTTTCCCGTCTGATTGGGTCCAATAAAGAAGAAGCTTCCAAGCAGTTTTGAACCACCTGTGCGGATCTTCAACTTGGAGCTGTCGAGGACGGAGAGAATCTCTTCCTGGACTTCATCTCTTCCAAAATAGCCAGGGATCAATGTTGTCGGAAGCTCGGGAAGATTAAGCTGAATGTTGGGATGTTTCTGGAGTGGCTCGAGCGGCTCCTTCATCTCTTGCGGATGGTTTTCTGTTGGTATAATGGGTTCTTTTAGAAACTGGCTGAGATCGACTTGTTCCAACGGAACTCCATCGAGGATCTGTGCCAGGGCATGTTCTTCGATTTGCCCGATGAGTTCCCTTTGCAGTTCATTGATATCGATCACCTTTGTCAGCTTTCTGAGAATCATTGGGTCGATACTGGAGATTTGCGGATTGCTTCCGACAAACCAGTATTGTTTGTCCTGAAGGACCTGGGTCAGCTCAATGACTTTCTGATTGTAAATTTCACCATGGTACCCAAAGTTTGAGAGCTGCACCCGGGGGAATAGCAGCTCGATAGGATCAATGTAGAGGATAGCCGGGCGTTTTTTCCTGGACTGGATGATGAAGTTTCTCATCGCAGCAAGACTGTTCCTGGAAAGCTCCTTCTGGAGAAGGGCATTGAAACTGAAAAGCTCCCTTTCTGCCAGAAGCTGAATGATCTGCATTCTGAGAATAGGGTCCGGCCCAACGATGATGATCGGCTCCCTTGACCTTCTTTTGTTCTGGAGTGCCACCTCAACGGCTTTTTCAATCAGCGTCAACCGGATCTTTTCCGGGGTCAGCAATGCACGAATGGCTTCCATCGGTCCAATTGTCGGGTCCTTGATACCCTGCTTCTTTTTGCGGATCGACACATCGAGATCGAGTTGCCTAAGTGCCCGTTTCAGTTCTCGTGCAGTATTGAGAGCGTTTTGGACGACCTCCTCGATGACTTCAATGCTGAAGCCGTCCATCATTTCTCCAAGCTTTTTGAGATCGTACCCGTTCACCATTTCTTCTGATATTAACGAGATATCTCCAGCCAGTGCCTCTTTTTTCTTGGCCTCAATTTGTAAAATCCTTTTTAAAAGACTTGATCTGCTTGATGGGTCAGGTAAAGGCACTTCTATAACCCAATGCATCAGAGGAGATGTTTTAAAATCATCCGGTATCCCTGTAAGGGATGGAACTGTTGCGACGACCAATGTATTTTTCAAGCGAAGAAGTTCTTCGAGGAGATCCCTGATCGCATCGAAGGGTGGGGGAAGAGCTCCGTCAGCTGTCCCGAGTATTTCGTCATAGTCTGTTATATGGAGAACGGCTGGTTGCAGTGGCTTGATCTTTCTGAAGAATCTTTGTAACTGTTCTTTGAGGATATGCTTTTCGAGGAGGTTGAACCCTGATAGTTTGAGTTCTAAAAAAGCTCTGCCTGATTCTCCTGCAAATGACCGGACAATGGTGTTTCTGCCAGCCGGAGTTCCCCCCCATAGAAGAATACCGTTGTGTTCTGCGCTGAATAGACCCTGATGGTTGATAAAGTCAGAATAGGCTTTCATCATGGAGAGCTTGAATTCCTGATTCCCTTGAAATGTCGTGAAATTTTCTTCAGGAACAAGTTTTTTATTATTCCCGCCCTGTACGATCGTTATTCCTCCCAGGAGAATTCCTGTGAGAATGGCGAAGGTCAAGGCAGAAATGCACCATCCGGTTCCGACACCAAATGAGGCAATTGAGGCAACCGTTGCGTAGGGCTTCAGAACGGCACCCATCACAAGGAAAAATACACCGGTAAAAATGGAGGTTGTCCAGAATGCAAAGGCTCCAGGAGGAAGATGCAGGATGTTTTGCTGGGTTCCGACTTCTCCTCCGGGAAGCTGTTGGGGGATTGTTGAGGGAATCATCAGGAAAAACAGGCAGGAAATGAAAATTGTTCCGCTTGTTATCCAGAGTCCCCATGCGAGGGTTGACTGAGAACTTGAAAAATGAATCCCTATCATGGTCATGATTGAGGCAATGATTCCCCATTCCAGAAAAAATGAGATGGGCGGAGGGGGAGTGTCTCCGGGTCTTTTCTTTTTCGAACGAACGGGCAAAGGCTTTGCGTAGTTTGTGCTGGTGATCATGATCGCTGTGATAAAGGTCAGTATGACGAGTCCTAGCGCAAGAGTCGCAAGAAGCGGGTAGTCGTCAAAAAGAGGGTCAACGTATTTTCTCAGGATGGTGCCAAGACTGACAATGAGCAGTCCTGACCCGACAAGAAGAAGTTTTGTAAACATGTTCAGTCTTTCCCCATATCAAGGATCGCTTGGGCCACCTTTTGGGAGACTCCGGCAACGCGCATGATCTCTTCGACGGGAGCGGCCATGATCGCGTTGAACGAGCGGAACTCTTTCAGCAACTTTTTTTCACGCTCGGGTCCGATTCCGGGAATTTTGAGAAGTCTTGACTCTCTCAGGATGTTTTCCCTGAGGGATCGATGGTAGGTAATGGCAAATCGATGGGCCTCGTCTCTCATGTGGACCAGAATATGGGTTGCTTTACTGTGTGGAGGGAGAATGACCGGGTTTTCCATTCCCGGGATGAAAATGCGTTCAAGCTTTCCTGTTCTGAAGCGTTCTTTTGCAATGGAGACAACGCCCCGGGAGACAGGAAGAACCGACATTTCCTGGAGCCTTTCAACACAGGCACCAAGCTGTCCCGGTCCACCATCGATGACCAAGAGATCCGGAAGCGGGTTTTCCTTGAATTGGCGTTCCATCACATGTGCGAGCATTTTGAAGTCATCCTGTCCTTTTTCAAGCTGGATCCTGAATTTCCTATAGCCGGACCTTTCTGGTTTGCCATCCCGGAAAGTAACGTACGATGCGACGGGAAAAGCATCCCCTATATTGGATATGTCAACACAAGCCATCAGGGATGGAGGAGCTTCGAGCCCCAGAATTTCTGCAAGTTCAATAAGTGCTTCCTTGAAAGCCCCTTTTTGTTTTTTCTGTTCAATAAGTGCTTCCTGACCATTTTTGATGGAAAGATCCAGAAGGATTTTTCTGTCTCCACGAAGTGGATGGTGGATTCTTACTTTCCCACCTTTCTTTTCGGTGAGCCAGCTGAGACTCATGAGCTCTTCTTCAGACAGGGGACTTCCAATGAGAATCTCGTCCGGTATGGTCGAGAGGTCCTTGCCATAATATTGATCGAAAAAAGCTCCAAGAAGTTCAGAATCGGTGGCTTCTTCACCATTTTTTAAATCAATCTCCCGTTTTCCACTCACCGATCCTCCCCGAAGCTGAAGAACCTCTATGAGAACAAAAGGGACGTCCCGAACGATTGCCACGACATCCACAGAATGTTGAATGTCGAAGGAAATGCCTTGTTTTTCCTGAATCATTGAAACGTTTAGGAATCTGTCCCGTATTTTTGCAGCCTCTTCAAATCGCAGATCTTTTGCAAGTGTTGTCATTTCCTGATGAAGGGCCCTGAGCAGGTCATCATTTTTTCCCTCGAGAAATAGCCGGACCTCATTGGCGACTTTCCGGTAGTCCGGAATGGAAACAAGGCCGGCGCATGGTCCGAGACATCTCTGTATCTGGTACTCGACACAAGGTCTTTCGGTCGATCCGTCCAGCGGGATTTCGCAGGAAGCCAGGGGAAATGTTCGGGTTACGAGCCTTAATGTATCCTTGAGAGCTCCAGGGGAAACAAATGGACCAAAGTAAAGTGCGCCATCATTCTGGATTTTTCTGACGACAGAAAGTCTTGGGAAGGATTCTTGCCATGTAAACCTTAAGAGAGGATAGGTTTTATCATCCCTCAGCAAGACATTGTATTTTGGGCGGTATTTTTTGATGAGGCTGTTTTCGAGAATGAGTGCATCGACTTCGGTTTGCGTTACGATGGTATCAATATTCCGGATTTTCGTGACCATCATGGCGATCCGGTTCCCACGACCGGTTCGGGTGGTAAAGTAGGATCTTATTCGGTCTCTAAGGTTCCGTGATTTTCCTACGTAAAGGACATGCCCATCGGCGTCTTTCATGATATAGACGCCTGGTTCGCATGGAGCCATCCGGATTCTTTCCAGAATCTCGGGAGAAAAAACATTTTCCGTCCCGGTGTTTATGATCTCAGCCATTTCATCCATCCATGTTGGATTGTTCCTGCCTGCTCCTAGCACTATAATACAAATCGGGGGCTGAGTGCCGTTGATGCCAAAGGTTTTGCAAACAGGAAATGAGGGGGACGTGATGGAGGATCCAAAAACAAAAGAGGGCGATGTTCCTCATGAGAGAGAGGATCCCGGGGATCCTGTCCCCACAGGGATGAGCCGGTCTGACTGGTTTCAGGTCATCCAATACTTCTTCGGAGTCCTTTTTTTTATCGGAGTTTTTATTTACATGATTGCATCTGGGCCCAAGGGAGCCTTGATCGGGGGTGTTTCCCTTCTCGCCGGTGTTCTTCTTTGGGTAATCTTCCGCTACGTTTTAAAAGAGATTGCATGAAAGCCTTTTTCGGGATTATCGGCCACCCTGTGGAGCATTCTCTCTCTCCCTGTTTCCAGCAGGCCGCGTTTGATGCCTGTGGGATAGATGCTGCCTATGTCCCCATGAACCTTGACCCACTTCGGGCGGAAGATACGATTTTTTGCCTGAAGGAGCTGGGGGTGTCCGGTTTTAATGTGACTCTTCCGTTTAAAGAACTGGCCTACAGGAAGGTCGATCAGGTGTTGGGGATTGCGTCCAAAATACGCTCGGTGAATACGGTCTTTTTAAAAGATGGAAAATGGGAAGGGTACAATACGGATGTTTCAGGATTCGTGAAGTCCTATTCCGTTTTTTTGGAGAAATCCTCTGAGCCGGCGGACCATTTCATTGTTTTGGGAGCAGGTGGGTCAGCTCGGGCGGTTCTTGAAGGCTTAGCATCGATGGGGGTGTCGAGTGTCAGTGTGTTCAACCGTTCGTTGGAAAGGGTCCAATCACTTTTGAAAGAATTTTCAAGTGAAAAATATATAACATTGAATGAGTTGTCCAAAATAAAGGCGTCTCTTGACGGAAAAAGATGGCATATTATCAACACACTTTCTCGAAACGCATTTCCTGTCCAGGGGGCCTTTCCTCCACTGGAGACGATAGAGAAGTCTTCTGTTGCGTCTGTTTTCGATCTTTCTTATGGGAGGGAAGGGGAGACTGAGTGTGTGGCTTGGGCAAAAAAACGTGGAGTTCCCTTTTCGGACGGTTTGCCCATGCTTTTGTTTCAGGGAGCATTGTCCTTTGAAATATGGACAGGAATCCCCGCTCCTGTAAAAGAAATGGCGAAAGCCATGGCGAAGGCTCTTCCCTATAGAAAAGATCTGATGGATCAGCTATCTGTTTGAAGGATGGACCGGGCAAAAAGGGACGGATCAAATGGCAAAAGATCGGAGCTTTGTTCGCCCACCCCAATAAATCGGACTGGAAGACTGAACTCCTTTGCTAGGCCCACCGCAATTCCTCCCTTTGAGGTTCCATCCATCTTTGAAAGAATCATACCTGTCAATGGAACGGATTCTCCAAAATGCTTGACCTGTGAAACGGCGTTCTGCCCAATGGTGGCGTCAAGAACAATGAGCGTTTCAATGGGGTTGTTCCCCACTTCCCTGATGACAAGGCGATGGATCTTTGAAAGTTCACTCATCAGGTTGTTTTTGGTTTGAAGTCTTCCTGCCGTATCAATGATGGCGACATCAATTTTTCTTGAAATGGCAGCTTTGACTGTGTCAAAGGCGACAGACGCCGGGTCTGCTCCTTCTTTTTGATGGACAACCGGAATGGAGAGCTTTTCTCCCCAAAGTTCAAGCTGTTTGATGGCGGCTGCCCTGAAAGTATCTCCCGCACCAAGAATCACGGATTTCCCCTCGCTTTTGAATAGGGCCGCAAGTTTTGCAACGGTTGTCGTTTTTCCGGCTCCATTGACCCCCACGACAAGAATGACCAATGGTGAGGATCGTTCGGGATTCTCCCAGATGGGAGTGGTGTCGGGAAAAAGTTTTTCGATACGATCGATCATAAAACTTCTGGCATCAGGGAACTGGTCCGTTCCGGGGGACTTCTCCCATTCTTTCAGGTCTGTAATAAGACTGGACACCACCTTTGGACCCATATCAGATGTGAGAAGGATTGTCTCAAGCTCCTGATGAAAGTTTGAAGAGCGATCTTTCTTGAAAAGAGAGTCAATCTTTTCTGTCAGGTTGGCTCTCGTTTTCTTGAGTCCGTCCGTAAATTTTTGAAAAAGGTTCATTTCAAAGCGCAAAAGATCCCGCTCACCTGTTCATCTTGTACAGTGGGGGAGATCAGCTGCTATGCTCCTTTCCTTTATTGGTTTTCAATGATTTCTTCGTGGGTTGAAGGAAGTCATCAGGGATTTTCCCTTGAAATGATGGAGACGATTCCTGAAGCATTGTATTGGAAAGATTTTTTGGTTGTGTGTTGAGCCACTGGTGATAGCCTTGATCGATGAATCTGGCGGTTTTCCTTTCCACTTTCTTCATAAGGGAAGCTTCCTGCTCGCCGATCTCGTGATCGTACCCTTTCAAGTGACAGAGTCCATGAATGATGAGGTTAACGATTTCATCAAAAAATGGAATCCCTGCGCGATCTGCCTGACGTTTTGCCTGTTGTAATGAAATCACAACTTCCCCATCAGGAGATCCCAGTCCTTTTAGGAATCGTTCCTTTTGATAGGAAAAAGAGAGAACATCGGTTGTTTTCCTTTTTCCCCTGAATGTTTTATTCAAGTGCCGCATCCGATGATCATTGACAAATATCAGGACAACTTGATTCTTCGATTGCTTCAGGGAGGACAGTCCGAGTTCAGCAATCTTTCCAAAACAGAAATGGTCTATTGGGAACTTTCTCTGGAGATTGATTATTTCAACTGGCATCTTTGGGTTTCCATGAGGGTGCGATGCCAGTTGTTTTTGCTCCGGGATAGGCTATTCGCTTGTGTTGTGTCTGCAACAGTGTCCGGACAAAGACCTCTTTCAGTGTGGCAATTTCGGAAATGGTCAAGGGGCATTCATCCAGCTGACCATCCTTTTGTATTTCCATAAGTGTTTCATCAATGACGGAAATGGCTCTCGCGGGGGAGGCATCCTGGATTTTGACTGCCCTGCCGGTCGCTTCAATGGCATCGGCCATCATGAGGATTGCTGTAATTTTGTTTTGTGGTTTTGGTCCCGGATAACGAAAATCTGATTCTGATGGAAAATCTGCCGGGCTATTGGCTCCGTCCCGGGATTTTCGAAGAAAATATTGCATGACTCTTGTTCCGTGATGTTCGGGAATGGCACTGATTATGATTTCCGGGAGATCATATTTTTTACCGATTTCAATGCCTTTTCTGACATGGTCTATGAGGATCAGGGAACTCATTCTTGGGGTCAGGAGCTCATGTCTATTGAATGTTGACTGATTTTCAATGAAGTACTGGGGTTTGTCCATTTTGCCTATATCATGGAAATAGGCTGAAACGCGTGCGAGCTTCGTGTTTTCCCCGATAGAAAGAGCTGCCGCTTCAGCAATTTGGGCGACCGCAAGGCTATGAAAAAAGGATCCTGGAGCTTTTTTTGAAAATTCACGCAGAAGAGGGTGATTCAGGTCCAGAAGTTCTGTGAGGGAAGCCTCTGATAAAAGTCCGAGGCTTTTTTCCAACAAAGGCATTGCAACGTTTTCGAGCATGGGAAATAAAAGCGTTGTTGCAATAACGGCGATGGCTTCTGTCTGTAAGGTAAAAACTGTTGGATCTTTGACCGAGAGTTCCATTCCCAAAAAGAGCAGTCCTGTGATTAAGCCCGAAAGGAGACCAGATTTCAGGGAGCCAATTCGACCCGGGAGGATGAGTGCCAAGCTGCTGGATATCGGCCCTGCAATAAGTGGCAGTACAATCATTTCATAGCGGGAAGTTGGCAAGAGGGCAATGATCATGCTGGAGATCAGGAAAAAAAGTGTAGCCGATTTTTTCCCAAGAAGGAGTGTGATGATATTTCCGATAAGGATAATTGCGATCAGTTCGATATTCTGTGTGATCAAAAAATGATGTTCGGACAAGATGCTTGCGGTACTTCCCTGTCCGATCAATATCGACAGAGTGCTGAGAATGATGAGAAAGAGAAGGATGCTTCCCAGAAGGATCTGCAGAAAATGCGTCTGATTGATTCGTTCAAACTCATTGGGAGGATCCATGAAGGTTCTATAGGTAACCATTATGGATACAATCGCCAGAAAGACCAGCAGGGATGTTCCCAAAAAGACATGGATGGAATCCATAGGAACTCCGGTCAGTGGCAAGGATTGGTTTTTCAGTGATTCAGGGGAGAGCGTTGGAGGAAAAAGTCCGAGATTGATTCTCACAAGTGCCAGAACAAGGCTAATCCCTGCCAAAAGCCATATATCCCAACGTCTTTTATTTTTAGGAATGGATATTTGTGGGGTTCTATTTATTGGAAGAAGGTCTGCCAGTACCTTCCTCCGGGGCATGTTTTTCATAGGCTTTGATGATTTCCTGTACGAGACGATGTCTGACGACATCCACCTCGCTAAAGTGAAGAAATTTGATCCCATCGATATTTTTTAATATCTTGGTCGCTTCCACCAATCCGCTGGATCGGTCACTTGGCAGATCAACCTGTGTCACATCTCCGGTGATGACGGCTTTGGAGTTGAACCCTATTCTGGTGAGAAACATTTTCATTTGTTCACGTGTTGCGTTTTGGGCTTCATCGAGAATAATAAAGGCATCGTTCAGGGTTCTGCCTCTCATGAAAGCCAGTGGTGCAATTTCTATCTCCTGTTTTTCCATCATTTTTTGAACTTTGTCTGCATCAATCATATCAAAAAGTGCATCATAAAGAGGGCGCAAGTAAGGGTTGATCTTTTCTGCAATATCACCAGGGAGAAATCCGAGCTTTTCTCCGGCTTCAACTGCAGGCCGGACAAGAATGATCTTTCTGCAGGAATGCTTCAGCAGATGGTAGGCTGCCATCGCCATGGCGAGATATGTTTTTCCTGTTCCAGCTGGCCCGATTCCAAAGACAATGTCATTTTTCTTGATGGCCTGTATGTACTCGAGCTGATGGGCGGATTTGGGAAATATAACGCGTTTTCTGCTATTGATGGGGATATATTCTGTGAGCAGATTCTTTAGCGTAATCCCCGGGTCGTTTCTGGTCAGGGCAATTGCCTGACGAATTTCATCTTCCCTGATTGCATACCCGCTTGCCATCAGGGCTGCCAGATCCAGAATGACCTTTTCCCCCTGCAGGATATTGTCTTTTTGACCTGTGGCGGTAATTCGGTGCCCGGATGTTGCGAGATGAATGGAAAAAGCCTCTTCGAATAAATGGAGATGGGAATCCATTTCCCCCAAAAAGACTTTGGGATCAAGATTTTCCGGGAGGTGGAAATCTTTCTGGATTCTATCCATCAATGGAGGGGTGTTGATGGCCCAGACGTCGGAGCGCTGGGTGAAAAAATATTTTGGGGCATTGGGATGTTTTGATAGGATTCTTTTGCCGAGAGAAGAATGTCTTTTGCTTTTAAGAGGAGGACCGGCAAAGGGCTGTGGTGAATGATTGATGTTGAGGTCGATCCTAGGAAAATGCGACCCAAAGCTCCTTTACCCCGGGATACAAGAATGATCAGATCCTTTTCTCCGGATGAAGCCAGAGAGAGAGTGATCGTATCTGCTTCACCGCGATAAAGAGCAATGCTGACAGGAACCCCCCGGTCAAGAAAACCCTGAGCAATTTTTTCGAGCTGCTGGGACGCGAGAAGCCCAATCTGCTCATAGATTTGAAGCGGAACCGGAAAGCCCATGGGAAGATCTGAAAAGGTTGAAAGAGCATGGTACAGATGAAGACCGGCACCATAATCCTTGCACGCTCTTACCACTTGATCCATGACAAGGTCATCAAGAGGAAGAAGATCAACTGGAAATAGGACTTTCTCTTCATTTTTTCCCATGGACAAATCCTAGCACAAGAAGGCTGGACAATCAAAATGGTCCGGTTGTTTCAATTGTTTTGCGGACCTGTCTTATGGGAATCGAGCCCGCAAGACATTCAGATCAGAAATTGAGGAAAGGGGAGTAAAATCGCGGTCAAACCACCGATGGATAGAAAAGGTCCAAAAGGGATCCGTAGAGTTTTGATAGATGCTTTCCTGCCGTTGGACACTTCCCATACACTCCATGCGAGGCTTGCAAGAATGGCTGTTCCGGAGGCAAAAATCAGCGCTACCAGAATTCCCTGAAAGCTGGTGAAGCTGCCAATGGCACCAAAGAAAATGGCGTCGCCCATTCCCAATGCGTTTGGCTTTAGATAAGCAATGGGAACAAGAAATGCCAGAGCTGAAAGTGATGCTTCAATGCTTGTTTTGAAAGAGCCACCTGGATCAAGAAAAGAGAGGAGAATGCCAGAAATCATGGCGGTTATGGTTAACTTATGGGGTAACCTGTAGTGGCGCAGATCGATAAGGGATAATGGGATCGCAAATGATCCGAAAACAAATGGCTTGAGGACGTTCCCACCATTGAGGTGAATGATCCCCAAAAGGATGAAGAAACCGGCAGTTAAAAGTTCCGAGTAAAGTGTTTGCTTGTCTATCGGGGATTGGCAGACGCGACATCGACCCTTCCCGATAATCCATGCATAAAGAGGTAACAGGTCAAGGAGAGTGAGCCTCCTGTTACAGTGATTACAGTGGGAAGGAGGGAAAAGGATGGATTCATTCCTGGGAATCCTGTCTGCAAGAACTCCCAGAAAGCTTCCCCAAACGGTCCCCAGGAAAAAAAGTGACGCCAGTAATCCGAAATCCGTCCAGATCAAGTTTGACTCAGTTCTTTTGTTTGGGAGATCTTCCAGTCAGACTGTTATGACGGATTGGGTGTCAGGGACTCTTTTGACTCTTGATCCGATGCCACTGGCTGCTTCTCGGGATCTTTGAACCGGATTTCAAACCCAAGTCTCAGAAGAATGTTAATGCGTTCCTTTGTCATCCGATCACGTTTTTCTTTTGTCGTTTTTTTCTTTTCAAGAAGGTTCAGGGAGTTTTTGATCGTACTGACGGCATCCTTGATTGCGGCCTTGGTTTCCTCGGTAGAGAGTGACTCAGCCTGTTTGGTCAATTCTTCCATATCAATTTCAGTCCATCTGTCAATATCCACCCACTTGATGAGTGCCATGCTTGCTTTCTCCTTAGTTTTCAAGACAAACGAATTTAGTGACGACTCCATAAGGCCGGTCAGTTTTTGGGTAGACACGTAGACAGGCAGATTTTAATCTGTCTTGAGTGGACCTTTCAAGTCAGCATGAATGTGTTTCCCCAGAAGGGATTCTCAAGGAGACTTCTTTGCGCTTCCCGCCGCGGGCAATGGCGCTTTGGGGGCAAACAGCTTCTTGATATTTTCCAGGGACTGATATCCTGTCACAACATGTCCATCTGCGACAAAAGTTGGTACGTTGGGTATTCCTGTATGGGAGAGTAGCGTGTCATCCGCTCCCTGAATTTCTGCCAGGGGACCTTGTGTTTTTGTACAGGCATTCATCTTGGCGGCCGGAAGATTTTTGGTTGCAATGATCCCTTTGAAAGCGGAATCCATTTGGTCTTTGGACAAGGTTCCCAGTTCAATCCGATTGTTCAGCAGATCGTGGACATCCCAAAAACTTCCTGGAAGGGTTTGCTCGGCGCACATTTCAAAAATGGCTGCATCAAGTGCATTTGGGTGAAGAACCACGATCGGATACGGGATATAGACAAAGTGAATATTTTTTTCATTGCGGATCAAAGGCAGCACTTCCCTGTTCCACTTTCGACAGGTGTGGCATTGGTCATCCGCAAACTCGATGAGGGTATTCTGTGCGTTAATGGAACCAATGGATGGGAAGTGAGTCAGAGGAAAGAGGCTTGGAGATAGGGATAAGTCTATAGGCATCGGTGGAGATATGTCTGGAACAGGTCGAAAGCTATCTTTTGTATCGAGAATCGGTGTCGTTACAAAATACTGGTTATCAATCAGATAGACAGTTGAGAAGATACGGTTGTTTCCTATATCGATCGAAAAAGGAAAAGCCTTGATACTTTTTGAGATTTGTTTGGGTGCCATCCATGTGAGGCTTTTGGCTGGTACTCTTTGCAAAGCCATGGATTGTTCGAGCACCTTTTGAAATTTTGCTTGCATTGCCCGATCGGCATCGGTCATCCCGACTTCTTTTGGTTCTTTTTTGGTGTCAGGCTGTTTGGTATTCGTATCTGCTTTTGCGGGAGTCAGAGAGAGAGTAGGGAACATGATTGAAACAGCAATCAAGCAAAAAAGAAGACAGGATAGTCTTTTCAAATTATTGACCTTCTCATTCTATGTCTGACCAAATTGGATCTTGACGTTACAATTTGAAGTGTGGAATCTGAATGGGTTGCTTCAGCCCTTTAACTTCAATCCTCCGGGAAAAGGATCCCTGATATTGTTTGCAGCGCATACTTATGGAGCGTAACCCAAAGAATGATAATGGGTCAAGGGAAATGGGCTTTAATTATCGAGCCTCCGCTTAAAAAATAACGTTTTTATATGGGTTTTCTGATTGGGGGGAATTGTGTTTGGATCCTGTCTCCAAATGAGTATTGCGTTTTTTTTCTTCTCCAAATAGAATACATTGGTTTTTGCCTCCCTGCCGCTCCTGTAGCTCAATTGGCAGAGCACCCGCCTTGTAAGCGGAAGGTTTCCAGTTCGATTCTGGACAGGAGCTCCAATATTGCCTGATGTTTATTGTTTGTGCCCCATTTATTTTATTAGTTGATTCCTATCGATAATCTTGGGGTAAGGTTTTCGAAAATCCTAGCGCCATTTCAATGCTTATCAATCGCTGAACGTTTCTGTAATATATTGAAATTTCGATAGAAGGGCTTTCCTTTTCTTTTTGGACCTACACCTCCAATTCCGAAGCCGAAACTTCGGTCCAGAATGCTTGAGTGAATGATGTATTCGGTGTTTTTTAACTTTTCTGAAGATGTGTCCTTGAATTTGTATGAGACGATATCTTTTCAATAACCCCAAGCATTGTCCGAGACACTCAAGAGAATGCCGCCATCCTGACCCCTTCAAGCTGAACCAAATTGTCACGGTGAGCGATACAATTGTCTTTTAGCGTATGGTGCAATGACATAGTTGGTGTGCCTTTGCATTCCATCATTTCAAATATCTTTAATCCAGTTCCGGCACGCGTTGAACTGCGGGTGAAGTACTACCAGTTGCAGCGAATTGAGGAATAACTTGACACGGCGTTTAGTTTCACGAGTTAAGGAGTCCTTCTTGGTGGTAAGATTTTAATACAGCCTTGAGGGAATTCCTATCACATAAATTATCCAGTTAAAGGGTTTTCATATCTGTCGCCTCCCCCTGCCGCTGCTGAATCTCCTGTTGGAAAACGGCGACAGATGCCCCCGCAAACAGGCTGATAAAAGAAAACATCAGGCCTGCGGAAAGTATTCCCTCCCGATCGGCGATCCACCCTCCAACAACTGGACCAATAATCTGACCCAGAGAGAAAATCAAGGTGAAAAATGCGATCGAGCTTCCCCAATGCGACTGAGGAAGGGATCTTTGCAGAAAGGTCGTCATCGTTGCCGGGACGTTGAGGAAGGCAAGACCGAAAAATATAGCCGAAACGATCATTGAAAAAAAGGAGGTCGAAAAAAGAGGAATCAGACTTCCCAATGCCGTTATGCCTATAGCTACTCCCATCGGCCTGCCCCCCCTCCAACCGCTCAGAACTCTTTTCCATATGGGCGGAGATACGATGACTGCCACACCCAGGAGTGCCCAGAAAAAGGAAACTTCTTCTACCGAACGTCCACTTTCCCGGACCCAGGCGATAATGTAGGTCATATAAATGATGTAACCGGCCCCAAATAGGAAATATCCGGTTAAAAGCGGAACAAAGGAGCCGATTTTCCAGGAGGACTTTCCTTGATGAACGGCTCCTTGCAGTTGTGATCTGTGGGCACTGGACCAAGAAAAAACGGTGAATAAAAAGCTCGCGACTCCTAACCCTATCCAAATCCACGGCCAGCAATTATCGTCGCAGCGGGATAGGGCCATTGGGATTGTCAGTCCGGACAGCAGGATCCCGAGACCTCCTCCCGCCATGTAAATTGAAATCGAGACGGCCGTCCGCCCTGCATTCCCCGGAAACAAGCCCGCGGCCAAAACGCCCCCGCAGATAAAGGAGAGCGCTCCGAAGACTCCGGCCAGAACCCGGAGAAGAAGAAGTGGGATGTAGGCATGGAAAAGCCCTGTTGTCAGAACAGCACTTGAAGTCAGGATCAATCCGAAACGGAAAATCATCCGAACTCCAAAGTGCCCGATCAGCGGTTTCGCTACGATAGATCCCAAGAGATACCCGATCGCATTGCTTGTATTCAACCATCCGGCTTCAGTGAAGTTTAGAGCAAGATCTCTTTTCATGGAAGGAAGAATGAGAGCGTAATCGAATCGGGAAAACCCGAGAGCGACGGCCGTTCCGAGCCCCAGAAGCCCGGACGGGAGAAAGTCTGTGAAGGAGGTAGGTTTCATGAATCTTCCTGTTTTTCCCGAAGGCTCGCTGCAATCAGTTTTCTGGCGGCATCCACTGCAAAAGAAACGATTTCCGGATCCTGATGAATGTAGGACTGTGTGATCGCACCGTCCCAAAGGATCATCAATTGCCGGGCTAGAAGGTCCGGATTGTCTGCTCCCGCTTCCTTTGCCAGTTTGAGAAAGATTTCCTGAATCATTCTCTTGTGTTTGGCAACCCTTGCGTGGATGGGATCTTCCTGTTTTGCCCTTTCTATTGCCGCGTTGATAAATGCGCATCCCCGGAAGGTCTCTTCATGGACGGTTTCCTTCAGGATCAGGAATATAGCCATAAGCCGGGTCTCCGGGGTGTGGTATCCGGAAAGGGCGTTCCCGATTATCTCGGCCCTTTGGGCAGAGATATGGTCGAGCACAGCCAGAATAAGATCGTCCTTGGAAGAATAGTGATGGTAGAGGGACATTCTGGCTACACCGGCTTTTCCGATGACCTCATTAATCCCGACATTGGAGATCCCATGAAGATAAAAAAGATTGGCGGCCGTTTCGAGAATACGGGTCCGGACAACATTTGAGGGAGTCTTTCCTGGATGAATGGGCTTTTTCATGAGTGCAATCATAATAGATAGACCGGTCTATATTCAATAGGTAAAAAAACGATTGTGACCAAGGGGGATTTGCTTCCAAGAAAGATTTTCTCCTGGCCCAATGATCTCCTGTTGAAACAAAGGTCCCACTGAGATATAGTAATCATATATATAATATATGTAATTACTACTGGAGGATCAGATGCTGACATGGAGGTATGAAGAAACGATTCCGACTACAGCTAATGCAGAACAGGTTTGGGCACTCTGGTCCCGACCCCACGAGTGGAATCATTGGGACGAAGGATTGGAATGGGTCACTCTGGATGGGCCGTTTGAGGCAGGAAGCAGGGGGCAATTGAAACCAGTTGGTGAGCCCATGGTGAATTTTGTCATGCTGGAGGTCCAAAAAAAACGGGGTTTCACGAACCGCTCCTTTCTGCCCCTGACCTGTATGGATTTTATACACACCTATTCGCCCGAAGACTCTCCGGGGAAGGGTGGGAAAATCAGCGTTCGTATCGAGATGCATGGGTGGTTAAGTCCTTTGTTTGCCCTACTGATTGGACGTGGTATCCAAAAAACATTGAAGGAGACCCTTGAGAAATGTTCAAGCCTTGCCGGGCAGCTTGAATGAGGGTGCGATACTGGATCGGGGTGGCATCTTGGTCTCACGTGAAATGGGGAAGGGCGGAGGGATTTGCTCAGTTGTGCCACGGCAAGGCCGCTCCGCTTCATCGGATGAGGGTGGGTGACTGGCTTGTCTATTATTCCCCGAAAACGGAGACCAATGAAAGGGAACCTCTGCAAATGTTCACCGCTATAGGCAGAATCATAGGGGAGAATATTTACCAATATCCCATGTCTCACGACTTTCTTCCCTTTCGGCGCGATGTCGAGTATTTAAAATGCAGGCCTGTCCATATTCATTCCCTGATAGCGAATCTGTCTTTTATCCGGGACACCGAGCATTGGGGGTATCCTTTCCGCACTGGGCACATCGAAATGACTGAAGAGGATTTTCTGCTGATTGCAAAAGCCATGGAGGTTAAACTGGATGGGTAGTACAAAAGCAGAGTGGCCGTTTTCTGAAAAAGAAGCCAATGACAGTACAGGTTTTCTGATCTGGCAGATTACGACGCTATGGCAACGAGCCATCGCTAGGCAATTGAAACCGTATGGGCTCACTCAGGTCCAGTTTGTCTTGCTGGCGGGCCTTCTATGGCTTTCTGCCAGAGAGAAGCATGTCACGCAGGTCATGCTTGCCCACCATTCGAAACTGGACGTCATGATGACCTCTCAGGTTTTGCGTGCACTGGAAGTGCGCGGGCTCCTCCTTCGCCGTTCTCATCCGACCGATACGCGTGCCAAAATATTGGAATTGACTCAAACCGGGCGGGATGTGACGGTAGCTGCCCTCCCGGTCGTTGAAGATGTTGATGACACATTTTTTGGTGAGAAAGGAGAGGGGCGCAAGGCTTTAAACAGGGAATTGCTCCGTTTGATTACAAAAGCCTGAGCCGTTCTTTCAATAATGAGCCGATGCGGTTGTGATTGTTAACCGCTCTCTTGTTCTTTGAGTTAGCATCTGATAACCTAACGACATGGTCACAGAATACTCCCTTATACCTCTCGCATCGCCCGATGATCCGCCTTCAAGACAGGCCATCTTGCTGGAGGCTTTGCGCCTGTTTGTCCGGGATGGTCTCTGCGAGACCAGTCTCAGGGATATTGCGGCAGCTACGGGTTATAGCAATACCGTGCTCTATAAGTTCTTCGAGAGCAAGAACACCCTGGCGATCCACCTTTTCGAACGCTGCTACGGAACGCTGGTCATGAGCGTACAGGAATCCATGGATCCTCAACAAACTTTCCATGAAGACCTTAACGCTCTGGTGGACCGCTACATTCGGTTTTTGGACCAGAACCTTGATGCCGTGATCTATGTTCATGAGAACCTGCGTCTTTTCTGGCCGCAGGCCAGCTCGAAAACGCGGCTCAATCCCCTTCTCGGATTGCTGAGACAATGGATCGAGAAGGGGAAGGCAGAAGGGACTGTCGATCCGGAGGAGAGTACCGATCTTCTGGCTTCTCTGACGATTGGTCTTCTGAGCCAGTTTGCCCGCATGCTGTATTTTCAGGAATGCGAACCCCCTGCGCTCAAATGGAGGGAATCTATAAAAGATCTTCTTGAACGGGCCCTCAGCCAAAAAGAAGGGAGATTCTAATGACTGGAGCCGAGCATTCTGTCCGTCTATTCGAGCGAGTGCGTTTGGGAGACGATGATCAGTGGATCCTTGTGCGGGGAAAGGAGCCGAGTCTCCCGGTTCTCCTGATCATTCAGGCCGGCCCGGGATTCCCTGTAATCCATGAAGCCGATGCTTTGGAAGAGCGGTTGAAATGGGAAGAGTCATTCCGGGTTGTCTACTGGGATCTGCGGGGGTGCGGGAAATCGTTCCACCGGGATGTCTCTTTCGGGTCTCAGCCCCTGGATCGTCTTGTCCTCGATGTAGAGGAGATGGTTGTTGTGCTTCGAAAGCGTCTGGAAGTCGAGTCTGTCTATCTGCTCGGATTTTCTCTGGGGGCAAGTCTTGCCGCCCTTGCAGCGTATCGGGCTCCGGAAGGGATCCGTGCCCTGATCGGGGTAGGTATGGATGTCCGGATCGAGGAAAGCGATGCGATGGCCCATGACTTTGTCTGGCAACAGGCGAGTGTGAGAAAGAACCGGAAAGCTTTGCAAGCGCTGGAACGTATTGGCCCCCCTCCTTACATGGAGAGCAAGGATTTCATGGAACGAGCGAAATGGATGACCGAGTTCGGGGGCATTCACCGTCGTGAACACTTTTCTTCGCTCCTCAGGAAAAATCTCTGGCGTCTTTTTTCTTCTCCGAACTATACATGGCGCGAGGCTTTGCAGGCACTCAGTGGGATCTCCCTTACCCAGGATTCTCTTCTTCCATCGATGAAAGACCTGGACCTTTTCCGTCAGGTTCCTTCTCTGGATGTTCCCGTATTTTTCTGTCAGGGACGACGTGATGCTGTTGCCCCTCCGGTTATTTTGCAGCGCTACCATGCTTTATTGAAAGCACCTCTCGGAAAGGAACTCTTCTGGTTCGAATCGTCCGCTCACCTGCCACATGATGAGGAGCCAGAGCGGTTTGCGGTTATTCTTAGGGAAATCAAGGCTCGCATGGAAAGGCCGAAAATTTTTTGACCTGAAAGTTATCAATTGCTTACCAATCAACTTTTAAAAGATGTAAGGAGATCCTGCATGGCACGAGACATTGAGACAATGATCGACATCCACGCTCCTGTCGCTGATATCTGGCGGATATTGATTGATCTTCCCCGGTACCCAGAGTGGAATCCCCTGGTAGTACGGGTATCTGGCTCTCTTACGGTCGGGAAACGATTGGACGTCGCTGTGCGTTTGCCTGGACGCCGGCCGATGTCTTTCTCTCCTATTCTCATCGCGATGACACCCGAACGGGAATTCCGGTGGGTTGGAACCTTTGGTATTTCTGCTCTCTTCGCTGGAGAGCACTCATTCCGGCTGATTCCAGAGAGCAATGGAGCGATCCGGTTCGAGCATTCCGAGCGCTTTACAGGTTTTTTGCCCCTATTCATGGGACTTCATTGGTACGAGCGTGTTCGTCAAGGCTTCGAATCCATGAACCATGCACTGAAAAAACGTGCAGAAACACTTGAAAAATAATGGATCCGGGAAAAGAGCGAAATTTTGGAAAAGCGAAGGCAAAGCCAATTTGTCTTTATCTTTTGAGCAATGGGTCTGTTTGTATCAACGGTAATCGACTCTCCAGAAATCCAGGAGATGGAATGGGCATATCTCCCGTTTGTGAAAGAAGTTCCGGACTTTTGGGGGGTGTGAAGGGGTGTAATCGGATGTCTTTACCCGAAAACTTCATCGTCTGATTTTATGCAACTGATTCTTTTTCTATCAAAAAAGCGGGACTTTGGAAGAGAACTGGATTCCCGAGTCGAAACTTTATTGAAATATTCTATAGTTTTATTTTTTAGGGAGGAAAAATGAATCTTTTAAAAAAAAATAAAGGGTTGAGTGATTGCCTGTCATCCCTGCATAAGAAGAGTGATGATGAAATCCATGGCAAGGCGCGTGCTCAGTTTAAGGGTTCGGACAAGGCATTTTCCGAACTTGTAAAACAATACGGGACTCTTGCGCCTTTTGAAAAAGGGTTGTTTCTCAAGACTCATGGCATCTTGGTTCAGGATTCTGCTCTGTCGCTTGCCATCTCTCCGGAGATGGGAGAGTTTCTGTTCAATCTGACTCTGGTAAAAAGACCGGAGGCCATTCTGGAACTTGGGAGTTCAAGAGGCGTTTCGACATTGTATTTCGCCGAGGCGCTCAGGGTACTGGGAAAAGGCAAAGTGGTCGCAACGGAAATGGACGATAGCAAGTGCGACACTCTTTGGGAGAACGTTCAATCCATGGGGCTAGCCTCTTATGTCGATTTGTTTCGGGGCGACGTGTTTTCAACGGTGGCTAGCATGAATGAATCATTCGATATGGTCTTCATCGATATCTGGGCAAGTGGATATCTCGATGTATTCCAGAAAGTTGAAAAACTGCTGAAGCCTGGAGCGATCATCCTGGCCGACAACATGTATACGTCATCCGATGAGGTTTTGCCATTTAAAAACCTTCTGGACAACCATCCTGGCATCAGCAACATGACTCTTGATTTTGAGTCTGGCGTCGAATTCGGGGTTATCCTGTAAATGAGTTTTCTTGCATCATAATAGTGACCCGAATCAGGATGACTGTTTTCCATCACTGGTTCGGGCCCATTTTCCGGTAAAGTTCTTTTTCTCATGCAGGGAGAATGCTGATCTCTCTTCAATCGCCCTGTTTGCAATCTTCCACACGAAATTCGGTCACCCGGTCTGCTTCTCCTGCATAGATGACCAGAGCGATTGTTTCCCGTGACAGGATGGCGCTATGGGGAAGACCCTTGGGGTGAAGAAGATAGTCTCCGGGGAAGCGGATTTGTTTGCCGATCCCATCATCGTGCCCCCCTTCCAGAACATAGACGTGTTCATCGGATTCGGCGATGGCTTTGATCCGGATCCGTTTCCCGGGCGGGGGGGCAAACCTTGTGATTTCGGCAACGCCTCCGCCTTGATCCCTTCGATCGCTCAGGATCTTGAGAAAAATAACATCCTGTCCTTCTACCAATAATTTTTCGCCAAAAAGAACGCTTCCCGGGATCCAGGGCATTTCATTTGTTTTTTGAAAAATGGCAGATAATGTCATAGTGTTCTCCTTTTTTGAAGGGTTGTGGTTGCCTTTGAGTGACAACCTGAAACTACCCTAACATCCTTTATGATGTGAATGATTCGGGAGTGGACGAAATATGGATGAAGTTCTGAAACTGTCACAGGTGGCCCAAATGATTTCCTCACCGGCACGTGCTGCGATGCTTCTGGCCCTTGCGGATGGCCGGGCACTTCCTGCAAGTGAGCTGGCTTGCCGGGCAGGGATATCGAATCAGACCGCCAGCGAACATCTGACATTGATGAAGAAGATGGGGGTTTTATGCGTCGAACAGTGTGGACGACACCGCTATTACAGGGTCATCAATGCACGGATGATGGAAGCACTCGAAGATTACCTTGCCGCTTCATCTGAAATCAGAGTTGGCGAAAGGTCGGATATTTCCCGCATTCTTCCACTTAGACAGGCCCGGATGTGTTACGACCATTTGGCAGGGAGACTTGGAGTCGTCTTGGCGGAGAAAATGCAGGAAAAAAAATGGGTTTTTCTGGAAGAAAGAGATTTTCAAATCACGGACAGTGGTCGTTATCATTTGGAAGTCTTAGGGATCGAATGGACAGCACTTGGACATTCCCGTCGACTTTTTGCCAGGCGCTGTATTGACTGGAGTGAGAGGAAACCTCACATAGGCGGGGCTTTTGGGGCAGCCATGGCGAACCGTTTTATGGAACTCAACTGGATTCGTCGTGGTCAGGAAATCCGGGCTGTTTATCTTACCAATGATGGTAGGCGAAATCTTACGGAAATATTTGAAGTTAACCTATGATGTAATGAAAATTTTGATTGTGAAAGGATACTGGAAAATTTGAATTGGTGTTTTTGAAATGAATCAGAATGATTCTGTTTTTAGGTCACACTTCTATCTTTTTTTATCAGCTTAAGATTTTTCCAAAGAATAATCTTTTAAGAATCACTTGCGCTCGAATGAGAAACTCTGGTGAGTCCTATTGCCTTTTCCCTGTGCGGTAAGCAACAGCTTGGTTTTAAGTCGGAGAGTTGATTTAATTGCGACTTTACATATCCGAATTGTTCGGTTTAGAATATCTCTTATGGCCTATCTCGGAAAAAGTATTGAATACGCATTGCATAGTCTTCTTTCTCTGATCAACACGCCAGAGGACTCCCCCTTGGGCGTTAGCGATATTGCGGAGTTTCAGGGGGTATCCCCAACTTATCTTGCAAAGATTTTTACCCGTTTGAAAAAGGCCGGGATTCTCCGGTCTTCCATTGGGGTTAATGGGGGATATGAACTTGCAAAACCACCCGATCAAATCACGTTCTGGGATGTCGTCGTTGCAGTGGAAGGAGAGTTCCGTCTTTTTGAATGCCGGAATATCCGTGAGAAAATCGCAATTTACAAAGAGAGCTGCCAAAATCCGGACTGGGAAAGCCGGGGTCCCTGCACGATTCACAAAGTCATGATGGATGTGGAAACTCAGATCGCAAATTCACTTAAAGAAAAAAACATCGCTTGGTTAAGTAAGGTTGTAGGCCAGAAACTCTCCCAGAAAGAAAAGAATGCGGCCATTCAATGGTTTATTCAATCTGTGGATGATCGGAAATGAGTCTTTTTTTATTTCTTAATTAAGACAAATAGTATCTAAATTATCTTTTTTTAAAACTCTAATTTAAGGGAGGAGTCATGAAAAATCTCGTGGTCATTGGAGGGGGTTTCGCTGGGTTCTGGAGCGCAATGAGTGCAGTCAGGCAAGCAAGGTTTTTACGTAAGGATAGCGCTCTTAAAATTATGATGATCTCTTTGGACGAATATCTTTCAATTCGTCCAAGATTTTATGAAAACAAATTCAAAGACATGAGGGTTCCCCTGAAAAAATATCTTGATCCTCTGGGTATTGTTCTTCATGTTGCTAAAGTAGAAAGGATTGATCACAAAAAGAGAAATATTTTTATGGTAAGGTCGAATGGTCAGGAAGAAGTCCTTTCTTTTGATGGGTTAATTCTTGCGGCTGGAAGTCAGCTCAATCGCCCTCCTCTTCCCGGATTCGAACATGCGTTTAACGTAGATACATTTAGAGAATCGGTCCAGCTGGAGGATCACCTTAAAGAATTATCGGCTTCCCGTTTTCTTTCAGCATCTTCACGGACATTCGTTGTCGTGGGGGCGAGCTTTACCGGTCTTGAAGTCATTACAGGACTTCCGGAGCGTTTACGATCGTTTGATCTACCAGATATCCATTACGATTTCATTTTGACCGACCGGAGCTTCTCAATCGCCCCAGAGTATTCTTCTGAAGGGCGGGGGATTATTTCCCGGCAAATTGGGAAAGAGGGCATCCAGTTTTTTGCAGGGGAAGAAGTGGATTCCATAAGTCCTGAGCATATCCGCTTCAAATCAGGAAAGTGCATTGAAACTAGAACCATTATCTGGTGTGGAGGATTGAAGGCGAACCCGCTAACCTCTATGTTTCCAATCGATCGGGATTGTCAGGGACGACTTAAGGTCGATCAATTTTTGAGAATAGATGGCCAAAAGACCATTTTTGCTGCGGGTGACGTGGCTCAGGCGTGTGTTGATGATGAAGGTCATACTTCTGTCATGTCATGTCAGCATGCGATACCACAGGGCAAGTTTGCGGGGAACAATGCCGTTAATGCTCTTTTTGATTGTGATTTGATTCCCTATTCCCAACCGAGATATGTCACATGCCTTGACTTGGGGTCCGAACAAGCCCTCTTGACATCCGGGTGGGGGCGATTTCCGAAAATGACAGGAATTTCTGCAAAAGAATTGAAAATAGAAATTATGTCAAAATGGATCATTCCTGAGAAAGACGTGGAAGAGACAGTAAAAATGTCTGTTCCCGTTATCCTTCATAACGAGGGGTGACCGAATGCATCATGCCTCAGGTGGCTAATGAGAGGTTGATGAACCGGAGGGAGCGGACTCCGCGGAGTGAAGCCATTTTCTTCGGAGTCTTTTTGATGGATGATTTAATGTACGGGAATCTTTGTGTATGGTAAAGATAGTGGACGGAATGGTGAGGCAGCTCTTCAGAGAGAGCTCTCCTTAAAAGTCTGCTTCTTGGGCAGGATTATACTTGTTGAAGATCTTTTTGGAGAGAATTCATTGAAAGAGAACGTCCTTGGTCAATCCTTGATGAAAATAACGGAGCGGCCACCTGTAGTTTTTGTGCGGGGGGAAGGGTCGTGGTTGATCGATCAGGAAAGAGACCGTTATCTGGACTTTATTCAGGGATGGGCGGTGAATTGTCTCGGCCATTGCCCTCCGGAAATTGTTGGAGCGATCACATCTCAGGCGAAGACGCTTATTAATGCCAGCCCGGCTTTCTACACCGACAGAATACTGGAGCTGGCTGACAAAATTGTGGAGTGCTCCTGTATCGACCGGGTATTTTTTGCCAACAGTGGGGCCGAGGCCAATGAAGGAGCGATCAAGCTCGCCAGAAAATGGGGCTCTCTTTATCGGGATGGAGCTTTTGAGATCATAACGACGGAAAATGCATTTCATGGCAGGACGCTCGCCACGATGTCCGCTTCAGGCAAACCTCAGTGGGAACCCCTGTTCGAACCGAAAGGTTCGGGGTTCGTCAAGGTTCCCTTCAATGATTTTGGAATGATCGAGCGGGCGATAACTTCCCGGACGGTGGCAATCATGCTGGAGCCGATCCAGGGGGAGGCCGGGGTCGTTCCCGCAAGCCGGGATTTCCTGACGGGGGTGAGAGAGCTTTCGCAACGGAAGGGGATTCTTTTGATTCTTGACGAGATCCAGACGGGGATCGGACGGACGGGAAAAGCCTTCGGCTACGAACATGCCGGGATCGAACCCGATATTCTCACGTTGGGGAAGGGATTGGGGGGAGGGGTGCCTCTGGCGGCTCTTGGGGCAAAGGAGTCTGTTTGCTGCTTCGGTCCAGGCGAACAGGGCGGAACCTTCAATGGGAATGCGCTTATGACTGCCGTGGGCTCTGCTGTTCTCGATACGGTCATGCGCCCCTCCTTTCTCGATGAGGTTCGGAGAAAGGGAGAATTTCTCAAAGGTCGTCTCTCGGAGCTTTCTCTCTCTTTGGGTGAGGGGGAAGTTCGGGGGGAAGGACTGCTGATTGGCTGGGTATTAACCCGTGCCAATGCTGGTCAGATCGTTCAGGACGCTTTCAGGCGAGGTCTTCTGCTGAATGCTCCGAGGCCGAATATTCTCCGGTTCATGCCGGCACTCAATGTGAGCATGAATGAAATCGAACAGATGCTCTCGATTCTGGAAGAGGTGATGTCGGAGGGGTGAACGGAGCTGTTCAAGAATTCTTGATGATTTTTGGACACATCCGCTTCCCGTTTTATCATTAGCCTGTCAAAATCCGGTTATCCAAACAATCTGTGGTGTTTGAGATAGTTCGTGTGCGTGAAGTGTCCTTTGCAAGTTCCTCCCCCCTGATTCCAAGCTCAAATCAGTTATTACAGCAAGATCCGGGTTGTGGGTGTGTTCTCAACCATCGATAATGTTCTCTGTATTGTCGAGAAGATTATTGAGGAGGAGTCATGCACAAAATATGTGAGCCTTCGATTTTGTATTTTGGAACACCCGTTGTTCTGATCAGTACGCTAAATGAAGATGGAAGCCATAACCTTGCACCCATGTCGTCAGTGTTCTGGTTGGGATGGCACTGTCTGCTCGGATTGGGTGCGAACTCGAAAACCTCACAAAATCTTATCCGTACGGGTGAATGTGTTATCAATCTCCCGTCCATTCAAGAGGTCTCTGCAGTTGATCGGCTTGCGCTTACGACTGGCTCCAGCCCTGTTCCGGAGAGAAAAAGACTCAGGGGGTACAGATTTGAACCCGATAAGTTCGGGACGGCAAAATTGACTCCAGTGGCTTCCTTGGCAGTTGGTTCTCAGCGAGCTCTGGAATGTCCTGTCCAGCTCGAAGCAATCGTTGAATCGTTTCGTGACATAGCGGAAAAGAATCCGGGAGATCGTGGAAAATTTATTTGTTTCGATATGCGGATTCGACTTGTACATGTCGAAGAATCGATCCTGGTGAATGGAGAACCCAATCAAATCGACCCTGACAAGTGGCGGCCGCTCATCATGAGTTTTCAGAAGTTCTATGGTCTCGGAGGTCAAGTGTCTTCGTCCAGACTCTCGCAAATTCCGGAATCCATGTACCGGAGTCCGGACGAAGCAAGTGAAGTGTTGTAGGGAAATGACACAAAGTGTCTGCAGGAGATTGAAATGTCAGACTATGAACGCATAGCTGAAGCCATTTCCTTTATTGTCGACCGAGTCAATCGTCAGCCTCATCTGGCAGAAATCGCAGACCATCTGCATTTGAGTCCCTTTCATTTTCAGAGACTATTCTGCCGTTGGACGGGAGTCACTCCCAAAAGATTTTTACAGGTGCTCACGGTGGAGCGAGCCAAAGTATTACTCGATAGATGCAAGCCTTTGCTTGAAGTATCAGATTCTCTGGGATTGAGTAGCGGTTCGCGTTTGTATGACCATTTCGTTTGTTTGGAAGCCGTCACCCCAGGCGAGTACAAGATGGCGGGAAAGGGACTTACGATTGAATATGCTGTGCAGGATTCCCCTTTTGGAAAAGTTTTTATTGCCACCACGGATAGAGGGATTTCTAACTTTTCTTTCCTGGAAGCAGCAAATATAGATGAGCCTCTGACCAATTTATATAAAAGGTGGCCATATGCGATGGTGATTGAAAACAAGAAGCGGGCGCAATCGATCGTCGAGGCCATTTTCGGGAAAGAAAAAGCATTGGACCGCCCATTGTCTTTGTATGTCTCCGGGACAAATTTTCAAATCAATGTATGGAAAGCGCTATTGCAAATCTCTCCGGGAATGGTTGCAAGCTATTCTCATGTGGCAAAGTCTGTTGGTCACCCAGCCGCTGCCCGGGCCGTGGGACAGGCTGTGGGTGCGAACCCGGTTGCTTTCCTTATTCCTTGCCATCGAGTCATTCGGGAGTCCGGTGAGCTTGGGGGATATCGTTGGGGAGCCGTCCGGAAACATGCCATTCATGCATGGGAAGCGGCAAGGGGTGAATAGTTGAAGAGGAAGATCTCTTGCCCTTGTTCCATGTTTTCTCTCGCTGATCACGATCTTTGACACCGCTTCAGGCCAGATATCCGTTTTCCCGAAACCAGCCAAGTTCATCAGCAAGGGTCTCCTCGACAGATCGAAACGTCAGATCAAATTCCCGGCGAACCTTTTCCGACGAAAACTGACGCCCGTAGTCACTCCTCATAACCCTCACCGCCGCCAGACTGAGTAGAACAGGTTTTCCTGTGATGCGTGAATAGACTTCCTGAACGCCAGCGATTCCGAGGAGGAGCCAGGAAGGGAGGGTTCGAACAGGGGCTTTTTTCCCGGAGACCCGCTCCATTGCCTGAAATAGATCTCTCATCTTTATGGGGTGAGGTGCCGCGAGGTAGCGTTGTCCACTTTTTCCCCGTTCTGCCGCCGCAAGTGCGACTTGGGCGACGTCTCTGGCATCGACAAACGATAGCGCCGCATCCGGCACGCCTGGGAGCTTATTATTCATATAATCGAGGACGAATTGTCCGGCAGTTGTAAGCCCACGATCACCCGGTCCATGAATCCAGCCGGGCAATACCAATGTGATTTTCATGTCGTGGTGCGATTTTAGAAATTGGTAAACACTGGCTTCGGTTTCGATCTTGCTCCGGTAGTACTCATCTACCCTCCCGGGATTCTTCTGAAGATGTTCCTCTGTGACAAGACCATTCGGATTCTCACCGAGAACTGCAACGGAGCTGATGTGAACCATGTTCCGTATGCCGGCTTTATAGGATGTTGCCATAAGCCGCTCGGTGCCGAGAACATTGGTTTCATACAGCTCTTTCCAGTGTTTGCCACCTTTATAACTGTCTCCGGAAAGTGCTGCTGTGTGAAAAAGAATGTCTGTCCCTTCCAACTCCTCCTGGAATATCTCCGAATTTTTGATATTTCCAGTAACGATTTGAAGGCGGTCAGACGGAAGACCACTAAACTGTGCAAGTGCTTTTTCGGTATCGCGGACCAGCGCACGAACGTGATAACCTCTGTCGACCAAGAGACGAACCAGATTGTTTCCCAACAGGCCAGTGGCACCTGTGACGAAGACGGTCTTCATGTGATACTCCTGGGCAAGATGGTAGAGGAAGGTTTTTAAATACTATTTAGTATTTTAAAACCTATCGGTATGTAAATGTCAAGAAAAGTCCATCCACCAGCTGTGAGATAACGATGGTCCGATTAGGCAGGGCAGAAATGCGGGCAAGAACGAGGGAGCTTCTCCTAGTCTCGGCCCGCCAAGAGTGTGTCAGGTTGGGCATCAATGCTGCTTCAATTGATGTCATTGCCGAGAATGCCGGTTTTTCCAAGGGTGGGTTTTATTCGAACTTCAAGTCGAAAGAGGACATATTTCTTGCGCTACTTGAAGAACATCTGAATGCGGAAGTCGCAGCACTTTCCCGGCTGATCAGCGAAAGTGTTTCAGTCGACGATTTGCTTGCTAAAATCGACGAACTGTATACGAATCTTTTCACCGATCCAACGATGTGTGTGCTTTCGGTGGAATTTCAGTTGCTCGCAATGCGTAACGAAATCGTGCGCAAACGTTACCAGGAATTGTCGACACATCATCGAGCGACTCTGATCGAATTACTCCAAAACGCCATGATCCGCTTCCATACATCTCTTCGTTCAGATCCTGCTGAAGTGATCGATATCCTTACAGCCCTTGCGCATGGCCTCGTTCTTCAAAAGTCTGCAGGGACAGTTTTGGGAAAAAAGACCGATATTTCCGGGACAATGACTCAATATCTCCGGATGATGATCCAGAGTGATCAGTCGTATTGCTCTTGAAAAATTTTCTGTTGGGATGGAAAACGGACAACCCAATGATTTGATTGTCGAAAGGGATACACATTGAAAGTGCTCACGAATCTTTCCGACCTCTCAAAATCCGATCTGGTATCCCTTTCGGAGATTGTTTACCTAAGCACTTCCGTTCGAAAAAAGGAGGAATTGGGCGATCTTCTCCGTGTGGTCACTCATCTCATCCCAACGACCGGCGTTGTGGCCGGACTCCCGTCAAAAGATCCCCGGCACGATTCTATCATTGAAACCGAACGCTATATGAATGTGAGTTATTCCATTTCCTGGCTCACTTTGTACCAGGAGCGCAAATTTCATCTTGTTGACCCCATTTTTCAAAATCACTTCGAATATTTCGGAAGACAAGTCTGGTCAGAAACCTATAAAAGAGTTTCCACTATGGCCGAAAGGAAGTTTATTGAAACTTCCCTGGATTTCGATCTGGACGATGGGGTAACACTTGGGCAGAGATCCTATTCCGGCAAAGGTGGGAGCACGTTCTCCTTCGCCGGAAACGAAATTTCCAGACATTCCCGCCATCTGACCATACTCGATCTTCTTTCACCCCATCTTCACGCGGCTCTGTCGAATATCTTCCTCCAGAGCTCATCCGCTGCCGTTTCCCTGACAAATCGGGAGAAAGAGGTTTTGATCTGGATAAAAGAGGGAAAGACAAACTGGGAGATTTCCCAGATCCTTAAGGTCAGTGAGAGAACGATCGTTTTTCACATGCAAAACGCTATGCGGAAGCTGGGGGCCAGAAATCGTGTTCAGGCGATGGCAACAGCGCTTTCTCTTCGCCTGATTGAATGAAGGAGAATCACCGGATTGGGTACTACACTCCGGCTCGCAGCTGTCAATTCTGACAGCTTGTTCCCTCAGTGGGAAGAAGTTATTCTTTTTCCATAAAAAAGCTTGGCAAAATAAGGTGTCAACCATGCCATTTCAGGATTATTTGTCTTGATAACACTGGAGGAATCCATGTCCAAATCAACGAAGACATATTGGAACCCCATGAGCGTTGAAAGCTCGGGACAGTGGCGACCCGTCAAAGAATTGGAAGGAATGGTCGAAGAGCTGACATTGAGTATCGATCCTGTTACCGGGGAGTATACCCGACTGACCCGCTTTCTCCCGGGAGCCGATACAAAAGCGTTTGGAGGGAAAGCGCATCCATATCCCGAGGAAGTCTTCATTGTCAGTGGTCGGCTTCATGATCAGTCTTTTGATTTTTGGCTGGAAGCCGGCCATTATGCCAGCCGCCCGCCAGGTGAGCTTCATGGGCCTTTCAGTACAGATGTTGGTTGTGTTGTTTTCGAGGTATCCTTTCCGAATCGTGTCTCTGATGGTGGGACCACCTGAGATTTCGGGCGATGGATCTGTACTCAAAGCTGGGATCTCCTCAATTTGACTGGAGTCATCATGGCCGTTCTTTCGGTCACTCTTTGCATCATATTCATTACGCTTGGTCTTTGGCACTTCTATTGGGCAATTGGTGGTTCCCTTGGGAGGAATGCAGCGATCTCAGAGATCAACGGTCGACCGGCTTTCACTCCAAAAGCTCTGGCAACAGCGCTTATTGGTACAGCCCTTCTCTTTTCAGCCGGTCTGGTTGGGGCTTCCTCCAGACTGTTCGTAAGCCATGTTCCAGGCGACATTCTGGTTCGGTTCTGCTATGCCTTGGCTATTATCTTGTTTTTGAGGGCCGTTGGCGATTTTCGACTTGTCGGGTTTTTCAAGAGGGTGCGTGGCAGTTCCTTTGCACGACTCGACACACTGCTATATTCACCTCTTTGTTTCGCATTATCCGTCGGTGTTTTCCTTGTTGGCAGGGGATATGACTTTTGAGTGTCGGACAAACGCAACGCCTAAGAAGCCGAGAATCAATACCTGTCATTTTTCACAGCTTGTCCTTTCAATCGTAGGTCATTAGTCTGTCGGAAGCATCATCTTGGGGTATCCACTTGATTGCTTTGAGAAAATCACCGATCACCACTGCTCTGGAGGATAGGAAGGATCAATTTGGAGTGTTCGCACAGCATCTACGATGAGTTTGATTTGGAATGCTTGGCGTAATGGGGTTCATTCTCACCCTGCCAATGACTCGCACGGACATTGTCAATCTCGATCCAACTTTTGTGGGGGGGGTGGGAAGGAGGCAAGGCAATTGGTGCGACTGGTTTTGCGTCGGTACCTCACTGTTGGAAGGACTCTCTCAATGATCAAACTGGTTATGTGCGTTCGTCGTCGCCCAGATCTTTCCCGAGCCGAATTCCAAGACTACTGGTTCAATCATCACGGCCCTCTTTTCCGGAAATTTGCCGAGACTTATAAGGCCATTCGGTATATTCAGAGTCACACGATCAATACGCCATTCAACGACAAGGTAAGGAAGGTCAGAGGAATGTCAGAAGAAGAATATGATGGCATCGCCGAAATTTGGTGGAAGTCCGAAAAAGATTTTATTGAAGCGATTTCTTCTTCCGAAGGAGAAAAGCTTCGAACGGTCTTTCTTGAAGATGAAGCAAAATTTCTGGACTTCACCCGATCGACCGCCTTTTTTACCGAGGAGCATGTTCTTGTTCCTGTAGGGGATTGATTTCACATTTTGATATTCTCCAAGGCTATTATCGGATCCATATAGATTTCACTCTAACCTTTCGATCTGTCGCTGAAGAGACAGCTTTCGGAATCACCAACGTTTCGACAGACCAAGTTTTTCTTGTTTGCCAGGAAGTTGGGAATCGATTTGCAGGACAATGATCTCCTCAGAATCGGACCCTGGTCTATGACCCAGCATGCGGCGAAGCGGGAATCCTTTCCGGTTTTATGGAAGGGACGCTACGAATGGATGACAACTGAAAAATCGGCTTTGGCGACAGGGGGGATATGCTGGGGAGATTGTTAAGGCGCATACGTGCTGGCGATAGAAAGCTTGCCCTGTATCATGGAGAATTTTCTAACGTTCCGGAAACCATTCTGGTGACGAGTAAAAGTTTTTTAGACAAGGCTCAGATACCAGATCGCTTTACTCAATCCGGAGACAGTCTATCGCCGAATCTCGAATGGAAACAGTTGCCGTCCGGGACCCGGGATATTGTCGTGATCGTCGAGGATCCCGACGCTCCGCTGCCAAACCCGTTCGTTCACGCCATCATTTACAACCTGTATCCCCCGATGGCTGAAATCCCGGAAGGCGCGATTCCAAATACGTCCAGCATTCAAGAGCGTGAGCCCCCTCTCCATGTGGGCAAGAATACTTTTGGGCAGACGGTGTATCTGGGTCCAGCCCCAATCCCCGGCCACGGACCACACCATTACTATTTTCAGGTCTTTGCACTTGATTCTGTACTGACTTTTCGCCAGCCCCCGAATCGTAAGGATATTATTCTCGAGATGGGCGGTCATGTCCTGTCAAAGGGATTCTTGGTGGGAACGTACGAAAGATAGCCGGATCGAAGAGGCTGCGGAGGGGGAGAAATTGGGGATGTGGGGAGGGAGACGGCAATCCGCCCGTTTCATTCAGCTCTAATCGACTTGAGGGAGGAGCCGGTCGACGGATCAACTTCAGAGAGAAGCAGGAGAGAAGATGCAAAATGAGATTTTGATCAGGCTTGAGGCAGGTCCCGAACGGCAATATATTCTCGATCCTTTCTATGCTGAAGGACTGAACCCTACGATTTCGGAATCGACTCGTTGGAAGAGGCCCGAAAATAGGTTTTTTCCTTCACAGGGTGGTACAACGAAGAGCACCGCCTCAGTGCCATCAAGTTTGTGACACCTTCACAAAGACATAGTGGGAAAGATCTAGAGATTCTGAATCGAAGAGAGCGGATTGACCAGGAAGCACAAAAGAAAAATCCTGAACGATGGCTTGGGAAAACTCGAGACTGGACTCCTATCGGAAAAGTGACTTTGAATCCTCAAAAAGAGGTGGCCAGTAACGACCCAAGTTTGAAAGAGGAAAAGTCCAAAAAAATGCGACAGATTGCTTGACAATTACCGCGCGAGTGCAACAAGTTCTGGAACGCCTTCTGCCGGTAAGCTTGCGCTTCAGAGGGATGCGGTTCGACATTCAGACTGCTGCCACGCCTGAGTCTTGCCAGATCAAGACGATTGCCTGTCCGGTCTTAACAATCAGCGCCGAAGACGACAGGTTCGGCACGGCCAGTCGGGCAAAGCATATCGCCACGAGCGTGCTCGACGGCAGGGCTGTCATATTTCCGACCGGCGGTCATGCACTGGTCGGTCACTCTGCCGACGCTCTGCGCGAGATCACATCCTTTCTTCAAGTTGGCGCTCCATACATCCCACCCGTTGGTTGAAGGAAATAACAGGAGGTCAGATGTCCCGCTGGGGTTTTTGAACAAGGTGTCTCTCTGAAAAACTGGAATCCTGTCAACGAGTGAAAGCGTTCTCGCTTGTCCGACTCCTAGGTATTGTTTCTCGTATCGATACGTTGTTGCGATCCAAATTGGACGGCGGTCTCAGTGGGTGGTGCAGTGATTGTCCTGATCTGTGTATTTGTTGCCAGTAGATTCTCGCTATACTGTCTGACTGGGCTGTTTTTCACATTCAATTGATCCAGTGTGCGTTGTTGTTTGACAAGGGGGTTCACCAAATCGTGCTTATTGAAAATCCAATGATAACTGATCAAAAAAGGAGGCATGACCAATGGCTCAAATAAAGATCTACGGGATCAAGGAACATCTGATTCCTCTTCGGGGTGTTTTGTCGAAAGTGATACACGAATGTGTGATGGAGGCACTCCATTTCCCTCCTGACAAGAGAGCACATCGCTTTTTTCCCATGGATAAGGAAAATATGCTCTATCCGGAAGGTCGCAGCGACGCCTATACCATCATAGAAATTTCAATGATTGAAGGTCGGACCGTTGAAACGAAAAAGAAATTGATCAGGTTGCTCTTTGACAAGATTATGGATCGGGTTGGCATCGGATATCAGGATATTGAAATTTGTATTCATGAGAGTTCTGCTTGTAACTGGGGTTTTCGCGGGATGCACGGAGATGAAGTTCAGTTGAGTTACAACATAAACGTTTAGGCCAGTCCGAACAGGGGCGAATGTTTTTTTTGAAAGCCTCCGGTGTTCGGATCAGGGTGTTCTTTAGTTGTGTTTTCCCCTGTTTTAGCGGGTATTTTTTGCGGTTATGGCATACTCGGTGGGCTGTTTTTTCATCTCCCCGGAACCCCCCCGAATGAATAAGGATGTTTTCATGAAAACGAATGCTCAAGAGTTACAGCAGTTGATCGAGTCTGCTGACGATGCAATCAATCGGAAAGATTTCGACGAGCTGATGAAGTTCTATTCTGATGATGCGACATTGGTTGTCATGCCCGGAAAAGAGGTAAGCGGAAAGGATTCTATCCGAAGGTCGTTTGTCTCTATCTCCGAGTATTTCAATCACAGTCTGGTGGTGACGCAAGAAAAAATGGCTGTCATCGAGGCGGGTGACACGGCACTTGTCCTTGCCAATACGCGGCTCAAGGCAGATAACAAAACGGATTCTCCCTTTTCCGTGAATCGAAATGCCACTTACGTATTCAAGAAGTGGAATGATGACTGGCGTTGTGTGATCGACAACTCCTACGGTACTGAGTTGATTTGCAGCCCAAGTCCCCCAACTCTGCATTTGATTTGTGGAAAAATGGCCTCTGGAAAATCAACACTGGCAGGTAGACTTGCCTCTGAGCCCAACACGGTTCTGATCAGTGAAGATGAATGGCTGAGTCGGCTTTATCCGGGTGAGATAACCACTCTGACGGACTATGTGAGATTTACGGCCAGACTTCGGGATGTGATGGGCATTCATGTTGAAACGTTGCTTCGTGCGGGGAACTCTGTCGTGCTGGATTTTCCGGCAAATACCCTTGATAGCCGGCAATGGATGAGTGACATATACAGAAATGCCGGTGTGGTGCATTGTCTGCACTATCTTGATGTTTCTGACGAAGAATGCAAGACACGGCTGAGTCGTCGTAATGAAGACGGCTCTCATCGATTCAATACAAGCGAAGCTGAGTCCAATACGATTGCCAGTGATTTCGTAGCTCCATCTTCTGACGAGGGGTTTCATGTCATTCGATATGATGGGCACTGAGTCCGGATAAAAAGAGAAATCTCTCTCGCTTTTTATCCCAAGGGAACGATTGGATAGGGTGGCAAGATGTCATGTGAAATCAGGGGAGACCGCGTCAATCTCTCGGGAAATGCGGTGACGTTCATGACGGGAGAGATCAATATGCCAATCTTTCCCGCTACCCGGTAAGGAAATTCCTTCGGAAGAGATCCGGACATGGTCGATATCAGGGATCTTTGATCCCCATAATGAAAAAGGACCCTTTATCCTTCGCTACCTCTCCGATATTGATGATGGGACCCTGTCGATGGAGAATCTTGTCCGGATGGTGAATTCGTTGAACTGGTACTGTCTTTTTCTTGGATGCTCCTCTACTTCACGACTTCTTGCCGGCATTTGCCATTTTGTGCTTGTAGGATGATAAAGCTTCGACCGCTCGTTTTTGCTGATATAGGGACTATAAGGGGCTGGCCGCCTTACCCGATGGGCTTTGAATGCATGGATTATGCCTTGAGAAGCAAAGGCTGGCTGGCTGGATATATGACGAAGCCGGATACTTGGTGTTTTGCCGCTGAAGAGGCAAGCGAACTTGTGGCTTTTACAATTCTGTCCAAAACGGGACCACTTGAGGCCGAGTTTCGCATTGCTTTGCGGGCCGATCAAATCGGGCAAGGGTTTGGAAGAGCCATTGCAACCCAGACGCTTGCAAAAGGCTTTTCGGAAATCGGGCTTTTCAGAATCCATTTCATCGTGAGAAAAATCAACCCAGGAGCCATTCGATTATACGAACGTCTTGGTTTTGTCGGGAGAGGGGAGTGTTCCAAAAACATCGATGGGAAGGAGACGCTGTTTCTGGTCATGGATATATCGAATGTGTCTTATCAAAAACAGAGGTTGCCCGAATGAACCGCGCATTATTGGTGATTGATGTTCAAAACGAGTATTTTTTCGGAAAACTTCCGGTTTCTTACCCTCATGGGGGCCTGGAAAACATTTTGAAGGTAATGGATGTAGCGACAGAAAATCATGTTCTTGTTGTGGTGATACGACATGCGGCCAAGTCGGAATCTTCTCCTGTCTTCCTGAAAGGGAGTCTTGAGTGGGAGCTTCATCCCGAGGTTGAAAAGCGTCACCGGGACGTGTTGATCGAAAAAAACTGGCCAGACAGTTTTTTTGAAACCACACTGGAAGAGTATCTCAAAAGCAACAAGATCGACCATATTACCGTGTGCGGGTACATGACGCAGATGTGTTGCGATACAACGGCGCGACGCGCCTTCCACTCAGGCTATTCTGTCGAGTTTCTTTCTGATGCTACAGGAACTTTATCCTTTAAAAACGAAGCTGGTTTTGTAACGGATGAAGAACTGCATCGGTCAATCCTGGTCATCCAGGCGAGTCGCTTCAGCAAGGTCATGAAAGCCGACGAGTGGATCGAGGGGATAATCCGAAGACAAGTCCTATAGAATAACCGTTAGAGGGTGGATGGGATCATGTTTTCAGCCGAAACAAGTCAGTCCTTGGGCGTATAAGAGGATATTGCTGAAAGTAGAAATGAAAAAACAGAACGCCATGATTTTCCAGGAAAACAAGACATCAGGAAGGATTTCGGGATGAGACGGACCCGGAAAATAACGATACTGCTTACTGTCCTGGCTGTCTTGCTTGTTCTCGTTCCGACCGTTGCCATCCCCATGATCCGCCGCATGGAAACGCATCACCAATTTTTGCTTGTTCATGGAATGAACGGGCAAGTAAATAGAGTTGAGGTTTACTGGCAGGAGCCATCTGCAGAAGCCGAAGAGGGGAAAAAATCAAAAATACCCGGTCATTATCTATGTGCATGGGATGCAAAAAGGGGATAAGCCAGGAGGACTGGTGTTTGTCAAATCGGGCATTCTTGGCTCTGATGCGAAGAGGGGATATTTCTCCGTGGCGATATCGCTACCCGGTTATGGACAATCGGATGGTGCTCCGGATTTCTGTGGAATGGCCTCACAAAAAAGTCTCGATGCAGGATTGACGTATTTTCGCCAGCGCCCGGATATTGATCCAAAGCGAATAGGGATCGTCGGCATCAGCTGTGGGGCGACTGTTGCGGGGATGGTGGCCTCACGAAACAAAGTTGCTGCTTTGGTGCTGATTTCCGGGTTCTATGATTTTAAGGAGATGGTTCAAAAATGGCAGACCGCCAAATGGAAGATTCCTTCCGGCATCAAAAAAGAACTGGAACATAATATCGCGATGGATGGGGGGATCGAGAACTCCACGGCTCTTCGCTCCCTGCTTCCCCATATTTCACATCTGACAATGCCCGTCCTTGTGATTGCGGGGGGACAGGATCGCATTATTGATGCCGGACAAAGTGAAACGCTGCACCGTCTCCTGGACGGGCAAGGCACTCCGAATATCTTTATCCTTGACGGTACGGCAAACCACCATATTCCAGTGAAGGATTGGCGCAAGCCAGAAAAGGACTTTCTTGATACCCGGCTCTCGAATTCCCTTCGATCGCCAAAGCACTGAAGATACTTCATCAATCTTTATCCTCTTACCCGCAACGGGTAAGAGGATCGATCTCAACCCGTCACGGAGAATGGAAATGGACTCTTTCCTCAATCACCTTGGGCAACCTGTCGGATTTCCGGTCGATAACTGGCAAGCTCCGGATCCGCCGTCACGGGCGCCCCTTTTGGGGCGCTATTGCCGGATCGAACCGCTCGATACCGGACGTCATGCCGTCGATCTCTTTTTTGCCTACGGACTCGATTCGGAAGGTCGTCTCTGGACATATCTTCCCTATGGCCCTTTTGAGACATTGAAGGACTTTTCCCTGTGGATGGAGGAAGTCTCAAAGCCGTCTGACCCGCTCTATTTTGCCATCATGGATTCCGCTACGGGAAAAGCGACTGGGATCGCGGCCTTCTTGCGAATTGATCCAAAAAACGGATCGATCGAAGTCGGATGTCTTTGTTTTTCTCCGTTGCTCCAGCGCACTGCCATCGCGACTGAAGCCATGTTTCTGATGATGGAGTATGCTTTCTCCCTCGGATTCCGGAGGTGCGAATGGAAATGCAATGCGCTCAATGCTCCTTCACGCGCTGCGGCCGAACGGCTCGGGTTTATATTCGAAGGTTTTTTCAGACAGGCAACTGTCGTCAAGGGACATAATCGTGATACCGAATGGTACTCGATTCTCGATTGTGAATGGCCCGATTTGAGGGTGAAGTTTCTCAAATGGCTCGACCCGGAGAATTTCGATTCTTTCGGGCAACAAAAAAACCGGCTTAACCTTCGAAGGAATTCCCCGGAAAGGGATTCCAATATCGACCGGATTGACCGTCAAGAGGAGAAGGCATGACCGATCTGAATCATTTTGCACCATCCGGCAGGATCACTTTTAAACGGAAGCCTCAGAGAGGAACCTACGACCGGGATGCCATTTACGCAATTCTGGATGAAGCGTTCCTGTGCCATGTGGGATTTGTGAGGGAAAAAGCGCCATTTGTGATCCCGATGGCTTATGCCCGGATCGGAGATATGCTGTATCTGCATGGTTCCCATGCCAGCCGGCTTGCCGATGAGGCGCGGACCTGTCAGGAGATCTGCGTCACGGTGACGCTTCTTGACGGACTGGTTCTGGCTCGCTCGGCTCTCCATCATTCCATGAACTACCGTTCTGTGATGATTGTGGGCCCCTGCTCTCTTGTTAAGGAGAATGAGGAAAAGCTCCTTGCCATGGGATCTCTTGTGGAGCATATTCTGCCGGGACGAACGGCCGATTGTCGACCACCGGATGACTCTGAAATTCGTCGGACGGCCATTATCTCCCTCCCCATTCATGAAGCTTCGGCGAAGATCCGGTCCGGCCCTCCTGAAGATGCCGAGAAAGACTTGGACCTTCCTTTTTGGGCGGGAGTGGTGCCGCTTTCCTTCGTTCCGGGAATGCCTGTTCCAGATAAAACAGATGACAATATGCCTGAACGGTCTGCTCTCTACGTCCAGACACTGAAGGAACGCTCAAAAGTTCGCTGAAAAGAAGCGGGTCTTGTTGTGACCAGAAAGGGATTTCAATGACCATTCATGATGAAGCAAGACCACCCTTTCCTCCCTTTACCAAAGAAACGGCTCTCCAGAAGGTCCGGATGGCGGAAGATGGGTGGAACTCAAGAATTCCTGAGAAGGTGGCCCTTGCTTATACGCTCGATAGCCAATGGAGAAATCGCTCCGAGTTTCTGGTCGGACGAGAAGAGATTGTCAGGTTCTTGGCCCGAAAGTGGAATAGAGAGCTTGAATATCGATTGATCAAGGAGCTTTGGGCTTTTGATGGGTCGCGTATCGCTGTGCGATTTGCCTACGAATGGCACAACGATTCGGGAAGCTGGTTTCGTTCCTACGGAAACGAGAACTGGGAATTCACCATGAACGGTCTGATGTCCCGGCGACTGGCATCCATCAATGATCTTCCCATCGGGGAGGAGGAGCGGAAGTTTCATTGGCCTCAGGGTCGACGTCCGGACAATCATCCTGGACTCAGTGATCTTGGACTATGAATGCTGGTGTTAAAGATGCCATTTCTAATATTTGGAGAGCGGCGATGATCGAGAAGGGTTTTGCGGAAAAATTTGCACGGGACTGGATTGAGTCATGGAATAGCCACGATCTGGATCGGATCCTTTCTCATTATTCGGATCAGTTCGAAATGTCTTCCCCTAAAATCATCCAGATTGCAGGGGAGCCATCCGGAACACTCAAGGGCAAGAGGGCGGTCGGAAGTTATTGGAGAAAGGCTCTTGAGCTTATTCCCGATCTCAGGTTCGAGCTTGTTACAACATTGATCGGTGTTGGAAGCATCACTCTTTACTACAAGAGTGCAGGCGGGCAGCTGGCTGCGGAAGTTTTTTATTTCGGTCCCGATCATAAGGTATTCAAAGCCTATGCTCATTATTCCCTGAAATGACTTCCTGTTTCCTTTATGTTTCATCGCAGAGTCATGGATCATCTTGGAAGGTGGAGGGGAAGCTCATGGCTTTGAACAGCCAAAACATGAATGACAACACGACTATCCGGATGATTCCAGGAGAGGAACTCTTTTTGATCATTCCCTTGTTGCGAGTGCTGAATAAGACGATTCCGGAGACTTTACTGCGGGAGCGACTCAGCGAAATGGTTGGGCAAGGGTATCAATGTGCAGGTTTATATGATGAAGGGCGATTGATCGGTATCTGCGGATTGTGGATATTGACAAAATATTATGTGGGAAAACACATTGAACCTGACAATGTGGTCATTCTGGAGGAATATCGCGGCCGAGGGTTCGGCAAGAGGCTCATGGCTTGGGTGCAGGAATATGGCAAATCGCAGGGTGCAATTGCAAGCGAACTCAATTGCTACATGTCAAACGAAAGAGGAAACGCTTTTTGGGAAAGGGAAGGCTACCAGAAAATTGCCTGGCACCTCCAACGTCCGATCCGATGAGAATGCCATTTTGGAGATGAGATGAAAAGTCCGGTTATTCAGATTGAAAGGACAGGGTGCGCAATTGCGTCCGTTGCCGCACTTGCCGGAATCTCCTATCCGGAAATGAAGTCTATTGCCAATAAGCTCGGCATTTTTTCCAACGATAAACGTTTGTGGTCGGAGACATCCTATATCAGAAGAATGCTTGATCGGGTCGGTTTGAACGCTGATTCCGGAGAAGTTCCTTTTTTCTCCTGGGAATCTCTTCCGGATCTTGCACTTTTAGCAATCAAATGGCATTTGGTGAAAGGGCGTCCATTCTGGCACTGGGTCGTGTTCGTCCGAGAAGATGGGCGATCCTTTGTCCTCGATTCCAAAAAAGGACTTCGGAATAATATCAGGATGGACTTCGGTCGTATGAGACCCATGTGGTATATCCGGGTTGATGAGGGTCCTAAGGCAACTGAGTAAAGACTTCTTTTCTCAAAGTAACAAGACAGGATCCAAGTCAGATTTTTTCACAATTATTAAGGATTGTCTGTTCGGCCATGGAGTCGTCTCTTGATCGAGCGGTTTATGGATTTCTTCTGAGCGATATTGGAATGAGGTCCTGTCTGATCGGCATGGGATTTATTGGCGCACTTGACCTATGGGTGCGACCCTTTATAGCTGTATGGTGAATGATTAAGGGTATCGATCCGGTTATTTCTTTCGCCAGGGGGTGGGGTTAGCCCAAAAACCGAAATTGATTTTAAAACCGGCCCTCGCAAGAGGGGTAAAGAGAGGGAGCCTTCATTTTTGAAGGGAAGGATTCCCCACCGCATCCCGATCTAATGGCCAGAAGAGGGAAAACCGGGGTCGTTTTCGGCTTTTTCCGGGTTTTCCCCTCTCTTTTGGACGCAGGTCCCCATCCGATCCGGTCGGGTGCGTTTTCAGGGAGGCGTGGACGAAGAGGGAAGTCTTACGGACTTCCTTCCCGGCACCAGAGCCGCCAGCACCTCTCCCGAAAGCTCCGAAAGGGGGCCAGAACATCCTCCGCCACCTTGAGAACGAGAACGCCCGCATGACGCACCACTTTCCCGGCCATCTGATAGATCTGCCATCGGACCGTCTGGACCTGGGCCCGCTTGAAGCTCTCGGCCAGAATCTGTCCCCGGAACAGGAGAAAGAGGTTGTAGGCCAGCACTCCGATCCGGAAAAAGATCCCGTTGGCTTTCGTGTCTCCACTGGGCATCCGCTCCATCCCGAACCCGATCTTCAGCTCCTTGATCCGGTTCTCGGAATCCTCTCCCCGCTGCTTGTACCAGGCCACGACCCATTCGGGGATCTCCTTGTGGCTGGTGGCCAGGACCTTGTATCGGACATCGGGAGAAGCCTCTTTTTCTCCTTCCTCCTCCATTCCCGGCAAAGGGATCTGCACCCGCCGGCGCACCACGATGAGCCGGAAGGCGTTGTGGGTTTTGTTCATCGTGTGCACCGTCTCGGCGATATGACCGTCCTGATAGGGCCTCCAGTCGCTCTCGGGGATCCTTCCGATCGCCGCCCGCACCGCCACATCCAGATCGGCTCCGATCACGAACCGGATTCCCCGCTCCTGGCAGAAATTGATGACGGAGGCCTGGTACGACGCGCTGTCCGCCCGAAACCGGGCGATCCGGATCCCTGCCGGAAGACGCCGGAGGCAGTCCTTCAGAAACGGAACATGGTCCGCTCCCGGAGAGACGTTCCCCTCCCGAAATTCTTCGTGTATCACCATCCCGGAGAGTTCCTTCACGTGCCCCACCAGAGGCATGTACCCCTTCTCCCCCTTGTAGGTCCACAGGGCTTCGGCCTTTTCCGCCACGATCTGGCTGGCATCGATGTCGAGGGTCACCTCCCGGACCCAAGACAGGCCGGCCTTCTTCCACCTCTTCCGAAGTGTCTTGCCCAGAACCGACAGAACCCGGGCGATGACCGACTCCAGTGCCGACAACCCGGTGTCGGAAGCCCCCATCCGCCGGAGCCACCGGCCGAACGCGTCCGTCGACGGCACCTCTCCGATACCAAGAAGCCCCAACAGTCCCTTGTCCCGGGCGATCATCCGAAGGTCACAAAGGCTCCGTCCTCCGCCTTGCAGCATCAGCAACAGGGGGACCACATAGGACGAGGCTCTGTACCCCGCTCCGCTTCCGGGCTTCCCGAAGGCCCGGTCAATCTTCTTCTTCAGTCCGAGAGACTGAAGAAACTCCCCAAACAGAACCAGCCCCGCCTGAGAGGTGATCGTGTCGTCGGTCGATTCGAGTTTGAATGGAAGAACGGTTTGTCGTACCATGAAGTCGCCCCTTTCGTTTCACCCTTCGGGTGGGTAAATGGTTGTCTTTGACAACATCCATTTTACCAGAAACGACAAGGGGTTTCTTGTTTTTTTCCTCACTTTTTCTCTTTCAATCGCGGTTCTTGGGGTTAAGGGTCAGAATCGAAGCCTGATTTTTGGGATTAGGGAATGGGACAGTAGGAATAGTCGTGCTGTAGTCGATAGAGAGGGGAGAGATGGCCTTTACTCTGGAAGAGGTCGTTCCATGGGGGCGATCTTTTGAGGAATACCGAAACATGTTTGATCTTTCGGACAAAGATCTTGCTGAACGGATTCTGGGTTGTGCTGACGGGCCGGCAAGCTTCAATGCGGAGATGGCAAAGCGGGGAGGAAAGGTGATTTCGGTAGATCCGATTTATCGCTTTTCCCGGGAAGAGATCCAGGGACGAATCGATCAGGTTTTTGAAACAGTACTCGATCAAACGCGTAAAAACGCCCATGAGTTTGTGTGGAAGAGGATTCCTTCGGTTGAAGCTTTAGGTCAGACCCGCCTGTCGGCCATGCAGGATTTTTTGGAAGACTACCCTAAAGGTCTGTCAGAAGGGCGCTACCTTGAGTCCTCGCTTCCTTCTCTTCCTTTTCATGATGGGGAATTTGGAATTGCCCTCTGTTCCCATTTTCTTTTCCTTTATAGTGCACATCTCTCTCTCGATTTTCATCTTCGCTCAATCCGGGAATTGTGCCGGATCGCTCGGGAGGTCCGCATATTCCCCCTTCTCGAACTGGGAGCCGTTCCCTCTCGACACATGGATGAAGTTCAGCGAATTCTTGAAAAACAAGGTTATCAAACTTCGATCGTTCCAGTCGATTACGAATTTCAAAGGGGGGGAACACAAATGTTGAAGATCAATCAATAAGAGCTCTTTTTTTAGAGTTTATTCCACACTTATCTCTGATATCGACGTCAACTGTTAGAAAGCCGGAGCGTGAGGGATTGTTCCAATCGGTCTACCCCTTAGGTTGCGGACTTTTTTCGTGAAGACCTTTTATTTTTGATATTTGTCCATGGACAAAAAGAGCAAATATGCCGATATGAAGGGGGAGGGAGATTCCAAGAAGACTTGATCGATCTCCTTGCTGCAGTGGAATAAGGCTTTTGCTAACTCTGCCGGGCATGTGTTAGATTCAGAAGAGATTTGCTTATGGTGTTTCGGGGATTTTGCCATTTATCAAAGTGCATTGTTAATGCCGAATGTTTTCATCATGGTGTGTTAAGTTGAACCTTGTCTATGGATGTTCTGCTGGTTTTCCCCGTTTGATTTTCTGATCCTGTTACAAAGTGCAGATAAGGAGAATCCATTGAGTCAGATTGATAGTCTCATCCTTCAGGTCGGTACAAACCAGATGGAGTTGGTGGATTTCAGAATGTTTCAGGAGGATGCTGATGGATCCCAGCGTGAAGGGATTTATGGGGTTAACGTATCCAAGGTGATTGAAATTATCCAGCTTCCTGGTTTTATTACACCCGTTCCGGACGGAAACGAATATCAGGAAGGAATCATTAATCTCCGCGGTCAAGTTATTCCGGTGATTAATTTGGCAAAATGGATGAAGATCAAAGAGCCTGCCTGTTTGGCCCAAATGACCAAACAAATCATTGTTACGGAGTTTAGTGCCGTTCGCTTGGGCTTTATCGTTCACAAGGCCGCTCAAATCAGAAGAATCTCCTGGAAAGATATTGTGCCGATCACAATGGCTCGTTCAGGCCGTTCGAAGGAAAGCAAGGTGACCGGAACGGTAAAGCTTTCTGAGGAAGAAGTTCTTCTGATTCTGGACTTTGAGTCGATTGTTGAAGAGATGGGCATCTTTACCCGGCAGGAAGAATATTTGGAGCAGATGCCCCAGACCAAAAGCCTGGACCAACGTTATATTGTAGCTGCTGATGATAGTCCTGTGGCATTGTCAATGGTCGTGAAGGCATTGAAGAAGAAAGGTTTTAGCGTTCTGGAAGCAAAAAATGGCAAGGAAGCGCTCGAGATCCTGAAAAAAGAAGTATCCGCTGATCCTGAGCGTAAAATTGGAAACAGGGTCTCCCTTCTGATTACCGATGTGGAAATGCCAGTCATGGACGGCTATACCCTGACAAAAGAGGTTCGGGCAAACCCTGAGCTGAATTCCTTGACGGTATTGGTCCATTCATCCATGTCGGGAACCGAGAATGTGAGAAAGGGACTTGAGGCAGGCGCAAACGAGTACCTTGTCAAGTTTGACCCGGTTATTTTTGTGGACAGGATTGAAAAACTGCTGACTACTGTTGATCCAAAGGGAAAAAAGTAGTTTTATGGATAATGGTTCGGTTGAGGCCCATGATCTTATTGAGTCTGTTACTGAAGGACTTGAAGAGCGTGAACATAAACGTGATGCATGGAATATTCGTGTTGCGCTGACAACTTCGTTGTTGGCCGTTTTTGCCGCACTTTCAAATCTTGAATCCGAGCAATGGACTTCCGAAGCGATCCTTCTGAAAAATTCGGCCATCTTTTTTCAGGCAAAATCTTCCGATCAATGGTCTTATTACCAAGCAAAAAAAATAAAGCTTCATATGTCTGAAAATCAGCTAAGGATGGAAACTCTCGTTCTCAAAAAATCTCAAGCAACCGTGGAGAAAGAGAAATTTACGAAGCTTATAGATAAATATAATAAGCAAGTGAAGCAAATCAAACACAATGCTCAGGATTTTGAAAAACAGAGAGATGCGCTGAATCTGGAGTCTGACGCTGCTCTTCGCCATCATCGGGCATTTGCCTTGAGTGTAGTTTGTTTTCAGATTGCAATTGTGTTGACTTCCATGGCGGTGATGCTTCGGAGATCTTCTTTGTGGTACACCAGTATGGCACTCGGTGTTTTTGGTATCATCGCATTTATTAACGGGTTTGTGCTGTTCTTCCATTTGGGAAAATTGACAAGATGATAAAAGAACCACGAGTGTTTCGGTATCTCCCTAGAACCCTTTCTTTAGGGCTGTTTTTTTTGGTTGTTGTATCTGCTTGCAGCCATTCGGATGGATCTGCTCAAAAAAAGACTACAACCCAAAATGCGACCGATTCGAAGTCAGCCCAGCAGAGTCAAGAGACGAAGCAGGCAACAGACAAGAATTTGGTTCCGTATTTTAATCGTCCACCAGTTGGGACTCCCATCGAGACGCATTAATATAGGTCACTCTGATTCGTTTTCCCCTTTTCTCCTTTTGACTTTCAAGTTGTTCCATGTTACAAAGACCGGATGAATAATCTTGATCCGACGTTTAATCTTGAACAAGAAATCCGTGTTTTGCTTTCTCCCCTTGGCATTGAATTGCACTCTTTGGATTTGCCAAAAAGGCAAGGGGGGGTTGTCAGAGTCACATTGGATGAGCCGGGTGGCATTAATCTTGATCGCCTTGAAATCGCATCAAGGAGAATCGCTGATCTCCTGGACTTGACCGATCCGATCCCTTTCCGGTATCGATTGGAAGTCGGCTCACCAGGTCTCGATAGAATTCTGAAGGTGCCTGAAGAACTTTTTGTCAATGTTGGTCGTACCGTCAAGATAAAAACAGTGAATCCGGTGAATGGGCAAAAAGTTTTTAGAGGCAAGATTGAATCAGCTGATTCTATCGGTGTTCGTTTGACCGTACCATCCGGGAAGAAGTTTGTTACAGAATCGATACCACTGTCAGAAATCAAGGAAGTTCAGGCCCAGTTTTGGGAGGATGCTCCACCCAAGGAAGAAAAATAGCAGGAGGAGGAATACGGTTGTTTTTTAACCGTTGAAGCCATGGTTAATCAGGAATTGCTAAGTGTTCTGGATCAGCTCCAAAGAGAAAAAGGAATCACTCAGGAGACGTTGGTCAGCGCTCTCGAAGCCGCATTGGTTGCTGCAGCCCGAAAACGGTATGGCGGGGGTGACAACTATCAGGTTGAGGTCAATCATCGCACTGGTGAAATCCAGGTGCTGCAGACCAAAAGGATTGTTGAGCATGTCGAGTCACCAGCCGAAGAAATCTCTCTTGAAGAGGCGAAAGCTTCAGATCCTGAAGCAGAGATCGGTGATGAGATTGGCAGCTATCTTGAGATTGACGACTTTGGCCGTATTGCTGCACAGGCAGCCAAGCAGGTTGTCTTCCAGAAAGTTCGTGAAGCTGAATGGAATGTTGTCACCCGTGAGTTTGGTGGGCGCCAAGGGGATATCATTAACGGCGTTGTCATCGGCCATGAACGAAAAAACTACATTGTTGATCTTGGGAAAACAGAGGCGATCCTGCCTTTTCGGGAGCAAATGCCCCGGGAAAGTTTCCGGAGAGGAGATCGGATCAAATGTCTTTTGCTTGATTTGAGAACGACAAGCAGAGGTCCTCAGATCATTCTTTCTCGCACTCATCCTGATTTTGTGGCAAGGCTTTTTGAAAAGGAAGTCCCAGAAATTTCTGAGGGTGTGATAGAAATTCGCAATGTTGTCAGGGAACCAGGCGAGCGAGCCAAATTTGCTGTTTTCTCAAAGGATCCAAATGTGGACCCGGTCGGCTCATGTGTTGGTGTCAAGGGTGTTCGTGTTCAGGCTGTCGTACGGGAACTCCATGGTGAGAAAGTCGATATCATAGAGTGGAGCCCGGATCCTGCAACCTTCATTTCCAGAGCACTGTCTCCGGCAAAGATTCAAAAAGTTGCGTTCCGTGAGTTGGGTGGTGAAAAAGTTGCGACCGTTATCGTTGCTGACCAGCAGCTGTCCCTCTCCATTGGTAGGCGGGGACATAACGTCAGGCTTGCAGCAAAACTGACCGGATGGAAAATTGATATTTTTAGTGACAGCCAGGTAACGGGGGACTCCGAACTTGCTCAGTCGATCGATCCAGGACGACTGTTGCGTAATAATGCAGAGAGCTCTGATTCAACCCCGAAACTTCTTGAGATAGAGGATCTGCCTGGAATGGGCGGAATTGTGGCTGAAATTCTCAGAGGTGCCGGTTTCGATACTGTGGAAAAAATAGCAAATGCTGATTTGGCCTCTGTTTCCTCTCTTCCGAAGTTTGGACCAAAAACAGCAGCAAAGCTTATTGAAACGGCCAGGGATTTTCTTGGACTTCAAAAGCCTGAGATGAATGTTCACGATACAGAGGAATAAGGGAGTCCTAACTTTTGATCAAGGTCTATGAACTAGCTCGTGAACTGAAACTTGAAAGCAAACTTCTTCTTACAAAGTTGCATCAGTGGGGTATCCAGGCCCAGACCCATATGGCTGCTCTCGATGATAAGACTGCTG